>JBCDCU010000131.1:0-9172 GCA_039181265.1 Pseudomonadota bacterium | reverse complement strand
TTTCTGATCAGCACGAGCGCCAATTTGAATTGGGTGGTCGTGGTCTGGTGGGCGATCACCACATCGTTTTGTGTCCATCTGTTCTTTCGCTCGAAAGCCGCCAGCAAAATCAAGGTTGAACGGGTCTCGAAACGCGCCGCGCGCCGCCTTGTCCTTCTCTCGTCTCTGCTTGCCTGTCCCTGGGTCTTCGTCGTCTTTTATGCCGTCGGTTTCGGCGGCGTCGATCAGGCCCATAGCGTCCTCATCCTGCTGGCCTGTACCGGCATGGCATCGGGCGGCACGTTTATGCTTCATCGCGCGCTCTTTGCTGCGGTGAGTTTCAACACGTTCATTCTTGGAAGTACGCTGATTGCAGCCCATCTGGGCGCGCTCCCGCAAGCCTGGATGATCACCGTCTTTGTGGTCGTCTATTGGGTGTTTCTCGGCTATTTCGCGTTCTTTGCCGGAGAAACGGCGAGCCAGCGCGATCTTTCCGTAACCGCGCTTTCCGCTTCGGTAAAAGAGCTTGAACTTGCCAAGGACAAGAACTTCCGTCTTGCCAATATCGACAGTGTCACGGGGCTTCCGAACCGCAAGGCCTTCCGCGAACGCCTCACCGAAGAGATTGAGGAAGCCGCGCGTGAGGGCGCTGTCTTTTCCGTTTTGATGATGGATCTCGATCATTTCAAGAACATCAACGATCTTTTCGGACACCACGCCGGCGACGAGCTTTTGTCGGTTGTTGGCGACCGGTTGAGCCGTCTTGTCTCAGACAATGATTATGTTGCGCGGCTTGGCGGTGATGAATTTGCCATTCTATTGAAAGGCCGCGATGCCGATGAGGCCGGTCATCATGCGATGGAATGCATCAAGGCACTTTCCGATCCGGTGCGCATTGCCGGACAGATGATCCATCCCGGCGGCTCTGTCGGCGCCTGCGCCTATCCGCGCCATGCGGAAGAGGCAAGCGAAATCCTGAAAAACGCCGATCTTGCCCTTCACAGGGCAAAGGAACTCGGGCGGCTCAGATGCGTTGTTTTCGACAAGGTTCTGAATGCGCGGATCGTTGACGCCGACAAGGTTGAGCGCGGGCTTCGCCGGGCATTGAACCGCGGGCTCATCCGCATGGCCTATCAGCCGAAGATCTGTCTTGAAACGCGCACCATCATCGGTGCTGAAGCGCTTGTGCGCTGGCGCGATCCGGATCTTGGCCCTGTCGCCCCTGACCGGTTTTTGCCGATTGCGGCTGAACGCGGTCTTCTTCCAACCTTGTCCGGACGGATTGCCAATCTCGTCGGCAAGGACATGACGCTCTTCCGCGAGAACAACGCGGATTTCGGCAAGATTTCAATCAACGTTCACCCGGTCGAACTAAAATCGCCGCAGCTTCTTCTGAATAATGTCGAAAAGCTCTCAGCGCACGGGATCTACGCCGAACATCTCGTTTTGGAAGTGACCGAGGGCTGTTTTGTCGGGCGCGTCACGGAAGGCGCGCCGGATATCCTCGACCGGCTTGCGGGCGAAGGCTATGACATGTCTTTGGACGATTTCGGCACCGGCCATGCGTCGCTCTCGCATTTGCGGGATCTTCCCGTGAAAGAGATCAAGATCGACCGCACCTTCGTCAATGGCGTGTGCAACAATGATCAGGACCGCTCGATTGTTTCGGCGATTTCAGAAATCGCCCACGGCATGGGGATCCGCTCGGTGGCGGAAGGCGTTGAAACCTTTGAGCAGTTTGAAGCGATCCGCTCGCTTGGCGTTGATATGGGGCAGGGCTATTTGTGGTCGCGCCCACTTTTTGCCCGCGATTATCTCGATTTTGCAAGCGTGCATATGGCGCGGCTTGAAGTCGCCGGTCGGAGCGCGTCGCCGGCACCCCTTCCTGGTAAGAATATCGCCGAAGCCGGGTGAGGGTGGTTGGCCTTGCAGCAGGAGTACCTGCGGCAAAACTCCATTCTATCCCGTTTGTTTCCCCGGGCGGCGCCCCAATCCATCCATAGCATCTCAGGCCTCGAATAAGGGTCCAGAGCGGACGGGCTGTTCGCGTGGTTCCTTCGAAACTCAGGCAATAGGTGCCCTCGTTTCAATTTCATTTGCTGCAACGTCTATGTAATCAATCAAACGCTTTTTGAGCGGCGGGACTTTTCCTGGGCCCCGGGTCCAGCCCGGGGAACGGCTGGAGAGAGCCTTCGGATCTCAAAAACCGTTGTGGTTTATGTATCACGACGGGCATGCTAGGCGTGTCATCCAATCCAAGGATAGCGCCCCGTCCCGAGGGTGGGTGCGAACGCGCCTGCGCCCAAAATACTAGAGGGGTGGGGCGGGACGGGCGCAATCCGGCGCTAACGCACCGGATAAAGAAATGGCCACCACATTGCCCCATTCCATTCCGCTTGTTTCCGAAGGCTCGAACCCAAAGACCTGTGGGATCCAGTAGGGAAGGCCCCCTTGAGCAATTCTCAGTCCACAGATTGACTCATAGCTATTTAACGATGTAATGAGCCTTATGACCCACCGGCTCGACCAATCGAAAGCGCTTGCAAGCGATGCGCGCCTCCTCATCCTCTCCTGGCTCACAGAGCCGGACCGGCACTTCTCCCATCAGGAGACAGGAAAACCCTCCGAGATCGGTGTCTGCGTCACCCTCATCACAGAAAAGCTCGGCATGGCGCAGCCGACGGTGAGCCGCCATCTCGAAATCCTGTCGAGGGCAGGGCTTCTCGAAGTGAACCGGATCGGGCGCTGGTCGTTCTTCAAGCGCGATGAAGCAGCGATCTCAGACTATAAGGCTTGGATCAATGAGCATCTTTGAAGAGGCCGACCGCGCGCTCCTGCCGGGCTTCGAACGCCGCTTTGTCGAGACCGATGACGGCGCAATGCTGACGCTCGGTGCTGGCGACGGCCCGCCGCTTTTGATGATCCACGGCGATCCTCAGACCCATCTTTGCTGGCACCATGTGGTAAGCGACCTCGCCAAACGCTTTCGCGTCATCCTGACCGATCTTCGCGGGCGTGGCGAAAGCCACAAACCGGATGAACGGGCCGGGGTAGAAGCCTATTCAAAACGCGTGATGGCGGCAGAACAACTGGCGGTGATGAAAGCGCTTGGGCATGAATCCTTCATGCTGGTCGGGCACGATCGCGGCGCCCGGGTTGCGCGCAGGCTTGCCCTCGATCACCCGGAAGCTGTGAGCCGCCTTGTGGTGATGGATATTATCCCGGCGCTTGATCTTTATGAGAACCTCACCGCCGAAATCGCACAGGATTACTTCTATTTCTCGTTTTTGACGCAGGATCATCCGGTGCCGGAACGCCTCATTGCGGGTGACGCCGAGGGCTTTACCAGCCTCATTTTGAACGGGCTCTCCGATCAGGTCGTTGATTATGATCCACAGGCGCTTGAAGCTTATCTTGCTTCGGGCAGTGCGCCGGACGCGGTCCACGCCATGTGCCAGTGTTTTCGCGCAGGCTTCCATATCGACCGGCATCACGATCAGGCGGACCGGCACGCCGGGCGCAAGATCGCATGCCCGGCTTTGGTGATGTGGGGCGCTCAGGGCGTCGTTGGCCGCCACTTTGACGTCGAGACGATCTGGAACGGCTGGTGCGATGACGCCACTTACCAGCCGATGCCGAGCGGGCATTTCATCCCGGAAGAAGCGCCTTTAGAGACGCGTGACGCGCTCAACGCATTTCTGAGATAATTATGAAGGAGATCGTGAGTGTTCAGGCTTGATCATATCACCGTCCTTGCGCGGACCCTTGAGGAGGGGGCAGCCCATGTAAAAGCAACGCTCGGGATCGATATGCCCGAGGGCGGTAGGCACCGGCAGATGGGAACGCATAATCTGCTTCTGTCGCTCGGCTCCGATCTGTTTCTCGAGGTGATTGCCATTGATCCGGAAGCACAAGCACCGGAAAGGCCGAGATGGTTCGATCTCGATCGTTTTGACGGGAATCCGGTTCTGAAGACCTGGGTTCTCGGCACCGATGACATTGAAAGCGCGCTCACCCGTGCGCACCCGGAAAGTGGCCGGGCGACGCGGATTACGCGTGGCGATCTCACCTGGCTGATATCGATTGCCGATACAGGCGAAATGCCGTTGGAGGGAGCATATCCAACGTTCATTGAATGGCCCGAAGGCCCGCATCCGGAAGGCCGCATGGGGGATCGCGGTTGCCGCCTCTTAGAGCTTGCCATTGCCCACCCTGAAGCGGAGGAGCTTGCGCATCTTCTGGATGGCGGTTTTAAGGATGACCGGGTTGTTTTTAAAACCGCGCCGGACATGCGGCTTTCCGCGACGATCGAAACCCCTGACGGAGTGAGGGTGTTAGTGTGAGGAGGCAGCGGCGCTTGTGCCGAGGATGAAAAGGTGCGTGCTTCATTGCCTTTTGCCTGCGAGCTTTTCTCCCCGAACGGCTTGAATAAACCCGAGGATTGCAGCCCGGCCCGAGGGTGGGTGCGAATGCGCCCGCCCAGATCGGGCGGGACGGGCGCAATCCGATGCATGCGCATCGGATGAGGAGGTGTTTCACACTTAAAACCCATACCCTGCCACTTGGTTCCCCGGGCTCTGACCCGGGGTCCAGAAAAATAGTGCAACGACCGCGAAGGATTTAGCTTTTATCTGGAGCGAGCTTTGGCTCGGGACGCAGCCTAACCAGACCGAAGGAACAATCGCACAAACCGGTCTACGGCTGTCATCGCTCTGGGCCCCGGGTCAAGCCCGGGGAACTGGAGGAGAAAACCTTCGAACCTCAAGAACTGAAAGTGTCTATGTCTCACAACGAACGTGCAAACCGCTCGTCTTAGCCAAGGATTGTGCCCGTCACGAGGGTCGGCGACCGCGCCCGACCCCCAAGGCACATTAGAGCGGGCGGGACGGGCGCAATCCGGCGCTTGCGCACCGGATAAAGTGACGGTTGCGCGGCGCGAGTGGAACAGAAACCAGCCGCAAATAAGCCGCCCTCTCGCCATTTCCTCGATCTTCTGCGATACCCCTCTCAGGGGGCGTTTTCTTGATGGACCAGTTTCTTTTCTATCTTCCGGGCATTCTGCTTGCCTATTCTGTGTTTCTGGTGGGCGTATCGAGTCCCGGGCCGAATATTCTGGCTATCATCGGCACATCGATGAGCGTGAGCCGCAGGGCAGGCGTCGCGCTTGCGCTGGGGGTGGCATTCGGTTCCCTCACATGGGGAACGCTCACGGCATTTGGCCTCGCCGCTTTGTTTTCAGCTTACGCATCGGCGCTTCTCGTGATCAAAGTGGTCGGCGGCCTTTATCTGATCTTTCTGGGCTACAAGGCGTTCAGGTCAGCCATGGCACTCCATGATCTGGACGCCCACGAAGGCGGGGGTGAACCGCTTCCAGCGATCCGATACGCACTGCGTGGCTTCACGGTGCAGATGACCAATCCCAAGGCGGCTCTTTTCTGGGTCGCTATGATATCCCTCGGTTTTCAGCCCGAAACGCCCGCTTGGGTACCGGTTACAATCGTCATAGGCATCTTTCTGTTGTCGATCATCACGCACACCCTTTACGCCATGGCATTTTCAACGCCCATCATGGTCGCGGCCTATAGCCGTGCACGGCGGCTTATACAGGGAACCCTGGGCGTTTTCTTTTCCCTCGCAGGGCTGAAGCTTCTAACGGAGAGGGCCTGAGCACCTTTGCCCGCCACTCATGCGTCGGACAAGCGGATTGAAAGTGCGCTACCAATTGTGTGAGCCTATTCGCTGAGGAGGGGACCCATGGCGCTTTGCGGATACCGAACCGGCCTGATCACCGATCCCGCGCGATCCAATTGGCAGCAGGATGGCGCGCGGCCGATTGCCTGGTCGGCATGGTATCCGGCGGACGAACCATTATCGATTGAGCCTCCGCCCGAAAGTTTCTTTGCGCTCGGAGACGTGGCGTTGAATGCGCCGGTCAAAGAAACCGGTCGCTTACCCGTTGTTCTCCTCTCGCACGGAACCGGCGGAACCGCTGAAAGCCTCGGATGGCTGGCGCGTTTCCTCGCCAATGAGGGATATGTCGTCCTTGCCGCCAATCATCACGGCAATACCGGGCTGGAACCCTATCGGGCCGAAGGCTTTCTATGCTGGTGGGAGCGCGCCGCGGATCTCTCCCTTCTTCTGAGTGCACTCGATGAAGACAGCATCTTTAAAGGCAGGCTCGATCGGGATGATGTCTCCGCTGTCGGATTTTCGCTTGGCGGTTATACGGTGCTGGCTTTGGCGGGCGCGCGCACCTTTATGGAGACTTTCCAAGCCTGGCAAAAGGGCTGCGGGATCGAAGAGACCGGCCCCAAGGAATTCCCGGATGTCGGGAACAATGTCCCGGAGCTTCTGAAGACGTCGGATGCTTTCCGCCAGTCTTGGGAGCGTCAAAGCGACGACTATCGGGATCAGCGGGTGAGGGCAGTGGTCGCCATCGCCGCAGCACCGCCTGTGCGGGCGTTTTCAAGGAAATCCGTCGCTGAGATTGCCTGTCCCGTTACGCTTCTGACCGGCGGCGCCGATCAAGAAGCACCGACACTTCACTGCGCCGACTGGCTGACCGCTCAAAACAGCGCCTTCAAACACTATGATCTTGGAGACCATGTCGGCCATTACACGTTTCTGGAATTCCCGTCCGATCGCTCTCTCATTGGACGAGAGGAGATTTTTACCGATCATAAGAGCGTCCAGAGGCGGGATATCCATCAACGCGCCGCGGACTTGGTGCTGAGGGGTATTGCGCGGTGTTAAGTTCCGGAGCCGTCAGTTCGTATAGCCCGATTAGACTCGGTTTAAAGATTGTGCCCGGCCCGAGGGTGGGTGCGAATGCGCCCGCCCAGTTGGGGCGGGACGGGCGCAATCCGGCGCTAACGCACCGGACAAAGAACAGATAAGCCGGCTACCTTCCACAGCATTCCCGGGCTTGTATTGATGATTTGTGTCAGGATTGAGCGGCTCATGGGGATATGGCCATGAGCCGCCGTGTGGGAGGCCGTTCTCCCGGGATGGTCATTTAAGACCGAGGTCAAGCAAGGCCCCACCACTGGTGTTCCCCGAACAGTTGAAAGGGGCGTGCATCACCACGACCCCGCATTGCAAGCCAGGGACACGCATCATGACACACTCCTCGACCTTTGTCGGCATCGATGTCTCCAAGGACAGGCTCGATGTCGTCTGCCACCCAAGCCAAGATTGCTTTCATGTTCCCAATACGCCGGACGGGATCGCCACCTTGATTGCGCGCACGCAAAACGGGCATAGCGTTTATGGCTGTGAAGCTAGCGGCGGGCTTGAGACGAATGTCATCGTCGCTCTTTCAGAAGCAGGCCTTGCATGCTTTTGCCTGCATCCAAGCGATGTGCGCGCCTTTGCAAGGCTCAAGGGCAAGCGGGCGAAGACCGACCGCCTTGATGCGCTTGCCATTGCCGAGGTCCTGCCGGTTGCAGCACGCCACCGCGCGCCCACCACAAGAAGCAGAATGCAATCCAATATCAGACAGTTAGCGACAGTGCGCCGGCAGTTCGGCGCCATGGTGGCACAATTGAAGAGCCTCAAACAGATGATGTGCGGCGGCGAGATGGACCCTGTCCTCAGCGACGTGATCGATGATCTGGCCGCGCGCATCCAGGCGCTCACGCGCTCCATGAAGGCGATGATAGAAAAAGATCGGCAATCCGCGCTTTTATCAAAACGCATCATGTCCGTTCCCGGTGCCGGGCCGGTGCTTGCCGCTGAACTCATCGGCGCAATGCCGGAGATCGGCACGCTCTCAAGCCGTCAGGTGGCGAGCCTCGCTGGACTTGCACCTCATCCAAGACAATCGGGAAAGAGCTCCCGACCGGGGCGCTGTCAGGGCGGACGCGGAACAATCCGGCGGGTCCTTTACATGGCAGCCCTAAGTGCGATCAAAGCCAGAAAGGCACCCTTCATCGCCACCTATGAACGCCTCAGACGAAATCGGAAACCCTTCAAAGTCGCCATCGTCGCCGTCATGCGCAAACTCATCGTCACCATCAACGCAATCGTCAAAGCACAAACAACCTGGCAAAAAAATCACCCGAACGAAAACCACGCAACGACAGTTGCTTGACCCGGGGTCCAGAGCATGTGGTCCGCTTGCTTGATGTTTGGACTGAGAAGTGAAAGCCCGTCTCGTCTTATGTTCTTTCGGCGGAAGCGCACTGAAACCAACAAAACCCAGTGTTCTTGGCAGCAATTCTTCTGGACCCCGGGTCAAGCCCGGGGAACGGGAGGGAAAACCTTCGTCTCTCGAAAACCAAAATTGCTGATCCATCTCGATGAGAATGCGAGCCACGTAATCCAACGCAAGGAGTGTGCCCGTCCCGCCCCAACTGGGCGGGCGCATTCGCCCCCGCCCTCGGGCCGGACCGCAATCCCCAAACGGGATTACCGTAGTAGCCTCCGCTTAGATTCAGTTATCTTCGGCGCTTCGCTCACTTGGCCCCGGTGCGCAGCCTGGGGGCGCAGGGGTGGGGGTTGATAAAAACCTATACCGCGTTCCGAGTTGGCTTCGCTTACGCACTCCCAAACCCAAGCAACAACCGCCCCCTAGCTCGGCCCGCTCATGGCGACGAAATGGACCGACACCACTTCTTCATGCGGAAACCGCAATTCCTTCGCCGGATTGAACTGCTCCAAAATGAGCTCCTTCGAATTCCAGCTCAAATAGCGTTTGATGAAGGCAAGCGGCGCGTCGCCATCCGGATTGCGGATTTGCGCCACCACATAATCGCCCTTCTTCACCCGGCGCTTCGGGTCGATATAGGCAATCTCGCCATCCTCAAAACGCGGCGCCATAGACTCCCCATGGACGAGAACCGCATAGGCGTCATCCGTGGTGATATTCGGCGGGCGGAGCACATCATCGAGCTGATTTCCGTTCAATTCGAATTCTCCGTCAATCCCGCCAACGACCTGGCCGAACAAGGGAATTCGGGCTGATGGCGTATGGGCGGCATAATATAAATTCGGGTCAAAATCTTTGGCATCCCGCGGGATGATCGTTGCAACATTGATCGGGCCGGGGCCTTCGCCGTGCTTGCGCGCAATCTCTGCCCAGCCTGGTGTCATATGGGGCGTGAGATCCACATTGAGGAGCTTTTCAAGCTCGGGAAGTTTCGTCGCATCGGGTTTTGTCTGGCCCGATTCCCAGTTGGAGACGCTGACGCGG
>JBCDCU010000130.1:0-9185 GCA_039181265.1 Pseudomonadota bacterium | reverse complement strand
TCCAGGATAGGTCGCGACGACAGAGACTGTCGGCGGGACAACGTCGGGGAACTGGCTCACCGGGAGACGGGTCATTGCAACCGTCCCCATGATGAGAATGATGAGGGAAAGAGCGATCGCGAAGACGGGTCGCTCAATAAAAAAGTGTCCAATTTTCATGGCAGTGATCCTTCCGGTTTTCGGGTTTTATTGAGCGAGCGCGAGGCGCTCTTTGTTGGTGTGAGCGATCGCGGAAACGGTTTCGCCGGGACGCGCACGATGGTGGCCTTCGACAACCACACGCTCACCGGCCTTCAGACCAGCGCGGACAACCCGCATATTCTTGAAGAGGGGTCCAATTTCGACAACGCGGCTTTCGATCCGGTCATCTGCGCCAATGACGAGGACAACGCGATTGGTCTGTTCGACCGCAATGGCCTCATCCGGTACCAGGATCGTGTCGGCGTCGTTGCGGGCAAGAAGTTTCGCCCGCGCGAACATTCCGGGTGTCAAAGAATGATCCGGATTTGCGAGACGTGCGCGCATCCGGATCGTTCCGGTTGACGGATCGATGCGGTTCCCCACGAAATCGACCGCGCCTTTGAGGATGAATTCATTGGTGTCCGGCAAAGCGGCAAGCACGGGTGTTGCCGCTGATCTTGACGTCTCGCGAATACCATTCTTGGCGAGCCTTTGGTATTTCAGGATCGCGTTTTGATCGACTTCGAAGTTGAGATGGATCGGATCGAGGGCGACAATCGTTGTGAGGTGTGTGGCGCCGGAATTGATACCGCGCACAAGAGCGCCCAAGTCGACAAGGGTTTCATCGACCCGCCCGGTAATCGGTGCGCGAACAAGGGTATATTCAAGATTGAGTTCCGCTTCCTGCAAACGGGCTTTGGCGGCCTTGAGATTGGCGGTGGCGGCTTGCATTTCCGCATAATCCTGGTCGCCTTTCGCTTCAGCGATCACCTTGCGGGCGACGAGCCTTTGGGTCCGTTGAAGCTGCGTGTTTGCAAGTTCAAGGCGCGCTTCCGCTTCTGCAACGGATGCGCGGGCCTGGCTGAGTGCAGCTTGAAAAGGGCGCTGATCGATAGTGAACAAGGGTTCGCCTTTTTCGACGATATCCCCTTCGCGAAAATGGATCGCTGTCAGGTGGCCGGATAACCGGCTTGATATGTCGACACTGTCGATTGCTTCGAACCGGGCGGGATAGGTATCCCATTCGCTCACCTGTTCCTGCCTTGCATGGGCGAAAACGACCTGAGGGGCGGAAGGCGCGGTGATCTCGGTCGGCTTAACTCTTGCCGATGCGTGATCAATCAGGCCGTTGTGATAGGCATAATATGCGCCGGATAAGGCGGTAGCCGCGAGGAGGGCGGGCAACATAAAGGTCTTGGACATCAGGGCAACTCCTTAGGTGGTCGGTTGCCCAGACATCTATTATCTACTCAAAAATACAGAATAGGCTTATTCTGGATATCACCATTGCGTTTTATGCAATTGAAGATTGAGGGTAGGCTACCCACACTCCCAATATGGAGGCGCACCGAAGGCGCCCGAGAGATGCTCGACAAAAGCGCGCACTTTCTTCGCGCCGCGACGGTTCGGCAGATATACAGCTGAAATCGAGCCTTGCCCTTGCACCGGATTGGCTTCCCAATCGGCAAGCACCTCGACCAGACGCCCGGCTGTGACGTCGGGGCCGACGAGCCATGTGGGCATCAAGATGATCCCGGTTCCACCAAGAGCGACTTCCCTCAAGACTTCCGAGCTTGTCGCCTTTAGCGAGCCCCGGACACGGATTGTCTCGGTTTCACTTCCGCGCTTGAAGGTCCAGACCGGGCTGCCGGTCTCATAATCAAATGTTAGACAGTTATGGGCTGTGAGCGCCTGCGGGTTGTCCGGGATGCCGTGTTTCTCGAGATAAGAGGGGCTGGCGCAAAGGACGCGCCGGTGCGGCGCAAGCTTTTTGGCAATCAGTGCTGAACTCTCCAATGCCGCAAGGCGGATCGCCACATCGATCCGTTCCTCTACCAGATTGACCATACTGTCGGTCGTCAGGAGCATCAGTTCGACGTCCGGATATTTGCGAAGAAAATCCGGAATTGCCGGAGCAATGTGCAAACGCGCAAATGCAATCGGCAGGCTGACCCGGAGCACACCGCTCAAAGGCCCTTCGGCTTCACTGACGCCGCGGTCTGCTTCTTCAAGTTCTCCCAATATGCGCCGGGCGTCTTCAAGATATCGGGTCCCGGCATCGGTGAGCGTGATGTTTCGTGTCGAGCGATTGACGAGGAGCGAACCGAGATGCTCTTCGAGCGCATTCACTTGCCGCGTGACTGAGGATGTGGCGACGCCCATCCGTCGAGCGGCGGGCGCAAAGCCGCCATGCTCGACAACCGCGATAAACGCTGACATGGCCGCAAACCTGTCCATTAGAGCGTTGCGTCAAGCGCAATGAAGATATCCATAAAAGCCTAATTATCATTCAAGGTGAAAGGGGCCAAGTTGTTTCGCGAAAGGAAACAACAATGTCTGTTCATATCAAAATGACGTCGGATTTCATTTGTCCCTGGTGCCTGATTGTCTCCGGCGCGCAGTCTTTTCAGACATTCAAACACGCGATCCCCGCCTTAAAATCGGCGGCCTGAAAGGAACCAAGACGATGTTCAAGAAAGAGAAAAAACAGGCAATCATTATCGGTGGATCGCTTGGCGGATTGTTTGCCGGGGCCGCACTCGAAAAGGCCGGATGGTCCGTGACGATCTATGAACGCTCACAGCATGATCTTGATAGCCGTGGCGGCGGGATTGTGCTTCAGCCAGATGTAGTGGACGTCTTCCGCAGGGCAGGCGTCGATACCGGTAAAATCGAGCTCGGTGTCGGTTCAAGAAGCCGCACTGTCTTCCGTCCGGACGGTTCCATACAAAGCAAGCAGATCGCCCCGCAGACCCAGACTTCATGGTCGCTGATCTATACGACCATGCGGTCAGCCTTCCGTGGCACCTATCTTCAGGGAAAGGTTTTGAAGGACCTTAAGCAGGATGAAGCCGCAGGGACCGTCACGGCGTTTTTTGAAGACGGAACACAGGCAACAGCCGATCTCCTGGTTGGCGCTGACGGCAATGGATCGACGGTTCGTCATTTGCTCTGGCCGGAGGCGGAGCCTGCCTATGCCGGATATCTCGCATGGCGCGGGCTTGTGCCTGAAGATGAGATGCCGCCCTTAGCGAGAGAGGGACTGCATGGCGACTTTGCATTTGCAAACAGTGCAGGCTCGCACATGCTCGGCTATCTGGTCCCGGGCGAGGGAGCGGATACAAGGCCCGGGCATCGCCTTTACAATTATGTCTGGTATCGCGTAGCCGACGACGAAACGCTGAGCGACATCATGACGGATCGCGACGGCCGGTATCGTGGTTTCTCCATGCCGGAAGGAAAGCTTGCGGAAAAATGGGTCGAGCATGTTTATGCTGATGCCGACGCTCTCCTGCCACCTCAGTTTCGCGAGATCGTCCACGCAACGAAAGAACCGTTCGCACAGGCAATCCGGGATCTTACAGTGGATCGAATGGTGAAAGGCCGTGTCGTCTTGCTTGGCGATGCCGCGTTCATTCCCCGTCCGCATACCGCGGCAAGTACATCAAAAGCAGCGTCAAACGCGCTCACACTGGGTGATGCTTTAGAGCAGTATCCGGATGTCGATGAGGCGCTCGCCCATTGGGAGCCCCGCCAACTGGCGCTCGGCCAGGCGCTTTACAGAAAGGGAACAGCGGCAGGTAATCATCTCCTGTTTCACACGACGCGAAATTCAAGAGTTGGCTAAGCGACCGCTTTTCCGGTTTTTGCTGGTAAATCGGATTACTGGGGATCCTCATCCTCTGTCTTCGGGAGCCTGCCCAGTCGCGCGATTGTACTTCCTTGCTTCGAGACAAGTGTAACCGGTGCTTGCCACATGCCGTCGGGTCCGGGTTCAATCGTCAAGACAGTCTCGTCCGGCGTTTCGTCGCAGAAAAAGAGTGTCCAATCTCTCTCGCTGGACGGCGTGGAATAGAGGAAGAGGGCTTCGCAGCTTTCATGACCGCACCACCCATCATTTAATGTGATCTTCGCGACCGGTTTATAGTGCACTGGCCAGGAGATCAGACCAATACATTCCTTGTCGCTCTCCCTATAGATCGGAGCACTGACGCCCCCAACGAGTGGACGCCTTACCCCGTCGATCATGGGGCCAATCAGTATGTCGTCCGAGCAGAGGGAAACGGTGCTTTTCGGAGGCATGAATTTGCAAACCGCATGAGCGGGTGTTCCAGATGCAAACAGTAAAAGTGGGGCGCATGCTAGTGCTGCGACGCGTAAGACAATCATCATCACTTCACTCACGTTTTTTAAGAATATGGCCGGGAGTCTAAGTGTTCGGTCCCAGGGCAATCCACCTCAGGATTCCGGTAGGGGCGTCCGCTAGTTTCCTTCGTGTCGCGATGGTGACTGGGAGAAGGTGGTCGTCTTTGCGACTTCTGGATTGACTTTGTGGGTAAAGGCTACGTCATTGGACCGCCAAGCGAACGCCGCATTCCCACCGGAAGCTCAGTGGCCTTTTCTGATCATCCGCACGGAATCCCAAAAGCCCCAGATGCAGCATTCTATACAGGCAATTACGCCGACTAAAATCATGACATTCCAGATTGTGCGACCGAGGGGTTCGACACCATGGACGCCAAGCGTAATCCCGATCGCACCGATCCCGATGAAGATCGCGAGGTAAAGAAGACCGTTGATGATCCCTTTTGCGTAAAATCGATGAATGCCGAGCATGGCAAACCCAGAGAGGCCAAGCGATGTATAGAGGCAGACGGAGAAGAGCGACGCCTCTTTGGGTGGCTTTTTCTGCGGTGGTTCCTTTTGAGGGACGGGACGCTCGTAGGGTTCGCGGCGGGGTTTATCAGAGCTCATTCTTCCGAAATTTGCCATGGCTTTGCGATCCTTGAAACTCAAACAACAAAAAGTATGACAAGAGGATAGCCGACCGTCCTTTTGAAACCTTTACCCGCTGGACGAACAAACCAGCACCTTGGCGGGATGGTTGACGATTTCTTGCCGAGGCCGCGTGACGTTTTACGAAAAAGGCCGGATCCGCTCAGTTTTCGACCGGGCCGATTGCCGTCACACAAGCGCGCTCGCCGGTAATCGTTGCCGTTGGCGGATGCTCTGGCAGTGTCATCTTGCCCTGGAGCGCGTCGCGGCCGTTTAAAGAAAGGCGATAGGTGGATGACAGCGGATCGGAAAGTTTGAACACGATGGAATTCTGCCCCATCTCGGTGATCGTGGCGCTGAAGGGGACTGACGGCTGAAGCGTATATGTATCGCCAATCCGGCTTACCTTGAAAGTCATTTTGCCGGTTCGCCCGATCGTGTCGTCGGTGACCCTGAGCTGCCAGTTTCCAAGCCAGACATCGGTCGCGACTTGCTTTTTCGTATGGGCGAGCGCGGCGCGTAAAGCTTTCAGTTTTTCTCTGAGCGATTTCACATCGATATACGCCTGGTTCGTGTCTCCAGGAACACCCTTCAACTTTTTCACTTCGGCCTGCTTCCGCTTGATCGCCCATTTCACAAGGTGCGCCATCGACTCCTGCGGCAGGTAGTTCAAATTGTTGATTTTGTGTTTGGTCTGCTTTTCGTATTCGCCTCGGACGAATTCAACTTTCCAGTCTTTCGTCCCGATCCAGAGCTTGTCGTAATGTTTTCCTTCGCCGAGCCCAAAGAGCTTCGTCGGCCCGATCTTCAGATCGCTCGTCGGGACCGTTTGCATCTTTCTGATCCTGTATTTCGCTGCGTGGATATCGCGATCCCGGCTGTCCAGCATGATGCGGCGATCAAGCGCTGTCGTCAGCCTATTCTCAAAATCGGCGATTTCATTCTTTTGGGCGGTCAGTTGAATTTTCTGCCTGAGTTCATCGTCGGAGAGCGGGCAGACGATATCGTCCGCGGATGCGGGGTTCGTCACTAAGGCAAGGAGCGCAAGGAGAGCGCCAAACATAAGGGCGCGGTGCGCTCTCATGGGTGGCTTGGTGAAAAGGCGGTTGTTCATTCTAGCCCGCGATTTGCCTGATGTATTTTTCGAAAAACCCAGCCCTTCTTGCCGGGGCCCTGATATTCGCGCGGGGCTGTCACGGGCGGGCAATCGATGCCGTCCGCGCCATAGACGATCCCCATCCATGGGCCCTCATGATTGAAGATCCAGACATTTTCGCCGTCATGGATTTTGTCGAGCATTTCATGATCGGTGCCGGGACCAGCGCGCACCGCCAGGAAATTATCGCCATCCGGGTTGAGATTGGCGACCTTGCCGAATGAGCAGGTATCCCAGTCTTCTTCTGGGATTTCCATGATCGGTTTTTGTAATTGCTGTGCATGGGACTGGGTAACGCAAAGAAAACCGGCAAACGCCAAAAGGATCAGCTTTTTCAACTCTTTCCTCCTTCTCAAAACCGGAAAGACAAGGGCTATTCTATGGCATTTTCATCCATTTTTGAACCAAGCGCGAGTTTCGGGCGACTGATCATTGAAAGAACCATCGAATGCGCCGGGTCGGGAGAGGTGTGATAGACTTGCCTCAAACCCGGTTAAGAGGCTGCGGCGATCCGGTGGCAACGGGCCGTGAGACGATTGGGAAGGGATTGGTATCGTGAAGAGACGTACGAATTTTACAGGAACGGGAATGGCCGTTCTTTTGGCCGTTCTTGGTTTTGGTGGCGCGATGCCAAATCCGGCATTGGCGGACCAGGATGCTGATTTCAGCCGCTATTGCCGCGAAAATTATCCCGGAAGCCAGTATCAGAAAAACGAGCAAAGCTGGGGGATCCAGCATGTTTGCAATCAGGGCGGAACACGGCAGGGGATCGACTTCGCGCAGGCCTGTCTTCTTACCACGGGAAACCCGAACCACCGCCTTCTCGGCAACCGGGTGATCTGTTCCGGAGACGCGCAGATCGACGAGGATCGCGTCAAACAGGTTGCGGGCCCTTTGGATATTGCCCGGTTCTGCAATGATAACCATCCAGGCTCACGCCCAGAAGCGAAACCGGAGCCGACGGGTATCAAGCATTATTGCCGTGAACCAGGGGCTACGGGCGGCTTTACCCTGCACCCGATTGATCTCGCGGACGCCTGTGAAGCACAGCGACAGGTGCGCGGTTATATCAATGCCGGTGTTCAGGTTCTCTGCACGAACGCCAGTCTAGCGGGCGTCTCGCGACCGGGAGAGGGCGGCTCCGGCGGAGGCGGCGGAAGCAGCTTTCCGAAGCTGAAACCGGAAGAGATCGTCAAGGCGAAGAAACCGGGCCGTCTTGAGGGCGAGAGCGTAAAATACGCAAACCTGCAGAACTGCGGAAACGGCGATCCCGATTATATGATCCGGCCTCCCTTTTCGGCGATGAAACGCGGATTGGGCGGGCAGACCTTCGATTATATGGGCCTCACCATGTCATGTCCGGGATTGGAAAACGGCGTCGTCGTCTCCTTCGACGATGTCTGCAATCGTTTTTCCGGGGCCAAGCCGCCGATGGAAGTCCGGTTGTTGCCGAATGGTCTGCCGATCTGCTGGAAAGAAGGCCGCAAACGCTGGCCGCCGCGCGACGGCGAAGCGGGTTGGGGTCTGAACAGCAAGCCACTGACGGGTGTTTGCAACGAAGCCTATTTCGGCCGCCCTCCTAGCGCCGAAGACCTTAAAGAAGAGAAGATGACGGCGTTGCTGAAATATAAGGCGGGCGCGCTTTCGGTGGAGTGCTTTTATATTCCAACAGCCACGCTACAGGCTTTGTTGAAGAGCCGGAGCTAAGCGCGCATCAGCCTCCTGAAAGGACAAGATCATGGCCCACAAATCGCAGAAAGGATCAGGCGGAAAACGCGGGCATTCCAATCAGGATAACTGGATGACCCACCAGGAAGAAAAAGACCTCGGCCGCAGATTAAGACGCCTTGAGGAAAAAGCCGAGATCTGCGACGCAAGGCTCGATCATGAGACAGAGCCGGAGAGCCGGAGCGACGACTAAGTGTCTGACAGTGCGCTCAGGCTCTGTCTGTCGGAAGGTTCAGGAAGATCTTGAGGGTCTTGCCGTCATCCTGAAACTCAATCTGCACATTGCGGCAATTCAGGTTCACGTAATCGCGGCCTTTCTCGCTGATCACCTCAACGCGGGTGACATCGGGAAGATACTCGGTCTTGTCTTTCATGAACGAACTCCGTGACTTGGATGCTCTGGCCTTGAGGCGAAGGGGAGTGTGCCGCACTGAGATAAGTTTTTGCAACCAGCAGCGGCTTTTGGGTCGTTCCGAATTCCAATCGTGATTGGAGAGGCGAGGGAGGCGTAACACCCGGATCATGCGTGCGATTTTGATTTGATAGTCACGGGAGGACTCGTTTCGTTCACCAAGACACTGCGAAAGACGGTCAAACGCTTCAAATCTTTCAATTGATTTGCCTTCTCTTCACTTAAGTAAGACAATTTAGAAAAGCTTATTTCAAACAGTTGGTTATATTTGATGGAACACTCAATGCGAAAAGCGCAGACCATCCAGGATGTTGATGAACTTGGATCCGACAAGAGATATCTGGAAATCAGAAAAGAAGCAGAGGCCGCAGCCGGGCCGGTCGGAAGCCTTCGGATGAGGGCGTCCGGATATTTGAACATCTACATGGAATCGGAAGGCGTCTGCCGGTTCGCCCTCGTGGCGGCGCACGGAGCGCTATGGGCCTCCTGGTATCTTGTGTGCGCGCATGTCGCCGCTTTGTTTTTCTCAGCGACAGATTGGTCTTGCAGGCTTTCACCAAGAGAGAAGTATCGCCAGTTTTGCGACTACGTGCAGGCACTCAAAAACATTAACAAGCTCGTCATGGTAGAGACCTTTGTCCTCATCCGAACGCTTCGGGAATTGGGTGTTGACTATGCTGTCAAGAATGGCGTTCCGGAGGATCTCGCCAAAAAATATGCGCGAGCGATTGAGGGAAATGAAACGGAATCAAGCGTGTTGCGCGAACTCTATCATGAGCACTTCCTTTGGGAGCAGGAGCGTGTTGTGTCGACCAAGCTCGACGAAGCTTTTGAGAGTTTCACATGGCCTTTGATGAGCAATCTCTGTCAGCGCCCCTGGGTATGGTTTTCATATTTCCGCGTTGGAAAATCGTTGAAGTTCAAGAGTTTCAC
>JBCDCU010000129.1:0-9251 GCA_039181265.1 Pseudomonadota bacterium | reverse complement strand
TAGGATATTTGATATTACATATATATGTTCGATATATACAAAATGATTTAGGAAAAATAGCCTGTCAACGTATTTGCTGACTGTACGGCCTACTGGTACTTGAGAAACAACTTTCATCATTGAATTCAATCTGCCGTGTTTCCCAATCCTGCGATCCGATCATCCAAGTGACCTTTATTGTCTTCTGTCCCATTATTCTGTTCCGGGATAAAACGTCCTGAGCGGACTAATCTTGCGCTGACCGATTTCAGGTGTATGAAGATCGGTCGCTGGAGAACGACAGGTTCCTGTCAGAGTGTGCGGAAAATAGTCATTATATCAGTGTATTATGTCATTTTGGAGCAATAGGAGCCAACAGCGACCGGGCTTTTCGAGTACCTCGCGAGAAGTAAGTACGGAATGCGAGGCGAGGGGATTTCAGATCCCGACCCGGAGAAGGATGAAATCCGCGCGATACGATAGACCTGTGAGATAGTGTCGGAATGTGCTGTGGCGCGAGGGCGGTGAACACGCTTTGTGTGACCCGCCCGCTGATGCCGCGAGACAGGTGTCCCACCTGAAGATGTTCAAATCATCATGTTTTAACGGACAATTTTCCGTTCGATGATGCTGGCTGGCTGCCTCCACTCCCGTCCATGTCGCAGGTTTTGTCGGACTGTGTTTGCCATTCTACGTTATTCCCGGGAACCAATTTGTCATTTACTCCTGAATGCCGCAAAGAACTGGACAAATAATATGGCAGCTTATTATAAGGGGCCATATGATAAAACTGGATCGGAAGTATCTCGCGCTCCTCGACGCGGCGTCAGAGATGTCCCAGCACCTTGCGGGGCTTCGAACCTGCTTTAGTCTGCTCGCCCTCACTGGTGCGATCGATCGAGACTGTGCCGAGCGCCTGCAGGCTCATGACCTCTCGGAAGGGCGTTTCACGGTTTTGACCGTATTGCTCATGGCAGAGAAACCGCTCGCGCCGCACGATCTCGCCGAACGTATCGGTGTTACCCGCGCCACGATGACGGGACTTCTTGACGGACTGGAGCGCAGCGCCCTGATTACGCGGCGGCGTGACCGGAGTGATCGGCGATCGGTTAAGATCGCTCTCACCGCCGCAGGGCGTCAATCGGCAGAACGCGTGAACGCAGAGCATTTGAAATGGATCGCGAACCTTATCGGCGACCTCAATGATGATGAGCAGGCTGCCTTGCAAGGCTTGTTGGCGCGCATTTGGAGGAAAACCGATGCTGCGTCCTCCGCTATCCAACATTCCGCAGCCCAAGGCGACGTCCATGAAAACAACTGAGATCGCGCCTGCACGGCTTGAAGCGCTCAACAGTGGTATCGCCGAAACCACGCATCTGAGCGAATGCCTCGCCGTCGACTTCGCGATCCTGCTGCAGGCGGTCTTTCCCGAGATTGCCCGCACGGAGATTGCCACTGTCGAAAAGGTGCTGGGCGAGGGTATCTCGCGGCGTATCAGGGTGATGGGAGACTTGTTTGCCCGTAATCTTACAGGTGAAGAGCTTATTGGGTTGCAATCCCATGAGTCTGACACCGTGCGCGGATGGGCCTGCTTCGCGGTCGTGGCGCAGGAAGGGGATGATCTGGATGCTGTTCTCAAGGTATTGCGGCGCTTTGCGGATGACGGGCATTTCGGGGTGCGGGAGTGGGCGTGGTTGGCGGCACGGCCCCTGATCGCGCGTGATATTGAAAGGTCGATCGAACGGCTCGCCCCATGGACCGCTGACCCCTCTGAGCGTGTCCGCCGTTTTGCGAGTGAAGCGACGCGGCCGCGCGGTGTGTGGTGCGCTCATATTCGTGAGCTTAAGGAGGAGCCACAATACGGTTTGCCGGTTCTTGAGCCCCTCCGGGCAGACCCTGCGCGCTATGTGCAGGATTCTGTCGGTAACTGGCTCAACGATGCCGCGAAAAGCCGCCCTAACTGGGTGCGTTCGCTCTGTTCGCGCTGGGCGGAGGAGGGAAGTGGCCCGGAAACTGGGCGGATTATCAAACGCGCGACACGGTCACTCACCTGAACAACAGACGCGCTTCTTCTTGATCCCTTCGGGGCTCAGGCGATCATGATGGCGCTTGTCGTGCTCGCAGTGCTGCAATTGGCGGTCACGTTGTGGTCGCAAGACGGTGTTGCGGCCATGAACCGCGAGTAGATCAGCCTTGCCTTTGCATTTGGCGTCGTTACTTGATCGCTCGTCGGTACCTTGCAAAGATACGCCCCCGAGGGGCAAGCGCATGCTGTTTCCTAAGATTTGAAAGCTTCAGCCGCGAGGTCGACAAAGGCGCGCACCTTTGGGGTAATGTAGCGGCTGGAGGCGAAGACTGCGTGAACCGGTACCGGTATGCTTCCCCATTCCCGGAGGATCTGAGTCAGGGTCCGTTCCTCAATACCCCGCGCGGCGAGGAGCTTAGGCAGGAGTGCGATGCCGATCCCGTCCATCGCCATTTGCATCGCGGCCGTATTGTTGTTCACGCGATATCGCGGCATCACGGCGATCTTGGCCACCTCGCGCCCTCTGACGAGACGCCAAGACGCCGCGCCGCCCGAGGCGAACATGATAATGTCATGGTTCTCCAATTCCTCAGGAGCACTCGGCTCTCCCCGGTTCTTGATATATGCGGGACTGGCGAAGATGCCGTATTCCAGCTCGCCAAGCTTACGCGCCGTCAGTTCAGAATCCTCAAGGGCACCGACACGGATCGCAACGTCGAAGCCTTCATGAATAATATCGGTCACGCGGTTGGTGAATTCCGCTTCGACGCGCATCTCTGGATACGTCTTGAAATAGTCCGCGATCCACCCGTTGACCGCCAGCAAACCGAACTCCGTCCCGGCTGTCAGTTTCAACGTCCCCGTCGGCGCCCCCTTCGACCTGGCGACCGAGGCTTCGGTTTCTTCCAGCGCAGCGAGGATTCCCGACGCCCGTTCATAGACCTCGCGACCGATCTCAGTCACGCTGAGGCGCCGAGTTGAGCGGTGCAACAATTGCGCGGCGAGCTTGTTTTCCAGCCGGGAGACGATGCGGCTCACATGCGCCTTATCCGTCTCCAGTGCATCCGCTGCGGCGGTGAAGGATCCGCGCTCGATGACAGCAGTAAGCGCACGCAGCTCGATCAGATCAATTGTTGTATCCATGAACAACAGTGTGTCTTTTTCAGTTGTATTTTTCAACCGGGTCGCATCTGCCATTTCTTCATTCACCAGCACACGAAATGAAGGAGCAACCCCATGACCGACACACCGAACATTGCCGCCGTCAAAGGCTTTCTCGAAGCCCAGTATGCGGGCGACTTCGACAGAGCCTTCAGCGAATTCGCGCATAGCCACTTCGTTTGGGTTGTCAGCACCGCAGACAATGACACACTGCGGGCGGCTATTCCCTGGGCCGGCTACGAGCACAAGGGCAAGGAAGGCTATATCCGCCTGACAACGCTCCTCTTCTCGGAGTTCGAATCCCTCGAATTCAATCCCTCAAAGTTTACCGATGCCGGCGATACCGTTTTCGTCGAAGGCCGGTTTGTCTTCCGCCACCGAGAGACGACGGCCCTTGCCGTGAGCGACTTCATTGCCCGCTTCGACATGCGTGACGGGCGGGTTTCCGGCGGTCAGTTCTACGAGAACACTGCCGCCGTCGCGGAAGCACGCAAGGCAGCCTGACCTCACCCAAGACCCATCATCTCAAACACGACTCGTTCAATTCTGGCTCGAAAGCCGAGCAACTCCGAAGGAGACACAAAATGAACACGCTCAACACAGCGGAAAACAGTAAACCCCTTGATGGCCGGCGCGCGCTTGTCCTTGGCGCGAGCCGCGGCATCGGTGCGGCGATCGTACGGCGCTTAGCCTCAGACGGTGCGGATGTGACCTTCACCTTCGCCAGCTCCCAGGAAGCCGCCAGCGCGCTTGCTCAAGAAACTGGTGGTAACGCCAAACAAGTGGACAGCACTGACCGCGACGCCCTCATCGAAGCCGTCGCAAGCGAAGGTGAACTCGACGTGCTGGTCGTATCAGCGGGCAAGGCCGTTTGGGGCGATCCGTTGGAGCTTGATCCCGACGACGTACAAAGCAGCTTCGATCTGAACATCAATGCTGCCTATTTCGCGATCGCTGAGGCCGGTCGCCGGATGAAGCAAGGCGGGCGCATCGTCATCATCGGGTCGACGAGCGGGCAGCGCGTGCAATTCGGTGGGCAGACTGCCTATGCCGCCACCAAGGCCGCGGTCGACGGGATGGCGCGAGGATTCGCCCGGGACTTTGGCGACCGTGAGATTACGGTCAATGTCGTTGCCCCAGGGCCGACCGACACCGAAGCGAATCCCGCAGACAGCGATCAGGCTGAGATGCTCCGGCAACTGATGACCATCAAACGCTATGGCAAACCCGCTGAAATTGCAGGGGCCGTCTCGTATCTAACCGGCCCCGAAGCCTCGTTCATTACCGGGACCACGTTGATGATCGACGGCGGCTTCGGGCTCTAGGCTGAGGACTCTAGGGAGCCCAAAGCTCGACTTGAATGCTCCTCCTCAGCGGTACCGAGGAAGAGCATTCGCCAACTTGATTTTGCAGCCATTGCCGTGAGCGACTTCTTTGCCAGCTTCGACATGCGCGACGGGCGGATTGCCGGCGGTGAGTTCTGTGAGGACACTGCCGCCGTCGCTGCAGCGGCCTTTAATGTTCCGGTTATAATTGAGAAAACAGACTCCCCGGTGTGAACAAAAACCGATCAGACTGTACGCGGTTTGTATGGAGAATGCAGGCAATGTTCGGCAGATTTTGGCACAGAATGGCAAATGCTGCTTGTGTCGCACTTGTTTATGTTATTGAATTTAAAGGAAGAAAATGGCGCACCCGAGAGGATTCGAACCTCTGACCTCTGCCTTCGGAGGGCAGCGCTCTATCCAGCTGAGCTACGGGTGCCAAGCCAACACGCCCTCAATACAGCAAGATCCGGTCATCGGCAAACGCTGAATGGATCTATGTCGAAAACCTTCGTGGGAGTGAAATGAGGGGGTGTTCGACGACTTTCCAAAACGGCCCTTTTCAAGAAACGAGATGGGCTCAAATCCGCCGCTATCTTGACAAGAAGATGGCGATCAGAGCCCCGCTTCAAGCGAAAGGAAGGTGTAAAAGCGACCTTTGGACGAAAGTGACAAAAACATGACGCCATAAGCCTCGGTTTCGGTTTCGTAAATTGTCAAAAGCGCAATTATTGCGGTTGACGTGATCTGCACGAATCACTGATTCTTGTTTCTGGCAATATCTGAAGAGCGCGCGCTTTGCGATTGCGCTCATGGCCAAAAAAAAGAGGCAGACTTGCAGCGGCAGGTAACTCCCAAAAGTACAACCTTTGCAAGCAAGCCTGGAGACGGACGCTTCTGCGGTGTTTCTGTGCCCGTTCTATTGGCCGGTATCGCGGTCACCCTTTTGGCTTCGCTTTCTTTTGTCCCTGCTCTTGCCGTCCTGTCTGCCCTAATCCTCGCTTCCGCGGGTGTAGGACTTATCCTCCTGTCATTCGCTATCCGAGCCGGAGCCGGAAGCCCAACGCCCGCACGGGCAAAGGACCTACAGGCCTTCTTGGAGTATCGGCGCCTGGGACGGAGCGTACCCGTTCCTGATTGGGCGATCCAAGATCCGGACTGGATGAGGGTTTTTGGCGTCATGCAGGATCTCGCAGATCATCAACGGCGTTCTGAGACCGATCGTCAAACGCTCAAAGCAAGCCATAGTCTTGTAGAGAGCCTTGCTCGCGCAAAAAACCTCTCAGACCGGCAGAACCTTGCGCGGCTTGAAGAGTTTGCGGCAATCAACGAAATCATCCGTCATTTCGCGGCGCAGATGGAAACCTGTAAAGACCTAGGCTCCGGACTTCATCACGCCGAGGCAACGCTGGAGCGTCTGCAGGACCGAATAGCCCGCTCAGCTGTCGGAGCTGACCGGACCGTTGAAAAGATGAAGGGGCTCGCTGAGGCTGTCGACGGAACTGCCGGAACGGTACGTGCGCTTTCGCATTCAAATGCTCCCGGCGTGCAATCTGTCGCAGCGACTGAGACGCAGAAAAATCTCTCAATCGAGCGGACTGATACCCAAACAGCAGGCGCCGATCCGCTAGCCATGCAGCATGTTGTTGTGTCGTTCCGACTGCTGCTTCGCCAAATGGGCGAAGATGCAGCACGACTGCGGGCGCTTAACGCAGATCTTGCGAAGGATAGTCTTGGTTCCACGACAGAGAGGTTTGCGTCCGGTTCCGAAGATGATCGCGCAGCGCTCGGAGCGCTTCTCGAAAGACTTGAGACTGGCGTTCGCTCTCTTGAAGAAACGGTGAAACCGGCGGCCAATGTTGGTGATGATGTATCACGTGACTCGGGTCTTCAGCAGCTCTTGGTCTCGCTCAGAATGACAGTCCGCTCCATCGATTTGGAGCGTGGGCGGTTTGCGACCCTCCTGAGTGGCCTCGATGATAGGTTAGACGAACGGGTAGATGGATTGCCGTTCGATGATCTTTTCAGGAGGTTCGACGAACTCGAATCTCGCTTTGGTCAAATCGAAGCGGCGATTGAAAAGAATGGTGATCGCCGGAGTTATGAAGGCGGGGATTCCGGCATCATCAACGGGCACGTGCCGCTTCAGGAAATTGCCCCGGCGCTTGCCGCAGCATCTGCCTTTGCCTCCCTTGTTCAGGAACACTTGTCGGATATCGACTCGAGGTTGAATACAGATTTCGTTAGCGATGCGGTCGCTCTCATAGATGCCCTTCATGGCGCGCGCGAAGCGATGCGCTGTCAGGCAGAAGAGCTTATTGCCGTCAGTCGGGCCTTATCTGCACACGGTCCTACCCTTGCTGTTCTCCCAAAATCTCCAATCGCCACCCCCGCCGAATAAAAGCCGATCCGGTGAACAGTCTGTCGAGGGGATGGTTTTCGAGCCATTTGCGCGTATCTCATTCGTGAGCGGAACGCCCGACGGCGCACACAAAGTGTCAGATGAGAGCGTTCCAAGATCTTGGGAGAACGCACATGTCCATTCGACCCGTAACGCAGGTTTCGCAGGCTCAACCCACGATGGAAGGGGCGGGTGTAAAACTTCACCGGGCATTCGGTTTCGGTGATCCGTCACTCGCCGATCCTTTTCTTCTGTTTGACGATTTCCGGAATGACCGCGTCGAGGATTTCGAGCGCGGATTTCCCTGGCATCCCCATCGCGGCATTGAGACGATCACGTATGTGCTTGAGGGCTCTGTTGATCATGCCGATTCGCTGGGCAATCAGGGCTCGCTTGGTGCAGGTGACATCCAGTGGATGACCGCTGGAAGCGGGATCCTTCACCAGGAAATGCCCCAGGCGAGCGTGAAGGGGCAGATGCATGGTTTCCAACTCTGGGCGAACCTGCCTTCACGCCTCAAAATGACCGACCCGCGTTACCAGGATATCAGCGCGAATGAGATTCCGGAGGTCATTGACGACGATGGTACGCGGGTGAAAGTCATTGCCGGTGACTTTTGGGGGAAGAGCGGCCCGGTCGAGGGAATTGCTGCCAATCCGCGTTATCTCGATGTCAGCGTGCCGCCAGGGGTTAAGAAAATACTCCCTGTGGACACTTATCAAAAGGCTTTCGCCTACATTTTTCAGGGTTCTGCAACGTTTCGTGATGCCTCCAAACCATTCGGTGTGCTACTCGAAAAGGAAATGGCCGGTGAAGAAATTCTTATCCGGGACAATTCGGGCAACCGGTCGCTGGTGCTTTTCGGAACCGGCGATGAGGTCAGCGTTCAGGCCGGCGAAGAGGGTGTGCGTTTCCTGCTCGTTTCCGGAACGCCAATCCAGGAACCTGTCGCATGGCATGGTCCGATCGTAATGAACACACGCGAGGAACTCGTCCAGGCGATCAACGAACTCAATTCCAACACATTCATCAAGAAATCGGCGTAGCGCCGAAGCTGCAACCAGGGAGTACAGGAAATGGCAAACAACGATCTTTTGGCACTCGACACTGAGCTAAACACCATGATCATGAACGGCGAGGCCATGGAGGCCTTCGAAAAATTCTATGCCGAAGGCGTGGAGATGCAGGAAAATGACATGCCACCGACCGTTGGCAAAGATGCAAACCGTGCCCGCGAAATTGAGTTTTTTGGCAATGTGACCGAACTGCGCGGTATCAAGGTTCTGTCCAATGGTGCTGGCGGCGACACCACTTTCTCGCAATGGCACAATGATTTCACCCACAAGGAGTGGGGTGAGAAGAACTACACTCAGGTTGCCGTTCGGACCTGGAAAGATGGGCTGATTGTGAAAGAAGTCTTCTACTACGGCTCCTAGGCCGAGGTTCGATCGCGCAGAGGGCGGTCTCCAATCAAAGCCAGCGCCGTCAGGATGTCTGATGGATTTGAGCGCGAGCGGCAATAATCTGGTTTGCCGCCCGCGTTCCTGCGTCTAAAGCACCTTCGATGAGACCGGGTGAGCGCGTGGCGGTTTCGGCACCGGCAAAATGAAGGCGGCCATCGTAGAGTGGTCTGCGGATAATCTCCGGCAGGATCTCAGGATGGGCCGGCAGCATGGTAAGATCCAGGCGTGCGGCAATCGCGGGGTCTGTCGCCCAATCTTTAGTTTCAAGGGTGAGTGGGTTTCCGCCCTCGGCTCCGAAACATCGTTGCATCTGGGCGATGATGGCTGCCGGGATCGCATCGGCATGTTGAGCGCGCAATTCATGGGGGACTCCGAGAAATCCAAAGAGGATCCCCCTGTCATCATCGCTGTTTCCCATATCATGAATTTCGATAAGCGGGCCGACCCGGCTTGCAACCCGGCCTGAGAGACCTTGATCGCGCCAGAACGGCTTTTCATAGACGAGAACAGCTTTGGCCTGAGGGGCCATCCAGGTCGGAGCCGCATCCATGGCACTCGAAAGACCCTTTTTAAGATCCGGGGTGAAGGCGAACGTCTGGCGGGCTATGCGCGGCGGGACGGCAAGGACGGCGTATTCGGCTTGGAATTTGCCGGTGTTTGCTATGATTTGCAGGCCATCCTGTTCTTGCGCCAGTCCGGATACAGAAACCCCGGTTTCGATTGCCGCTTCAGGCAAACGGGCACTGAGCGCATCTATGAGGGCAGAAGGCCCACCCTTTATGCGGCTGATTCCGTCCTGACCCGGGAGAAACTGACGCCTGCCGGATTCGCGTTCGGAAAGATCGGCAATTGCATCGCCTTTGTCGAACTGCGGTTCAAGGGTGACGCCGAGCCTT
>JBCDCU010000128.1:0-9382 GCA_039181265.1 Pseudomonadota bacterium | reverse complement strand
GGCGAGGGGGTCGATGGCGAAGTTGCTTTTGCTGCATTCACGGGGAAGGCAGCGCACGTATTGCGTCAAAAAGGGTGCGAAGGCGCCTCGACCCTGCATTCCCTGATCTATCGGCCGGCAGGGCAGGCCAAAGATGAAGAGGAAGAGGGCGAGCGCCCGCTCTTTGCCATTCGGCGCGATGCTCCGGCTGCTGATGCGGCCCTTATCATTATCGACGAATGCTCCATGGTTGATGAAGATCTTGGCCGTGATCTCCTGTCCTTCGGTGTACCGGTTCTCGTGCTTGGAGATCCGGCACAATTGCCTCCGGTCAAGGGCGGCGGTTTTTTCACGGAACACGAACCGGACGTCATGCTGTCCGAGGTTCACCGGCAGGCGGCTGATAATCCGATCATTCGGCTTTCCATGGCCGTGCGTGAGGGCGAGGCTATTGACTACGGTGAATATGGTGAAAGCGCTGTCATCCCGCGCCGCGCTATCGAGGCTGAACAAATTCTCGACTGCGATCAGGTCCTTGTCGGGATGAACAGAACGCGGCGCCTATACAACAACAGGATCCGCGAACTCCTTGGTTACAGAGATTGGCGACCGGCTGCCGGTGAAAAGCTTGTTTGTCTCAGGAACGATAAAACAAAAGGCCTTTTGAACGGCGGCACCTGGAGTGTCGTTGCCACGCGCTCCCCGCGCAAAGGGATGATCCGGCTTGATGTTGAACCCGATGATGACATTCTGGCGAAGAAGGTTGCGGTATCGGTCGCGCCGGAATTTTTCCAGGGAACCTATGAAAGTCTTGCGTATCCCAAACGCCGAAGGTCGGATGAGTTCGATTATGGCTATGCGTTGACCGTTCACAAAAGCCAGGGGTCGCAATGGGACGACGTGATTTTGTTTGATGAGAGTGGTGCTTTCCGCGAGCACCGTGACCGTTGGCTCTATACAGGTATCACACGTGCTGCTGAGCGCCTGACGATTGTCCGCTGAGATGCTTCAGTCCGCGGTGCGTCTTCCGGCAAAGACGCTTTTCCACGGGATGAAGGCCGGGATTTGCTCCTGATAGGCGCGATAGGCATCGCCGTAGAGGACGATCAGTTTTCTTTCTTCAAAGTACGCTCCGATGAAAATGTAGATTGTTGCCCAAAGTGCCGTGGCGAAGGCAAACTCGGAGACTGCCCCGCCCCAAAGCACGAGCATAACACCTGTGTAGAGCGGGTGGCGCATATGGGCGCTCAGACCCGAAACGGTCAGGGCCTCCTGTCCGTCGACCAGGTTGTTTTCGCCGCCGTCCCCGCGCCATTGTTTCAGACCAGAAAAGAGCCCGAGATCGTATTGGCGCAAGGCCATCACGATGAGAATTGCTCCGGCGATTTGAACGCAGAGCAGGATCGGACCCAAAAAACCTGGAGCCCAAAAAGCAGCTTCCGATCCATTGAGCAGTTGATAACCGACAAGAAGCGTTGCGCCGAGATGCAGTACCGCAATAGCGTTGTATATGACCCGGTATTTTCGCTGCGTTTGTTGAGTGAGACGCTGATAAACGGCTTGGCGGGCGAGCAGCGAATGAAGAGCTCCATATATCAGCCATGCAAGGGCGTAGACAACGTGATCGCCAATATCGTTCACAATTGACCCATGCTTCCTTTTTGCTGCTTGAACCTCTGATATAGGTTGAGGCATTCTTGGCTCAGGCTAGCGGCGCCCAGGATGCTATTCAAGTGCATTCGCACTTTATGTTTTGCTTGCAGTATCCGACCGTTTTGATTCCGAAAACTGATTTAACATTTTGAATTTACGAATGAATTAGTTTTCTTGTTGGTTCAGTTTAGAGCTTCGCTAACCAGTGTGAGGGTTTTCATGCGCCGGTTAAAGCGATTTCACCGCAAAATTTACCCGTCGCGCTTATCTTGTGGAGGGAATAAGCAGGGGAAAAGGCGGGCGTGTGAGCAAGTCGGCAGAAAATTCGACAGCCTTTGAGGGCAATCGCAGACTGCGCGTCATACATTGTGTGCGCTCTCCGGTTGGCGGTATCTTCAGGCATATTCAGGATGTGATCCGGTATCAGAACACTGCTGGTATGGATGTTGGCCTGATCTGCGATTCTTTGACCGGCGACAGTTTCGAAGAGGAACAATTAGCGGAGCTTGCTCCGCATATGGCTCTCGGTGTCGCAAGGCTTCCAATGGCGCGTCATTTGTCATTTTCTGACATCAAAGCGACACGGCTCATCTATAAGTTGTTGAAGCAAGCTGATGTCGATGTGATCCATGCCCACGGCGCCAAGGGCGGTGCGTATGGGCGTCTTGTCGGACATGTTCTCGATGCCAAACGGCACAAGGCCGGCGAACCTGGTGTGGTCACGGTTTATTCCCCACACGGCGGCAGTCTGCATTTCGATAAAACCTCAATTGCCGGACGTCTCTATTTCGCCCTGGAGCGGATCATGGAGGCCTATACAGACGAATTTGTCTTCGTATCCCGCTATGAGGTCGATGCTTTCACGAGCAAAGTTGGACAGCTTCGAAAACCCTACACGATTGCCTACAATGGTCTGCAACCGGAAGAACTTGAGCCAGTGGAAGCGAGCGAAGACGCTGCCGACTTTCTCTATGCCGGCCATATGCGTGACTTAAAGGGGACGGACCTCTTTATCGATGCGATTGCCAAGGTGAACGCGCAGGCGTCGCATCCGGTTTCTGCTGTTATGGTCGGTTACGGTGACGACAGACCACGATACGAGTCGGATGTCAGAAAACGTAAGCTGGACCATCTGATCCGGTTTCAGGATCCGGCTCCAATTCGAGACGTGTTTCCTTTGGGGCGAACTCTTGTGGTTCCGTCACGAGCGGAATCCATGCCCTACATCGTGATTGAAGCGCTCGGGGCGAGGATGCCGGTAATTGCGACCTCTGTTGGAGGCATTCCGGAGATTTTCGCAGATCATGCGACAGATCTGGTGCCTCCGGGTGATAGCGATCTCATCGCGAAAGCCATGGTTCGGCATCTCGAAAATCCTGACGCGGTCAATCGGCGGACAGATTCCCTGCACAATCGCATTACCAGCGTTTTTTCCATTGAACGCATGTGCCATCTGATCGACGAGGTCTATGCTCGGCATTTGCCGCAGGCGCGCCGCGGAAATGGGACCAGGTCCGCCGAAGCCGTCTCTGATGCCAGCGTTTATGGCAAAGACACGTTCGCCAAAGGCGTCCAGTAGACGCGTCCGTTCACTGCACGCGTTTCATCCCGCCGATCTCTAGCGGAAAACGATCAGCATTCTGCCGCAAGATCCTCAGTTCCCTGACCCGTTTGGACGTGCCATAGTGGCGCGGTAACGGTCGGGCAGGCGCCAAGACGTGGCGTATCGGCCTACCAACAAACCGGCAGGCGAAATGGTGGACCAATACAGCCCATCTGAAACGGCTGAGATCCCGAAAGAGAACGGTGGCCGAAGATTGCGCCAGCGGGTGCCAATCGTTGAAACGCTGGTCCGAGAGATTGTGAACGGCACTTTTGAGCCGGGTCTTCGTTTGCCAACGGAAAACGAACTCTGTGAGCGCTTTGGTGCAAGCCGCACTGTTATCAGGGAGGTGATGCAGGATCTTACGGCTTACGGCCTCATTTCTTCGCGCCCCAGGGTTGGGGCGACTGTCCGGGATCCAGAACATTGGGATCGCCTTAACCCGGCGGTTCTGAAAATGGAACTGAAGTTCGGATTGAATGCCGAACTCTACGAGCCGCTTATCGAATCCCGCGCGATCATTGAACCGGAGGTTGCGGCCATGGCGGCTGCGCGCGCGAAACCTGTTCATGTTCGCCAGATTGTGGCGGCCTATGAACGGTTAGCCGCGATGCGGGACCCGAGTTCTCAGGAGAGGGTTGAGGCCGATATTGCGTTTCACCGCGCGGTTCTGCGTGCTTGTGGCAAGTGGGTGTTCCAGAAGTTCGGTCCGCTTTTTGACGCCGCCATTACAGCCCGCATGGATTTCGTCCTCAAAGCAGGGTTGTTTGACCCGCCCTTTGCGCTGCAGAAACACAATCGGATCGTTGACGCGATTATCGAGCGCAATCCGCGCGAAGCACGCCAAGCGACCTTAAGCGTTTTGGCGCTATCCAAACCGACATTCAGTGGTTATTTCGAAGGGGATGATAGTCCGGATAATCGGGACAAGGGTGCATGAAACCAAAGCTGCAGTTCTGGTTCGAGTTTGCGTCAACCTATTCCTATCTATCCGCCATGCGGATTGATGCCGTTGCCGAGGGGGCGGGTGTCGATGTCGTTTGGATGCCGTTTCTGCTTGGCCCTGTTTTCGCCAAACAGGGTCTTAAAACGTCGCCGTTTCTCGTTATTCCAGACAAATACAGCTATATGGAAGCCGATATCAAACGGCTGGCAGAGGAGCGTGGGCTCCAATTCTCTATTCCACCAAATTTTCCGCAAAACGGTCTTCATGCGGCACGCCTCGCTCTTATTGGTTTGGAGAAAGACTGGGGGCGCGACTTCTGCCGCAAAACCTATCTCGCGCAGTTTGATGAGGGTCAGGACATCGCGGACAAAGCTGTTTTGAATACGGTACTGGCTTCGTGTGCCGAAGATCCGGAAGCGGCTTTTGCTGCATCGGTGACGGATGAAAACAAGCAGCGCCTTAAAGACCGAAGCCGTGAGGTCGACCGTTTGAAGATTTTTGGCGCACCGACCTTTATCACCGAAAAAGGGACCCTATTCTGGGGTGATGACCGTCTCGAACAGGCAATTTCCTACGCATTAAGAGACGCGTGAGCCGTCAGATCACGGAAAATTTCCGATCTGCCCCTTGAAAATACGAATTGCTATTGCAAATTATTCGCATTAAACTTGCAAATGAGTTGCAAGTGCATATTTGCGGATATCTCTGTCCGCGCTGTCTCGGGAAGGATTGAACGTCCATGATCCGTCGTGTGTTTGTCGCATGCATGTTAGCTGCCGTCGCAGCCGCGTTTTCATTTGTAGGGGTAACCGACAAGGCCCATGCTGGCACTTCGACGAAGGATACGTCAAAGCTTGATGTTGTGGTTACGATAGGCATGGTTGCCGATGTCGTGAGCCATGTCGGTGGGGCGCATGTCTCTGTTACAACCCTCGTGGGAAGTGGTGTTGATCCGCACTCCTATCGCCAAACCCGGAATGACGTGGAACGCCTGACGAAGGCCGACATTATTTTCATGAATGGTCTGCATCTTGAGGCACAGCTTGATCCGCTCCTTGAACAATTGAGCGCGACGCGCACGGTTATCGCTGTCGCCGAAGGTGTTGAAGAAAAACACCTTATCGAGGCAGACGGCTTTTCCGGTCGCTTTGACCCGCATGTCTGGATGGATCCGCAGCTTTGGAAGAAAACGGTCGATATCGTGGTTTCTGCCTTGTCTGAAACCGCGCCAGACCACGAGGCCGAGTTTTCGAAAAACGCTGACGCATTCAAAGCGAAGATAGATGAGCTGAATGTCCAATCGGCCAATCTCTTGAAGACAGTTCCCGATGGTGAGCGCGTCCTCATTACCGCCCATGACGCTTTCGGATATTTCGGCCGCGCCTACGACATCGAAGTCATAGGTATTCAAGGCCTATCGACTGAGAGCGAAGCCGGACTTAATCGTATTGAGACCCTTGTCGACACGCTTGTCGAACGGAACATCAAAGCTGTATTTGTCGAGAGTTCCGTTTCAGACCAGAACATACGTGCCTTGATCGAGGGTGCAGCAGCGCGCGGTCACCAGGTTACAATCGGTGGGACGCTCTTTTCGGATGCGATGGGAGAACCAGGCACCTATGAGGGAACTTATATCGGAATGATCGACCATAATTCGACGTCGATTACCCGCGCCCTCGGTGGTGACGCTCCGGATCGGGGTATTTTTGGCAAGCTTGGTGCTGAATCCTGAATGATAGACCGGCACAACGGCTTAGTGAAAACGGAAGAGTAAACGGCAATGCAGATCGCAACAGTAGACAATATGCAGGCCGTTGAAACGACCGAGCTGTTGGAACCGTGCTTTGAGGTCGCCAACATGACGGTCGCCTATCACGGCAAACCTGTTTTATGGGACGTTTCCTTTAAAGCCTATGCCGGTCGGACAACGGCGATCGTCGGGCCGAACGGAGCCGGTAAATCAACGCTCCTAAAAGCAGCACTGGGCCTCGTTCCGAGCGTTACAGGTACAACTTTTGTTTCCTCTGAACCCCTTTCGAAACGACGGCAGTCGGTTGCCTATATGCCGCAACGGGCTGCAGTCGATTGGGATTTTACGGCAACGGCTCTCGATGTGGTCCTTATGGGTCTTTATAGACAGCTCGGTTTTCTGCGTTGGCCAGGCCGCAAAGAGCGGGCCCGTGCGTTGAAGTGCCTTGAAGATGTCGATATGGGCGCGTTCGCTGATCGTCAAATCGGGCAATTGTCCGGTGGGCAGCAGCAGCGGGTTTTCATGGCCCGTGCTCTTGCACAGGAAGCCGACGTCTATCTCATGGACGAGCCATTCGCAGGTGTGGATGCGGCAACTGAAACTGTAATTCTTCGGACTTTGCGTAATCTTGCTGCACAAGGGCGCGGCGTGATCGTTGTCCATCATGACCTTGAGACAGTGCGCACCATGTTTGACGATGTGCTTCTTCTCAATCGTCAGGTCGTTGAAAGCGGTCCGATTGACAAGGTGATGACGGAAGATGCGGTGCGGCGCACCTATTCCGGCCGATTGTCCATGCGTCAAAACGAGCCTGTGGGCGGGGCCGCAGTTCAGCGCCACTAGGGTCGCCGCCGGTGTCCGCGCTCCTTGAAGCCCTGACCCTTCAGGCGGGCTATAATACCTCTTTGGTTCTCATTGGATCAGCACTCCTTGGCGCCGGCGCTGGCGCAATCGGGGTCTTCGTTCTTTTGCGCAAACGCGCACTTGTGAGTGACGCGATCAGCCACGCGACCTTGCCCGGAATCGCACTTGCCTTTCTTTTCGGTGCCTATGTGCTGGGTGATGGCCGATCGCTCGCACTTCTTCTTATCGGCGCCGCACTTTCTGCCGGAATTGGCGTGCTTGCTGTCGATTTTATGACGCGACACACGCGCCTTGCCGAGGACACCGCAATCGGCACCGTCCTGTCGACCTTTTTTGCACTTGGGATCGTGCTTCTGACCTTCATCCAGTCGCTCAATGTCGCCGGACAAGCAGGGCTTTCGAGCTTCATTCTGGGATCAACGGCGGGGCTCTTACTGCAGGACGCCTATTTGATCGCGGCTGCAGCCCTTTCTGTCGTAGTCGTTCTGGCCATTAAGGTCCGCGATTTCACGCTTCTTTGTTTCGACCCGGTTTTCGCAGAAGCCAGCGGTTTGAAGATTGCCTCTTTGGATCGCCTTCTTCTGCTTCTTCTCCTAGCAATCGTTGTTATTGGCCTGAAGACTGCCGGTCTTGTGCTCGTCATCGCTTTGACAATCATCCCACCGGTGGCCGCCCGTTTCTGGACTGATCGTGTTGGGCCGATGACTGTGATATCTGCCGCAATCGGCGCTCTCGGTTCTTACACTGGAGCTGCCATTTCTGCGATTGCCGCCGACCTACCGACTGGCGGTCTCATTGTGCTTACACTCTTCGTAGCGTTCACCGTCTCGCTTCTTGCAGCACCGAAGCGCGGTGTTCTGGCATTGTGGATCAAACAATGGCGGTTCAGCCGGATCGTCCATCGCAGGCAAGGTCTTCTTGCCATGGCACGCGGTGAACCGATCTTCGATAATCTCACCCGGAAAATGCTTCTGGGCGAAGGCCTGATGCGCGCTGATGGAGCGGCAACGCCGAAAGGTGCCATAGAAGCACAGGCGATGGCGCGCGATCAGGCTTTGTGGAACGCCTACCGGAGATCATATCCGACCGAAGCGTTGATGCTCGACGAATGGTCGCTCGCGCCAATCGATACCGTTTTGCCGAAAGACCTGATCGACAGTCTGAGACCGGAACTTGTGCCCCATGCCGTCAACGAGATGAAGCGATGATCACATTTCTTCAGCTCGATTTACCGTCGATCCTTCTCGGCACGCTTGCAGCGCTTTCCTGCGGACTTCTTGGTAATTTTCTCGTCCTGCGAAAACAGGCGCTGATGGGCGATACGATCAGTCATGTTGTTCTGCCGGGTATTGTCGTCGGCTTCCTTGTCACGGGTACAGCGGCAACTTTACCGATGATGGCCGGCGCGCTTCTTGCGGCTCTTTTTGCGGTCGCTTTGATTGAGGTCATCAGACGGGCAGGGCGCATCGAGATGGGGGCGGCAATGGGCGTGGTGTTTACCACCATGTTTGCAGCCGGTGTCGTCCTTCTCGAACAAAGTGGTGCGCGAAGCGTACACCTCGATGTTGAGCACGCGCTTTATGGGAACCTTGAGAGCGCGATCTGGCTTGAGGCGACCGCCCTGTCGGATCTGTCTGATCCGGCAAAGCTGGCAGGTCTTCCAGAATCGGTGTTTCGCTTATTGGGTGTGACCATCCTGGTGATTGGCTTCATTCTGCTCTTCTACAAGCAACTTAAAATCACAAGTTTCGATCCTGCCCACGCGGACAGTCTGGGAATTTCATCGCGGTTTATGGGTTTTGCCCTTGTTTTCATGACCGCGCTTGCGGCAATTGCCGCATTTGCCGCGGTCGGCTCAATTCTTGTAATCGCCATGTTTATCTGTCCGGCCGCCGCAGCGCGCATGGTGACTGACAGGTTTCATACCCAGATCTGGCTCAGCGCTTTTGTCTCGGTTGCCAGCGGGATTATTGGCTATGTCCTGGCAGCCTTCGGCCCGATCTGGCTTGGTAGTGAAAACAGCCTTTCCGCAGCTGGAATGATTGCTCTGGTTGCCGGGCTCTTTCAGCTCGCCGCAATGCTGTTTGCACCAAGATATGGGCTCATTGCCAAGTGGCGCCGCGCTGCGATTGCCACGCCTTAGGAAGATCGCAAAGGCCCGCTAGATTAAACAAGACACGGTTTTCCGTCCGGAAGGCTAAAGCTTACCTATCGGGTTGCCTGGTTCGCGGTTATTTCACTGGATTGGATAAAACCACCCTGTTAATCATATGACATCACTGGAAGTAGGCGCGTCTTTCTAAGGGGGAGGGGAATGACTTTCAGGCTTCGGGAGAATCTATCCGGCAACTTCGTGAAAATTGCCGGTTTCGCCTTTTTGGTGTTCCTTGTTTCGACTTTACCATTGCGGGCAGGTGTTGCGGATAACTTGCAACACCTTCTTGAGCGGCAAAGTATAACAGTGTTCGCATCGGCCTACGACACGGCCCCGTTGAGGGCTGCTTATGAGGCACGCGGCTTTGACCCGGTCTGGGTCAATGACAATGGTGTGTCGGAGAGAGGGTACGATCTTGTCAAAGTCCTATCC
>JBCDCU010000127.1:0-9460 GCA_039181265.1 Pseudomonadota bacterium | reverse complement strand
TGCGCCTTTCGTCTTGCTCCAGAAGTTAAGGACGGTCGGAGAGCCCCCGAAGGAGACCGGAAACTTCATGTTGGCGCTGACCGCAACGGCATAAAAGGCAAGGTCAGCGTGGTCGGTCCAGTCCTGCTCCGTCACGAGATAGGGAACGCCCTCCTCTATGACCTGAAACGTCCGACTTCCTTCTCGATCTGCATAAATCCCCGTGTTACCGAGAAGTGGCTCAAGATCATCGACCTGCGCGACACGCGGGAGATAAGCTGTATAAGGATCGAGTTGCACGGCAGCGCACAAACGATCAACTGGAAGCTCCGTCCGCAAAGCTTCGAAAAAGCGTTGGTAATGGGCATCACTCGTCAAGGCTGTGCGGGCAATGCGGGAAAGGTGCTCAAGGTTCATTGGGGTCCTCCTGGGTGCTCCACGTCAGAGACGTTTCGCCAGTCAGGAAACCACATAGCCTAACTTACATCAAATTCATAATATGAATTTCTTTATTGATATTTTTTCATGTAATGATCTGCTGCATATTCGTTGAGACCAGTGCCGCGACAGGGGCAAGCCGCGTTTCCTGCTTCGGCTGAATCTCTGTTACCGTAACCCCGAAGTTCAGATCGGGGAGCGGAAGCGTCACCAAATCATATCGTTCCAATATGCTGCCTACCAATGCCGACGGCACGAGTGTGAGCGCCTGCCTGGATTGCGCGATCTGCAACTGCAACTCAAGAGTGTTGACCTCGACCCGAATATTGACCGGGTTGCCCGACCGATGAAGGGCGGCGCTCAATTGGCGACGATAGCCACAGCCCTCGGGATTCAACGCCCAACCGATCTCATTGAGCTTTGTCAGGTCTCCATCAAGCCGGGCGAGACTTGGGTGCCCAACAGCGGAAACCAGACTGTTTACGATCGGTTTTGCCCTGAGGTCAGACGGGGCGACCTCCCCGGCACTCATAATGATCCAGGCAAGATCAAGGTCATTGTTTCGAACGCGGTCAATCAAGGGACCGGTCCAGTCTGCCCGGTATATGAGCGAGACTTTCGGAAAATCGGGCATGGCATGGAGGCTCGATCCCCGCAGCACGAGCGGCGCGATCGCATGGGCAAGGCCGATCCGAAAGGTCCCGCTCGGCGTACCCGCATTATCGAAGGCATCGATGAAATCATCTGTTGCAGAAAGGATCTTTCGGGCATGTCGCAGGGCAAGCTCACCGTCTCTCGTGAGGGCAAGCGGCTTACTCGTGCGATCAAAGAGACTGGCCCCCAACTGCTCTTCAAGCCGCTGGATGACACGGCTTGCCGCCGACTGTGTCAGGCCGATCACATCGGCTGCGGCCTGAATGGAGCCAATCTCGGCAATCTTGATAAAGACATTCAGATCTTGCGAGCGCATGACAAAAACTCATGTTTTTTCCAAAAACCGACCGTTTCAGAATATACGCTGGACGGTGACTTACCCGCAAGATCCTTGTTTGGAGTTTCAACTGCCGCTCGATAGTGGCGCTGACTTGTTAGATTGGGTGCGCCCGGGGAAAACGACCCATTTTTGCTCTATCGGCCGACAATAAGAGGCGCAACCGCCGGAACGCGCGCCACATAAAAGGGCGGGACGCTGATGTTGGTCCCACCATTGAGCGGAGCCGACAGGTTAAGTTGATTGATCGCAACCCATATATGGCCGTTCGGCCCGGCGCTCACACTATCCGGCCAGATCATCAGTTCATCCGTAACCAGTGTTTCATACGTACCATCCGGCTTGGTTATACCGATGGCTTTACCGTTGAGATCGGTTATGTAGACGTTGCCCGCTGCATCAATAGTAATGCCATCAGAGACGGGTTTGTCGCCGTATCGCTCAACACGTGTGGCGAGTTCTGTATCGGTCAGTGAAAAATCGCGCAAATCTGCGCTTCTAATCCGATAGATGGATGTTCCGTGCATCGCGCCGTAGTAAACCCACTCGGCGTTTGGATCGAGCGTGATTGGGTTTAATCCGCTGCGATGACGAACAGGTTTTCCGTCACTGCCGACATTGCGCGTCTCTAAATCATTGATGACGATCGGGGCATCGTCCTCAAGCTGGAAGCTCGCGTCATTGACCATCCGTCGACGCATTTCGCCAGTTTCCAGATCGATCACAACGAGCGCCGGACCATCCGTTCCCCGCACGTCAGCAAGGTAAAGCGCGTTATTCGCGCGATCTACGGCAAGGTCATTGATAAACGAGTTTGGTGTGGAATAAGGGGCTGGAATGGAGATCACCCGATGAAGCGCTTCTTCACGAGTGTCCCAGGCAAACACCTTCGGGACACCTGCATCAAGCGACACACCTGCCGCATTGTCGATGACCCAGAGCACGCCGGACTGATCAACCTGCAGGCCCAGAGGCGCATGAAGCCCAACGCCATCAGCATCTGGCGCATAAGCCCATTCGCTATCCGGATAGGGCCGTGTTGAACCGTCACGCAAAAGCTCAACGAGTTTAAGACTTGGACCAAAAGCCTGATGCATGGTCAGGAACACCCGGCCTCCCGGCCCGACTGCGATATTTCCTGGGCCTTCTGCAAGTTCGGCAATGATTTCAAGGCCTGACTCTCGTACGTCCATCGGTGACCAGTCATTTGCATAGGCAGGGAATGACCAAAGAGAAAGAATGGAAAGTGCGGCCACGGTTAATTTCGATTTGTTCCTAGACATATTAGACATGTGCGCCCTCTAATAAATTTACTGATCGATTAGTAAATTATTATTCGTATATGACCGTATCAAGACACGGGATTGGATTCGTTCGAAAAAATTTCAGCCCCATTCTCAAAGCGATCGAATGCGCACCAGACCGTCACCGAACCAACGGCTCTCACCCCTCAAAGTCTGCGATCGAGAAACAGCACGATCCGCGGTGAATGGGCTTACCATCCCCACCGAGGATCAGAAGGTCATGCTGAAAGGTAGAATTGTGGCAGGAGGGATCATTCCCGCCCGACGGGCCGGTAGCCTGTCTTTCGTCTGGACGACGGGTGAGGCTATGGGTTTTGTTCCAGGCAAATCCAAAACGCCGTCAGCGCTTGCGGCGCTTACGGCATTTATAGTGCCAGGATCTCTTTTTGCCGACATCCACATGAACAATGCCGCGACATCCATAGGTTCCGACACCACCGACTTCCGGCAGAGAACGCAAATAACGGGCGAGTTTATAATGGCTCACACCCTTGACCGAAATGTCTGCAGCTTCACAGCGCATGTGAGCTGAGTTGCGCGCGCCCCCTACCCGCCGATTCATACGCGGGCTCCGATAACCGGATTTCACCACCGGCGGCACGCCGTACTTCTTACCGACCTTGGCAAGGATGTTTTTCAACCGGGTCGGAAAGCACTTCGTGGCAACTCTGCTATGCTGCACCGTGTAGGTGAGAAGCGTGCGTTTTTTCAACTTTTCGCGATTGGTCGCGATGCTTCGATCCGCCGTCGGCTCTATGCCGCTTCCACCACTTGCCAGTTCATTTTGCGTCGCGCACGAAGCAGTGAACACCGCACACAGAAGTACGGCAAAAACTCTTGCGTTTAACATTGAGCTTTTCTTGATTAGTTTTCATTTTAACTGCCGCATCCACGCGACGTTATTGAAGAATAAAAGCAGAATAAATTGATATTTTTAGGACTGGTTAATGTTAATGGTTACTTTCAAACCCTAATAACTTTGAAAGGACTATGGCGCAATTAGGTGAGGAACCCCCGATTCGCCGGACGCGCTAAACAACTGTGTCTGATCTTTGGCTTTGCTTAGGCCTGGATCGGGAAAGCTGATGACCTTCTCCAGGCGGTTCAGTTTGGAGCGACTTGATGGAGAATCGGCACCACACGGTTTGCCGAACACACCTATCGGGAGGCTTGGCTAGACAGTCCAGAACAAGCCACCGCACGTCCTCGTCGTTAGTGTTGGGTAAATGGCTCAAACGGTCCTGATTGGGGCGCTGTTTCGACGGGCACCAGAAGGTCAGTCACCCGCCAAGGCTGTGAGCAGCGCATCCAGAATTTGCAGATGATCCTCGGGGTCGTCCCCTTCTGAAATCGCCAATGCGGCCCGATCGAACATCGCTGAAAGCTGGGCTGTCAGAGCGTTTATTGGCAGCCTTCTGATTTCATTCGCGTTCATCGCCTCAGTGAGACCCACGCGCAAAATGTCCGCAGACGTTGCACGGTCAATCCTGTCGAGTTCAATCTGTCCGAGCACAGCCGGACCGTCCAGAAGCATGATGCGCACACGTCCTTGGTTCTTCATCGCGCGGAGGTAGCCCCGGCTCCCTTGCAGGAGCGCGTCAATTGCGGAGCCGGGCGTATTTCCGGCTGAGGCCGCAATCTCATCAGCGACCGCGATATATTCTCCCGTCACCACGGCGCGAAAGATCGCCAGCTTGTCCTCGAAGTGATGATAGAGCGCGCCGCGCGTCACTCCGGCCGCCTTGGCAATGTCTGGCGTGGAGGTCTCGGCATACCCCTTTTCGGCAAAGAGCGCCCTCGCGGCGGAGATGAGCGCAGACCGGGTGGCCTCCGTACGGGATTTATTCGAGCGCGTTGGATTTTCCAGTTGCATACATGCAGCCTGTATGTTTTATTTTCTCAACATACAGACTGTATGTTTCTTGCAGAGGAGACGCAACATGAAATGCACCCAGTACTATCCGGTTATCCAGACCGACGATGTCGCTGGCACAAAGGCCTTCTACGTGAACCACTTCCGGTTCAAGGTGAGCTTCGACGCTGACTGGTACTGCCACCTGCAATCGAGTGAAGACCCAGGCGTCAATATTGCGATCTTGAAGAGCGACCATGAAACAATCCCAGCGGAAGGCCGCGGGAAAGTCGGTGGCCTGATCTTGAACTTCGAGGTCGAAGATGTGGATCATGAATACCAACACGCGCAGGACGCGCACCTGCCCATCTTGAAACCCTTGAAGGACGAAGCCTTTGGCCAGCGGCACTTTATAACCCGCGACCCGAACGGTGTTTTGATTGATGTGATCAAGCCCATTCCGCCAGCGGGAGACTTCGCCGCTCAATATGCAGCGGATGCTCTTCCCGCCTGATAACGTTAGAGGTTGCGAGGCCCTCCCCCGCACCTCATCATTCTCGGCAGATGAACGGCTCGAACGGTTCCGGCCGATGAATTACGGCGTGTTTATCTGCGAACGCTTTATCCCGTCCGACGGAGACATTGAAGGCGGTCATCCGTGGTGAGCGCTGAAAAAACCCGGGCAATTTTGGCGCGATCATTCAAGACGGCTTCGATACACGGATCCATATCCGGCCATCAGATGCAATTTGATGGAGTCCGGAATGTTTACTTTGAATGGCGAGATCCAGGAGCTGCCTTCCGACTGGCGTGATGAAACCCTTCTCGATCTGCTGCGAGAGCACTTTGGCCTGAAAGGCGCGAAGTTCGGATGTGGTGCTGGGATGTGCGGAGCGTGCACCGTTATCATCGACGGTGAAGCTATTCGATCTTGCACCTATCCTGCGGCCGATTTGGATGGCGTCACCGTTCGCACGATTGAAGGTCTCGCGTCTAGAGACGCTCTTCACCCAGTTCAGGCCGCATGGCTCGAAGAGGCGGTTCCCCAGTGCGGTTATTGCCAGGCGGGTCAAATCATGAGCGCGGTGGCGCTGCTTGAGACAACGCCTGCGCCAAGCGATGAAGACGTGATCAGCGCCATGGACGGCAACCTCTGCCGATGCGGCACCTATGGGCGCATTCGCAAAGCCATCAACCGTGTATCGGAGGCTGTGTGATGAACCGAAGAGCCTTCCTCAAAGCATGCGGCATTGGACTGGTTGCGCTTATCGGCGGTGGTGCCGGGGTCTACTCCACGGTGCCTGTGATCCCGCGCCGCCCCGAGCCTGATTTGAAGGCCGCCGCAGGTTGGATTGCCTATCGGGACGGTTCTTACCAGCTGACCCTACCCCGCGCCGAAATGGGCCAGAACATTGCGACCGCGATGAAACAGATCGCCTGCACGGAACTCGGGGTGCCATGGGATGCTGTTTCGGTTGAACTACACGACACCGCCCGACCGGGAACGAAATCGACCGTCGGTAGCGAATCCATCATGCTATTTACCGAGCCCTTGGCGCAAGCCTGCGCCAGTCTGCGCGAAGCCGTGGACTCGGGACGGGCAATAGGTCAGGTCGATGTCGTTGCACGGTCAAGAGACGACTTGAGAGTCTTCCAGAAATCCGGCCTCATCGGCCATTCACCTGCCCTCTCGCAAGGACTGGAGATCGTTACGGGCAAGCCCCTTTATGCGGCTGATGTCGACCGTCCAGGCATGCTCTTTGGGCGGGTCCTGCGCGCACCGGCTTCAACTGAAATTCCGTCCCGGCCACTCGCATGGAATGAACAGGCCGCGCGGGCCGTTCCCGGGCTCGTCGCAATCGTGGAAGAGACCGGGCCCGCTATCGGCCAAGCCAACGGTTTGGGGATCGTTGTAAAACGGCCCGGAGCGCTCGACGCCATCGCGGATGCTCTTGCGGTCGATTGGGAGATTGCAGGGGATTATCCGCGGGCGGATCTGCCTCAGGCCATCGATGTGGACACGGCCTTGGCCTCCGGCCCCTTGCCGCATATCTCGATGGATGGCGCCCCTGAAGAGGGTTCGTGGGATGTCGATATGCGGTTCGATATCCCGCTCGCAGCGCATGGCCCGATTGAACCGAGAGCTGCCGTCGCGGATTGGGACGGAGAGACCCTCAGGCTTTGGGCCGGGACCCAGGATGCGTTCTATATCCGGGATTTTGTATCAGATGCGTTTGCCCTGCGCCCGGACGCGGTCTTTGTGCAATCCTGCCGGATTGGCGGTGCCTTCGGTGGCAAAACGACCTGCACGGTTGAGGCGGAAGCCGCGGCGTTATCCATTTCAGTAGGTGCGCCGGTGAAGGTCCAATGGACCCGGGCGCAGGAATATGCCCTAGGGTTCCACCGCCCACCGTCGTCCCATCGCATCAAGGCGCGGCTCGGCGAAGGACGGATCACGGACTGGGATCATGCTCAGATGTCCTCCCACATCATGTTCACGGCTGCGGTGGTGCCAGCTTGGATGCAAAGCGGGACAGATTTTTTTGCCGGTGACGGCGGCGTGGAACGCGGCATGGCCATACCTTACCGGCTCGGCCGGGCCCGCGCGGCCTATGACGCGATCCGCCTTCCCGTTCACACCGGGCCCTGGCGGGGACTGGGCGCAGGCACGAACGCGCTTGCGACGGAGAGCGCGTTGGATGAGGCCGCCCATATGGCTGGCCACGATCCTGTCGCGTTTCGCCTCGCACATATCGAAGACCAGCGCCTTGCGACCGTGCTGCAAGAGGCCGCCCGGACTTCGGACTGGACAGACACTCCGAAGGCGACACGACAGCGTGAAATGCGCATCGGGCGCGGCATTGCCTGCGGCATCTATAAAGGTGTCTCTTACGCTGCGAGCGTCGCAGAAGTGATGGTTGCCCCCGACGGGCGGGTGCACGTGACCAAATTGTGGTGCACGCACGATTGCGGTCTCGTGGTGAATCCCGATCAGGTGAAAGCGCAATGCGAGGGTAATTTGATCTGGAGCCTCGGGATGGTGCTCTCTGACAACCTCCGCCTCGATAATGGCAGAGTAACGACCGAATTCTTTTCAGACGCCCCCATCCCCCGCATGTCGGATGCTCCCGAGATTACGGTGAAACTTTTAGAGACTGATGCTCCTCCGGTTGGCGCCGGAGAAACCGCAATGGTGTCCGGTCCGGGCGCGATTGCGAACGCGGTCTTCGCTGCAACGGGCAAACGACCGACCGCATTCCCGCTGGCTGGCGCGGAGTTTGCGCTATGATGGAACGGAGCTGGCTTTTCCACCATGAATGGTTGCGCAATCCTCTTCAGGTTGGCGCGATCGCACCATCGAGTGCCTCGCTCGGTGCAGCCATCACGCGAGGACTCGGCCCCACCGAAAGCGGGGTGCTGGAACTTGGACCTGGAACGGGTGTATTCACGCGGGCGATGATCGAACAAGGCGTACCCGCCACCCAGATCACCGCCATTGAAGCAAGCAGCGCCTTCGCGAGCTCTTTAGCCGGAATGCTACCTGAGGTTCATGTCGTCCGAGGGGATGCGTCCAGGCTTTCCAGATTATTGCCCAATCAAGACCGGACGGTGAAAACCGTCATCTGCGGCCTACCTTTGCTGTCCATGGGGCTCCCAACGGTTTACCGGATTATCCATGACAGTTTTCAACTGCTTGCCGACGACGGAGAGTTTCGATTGTTCACTTATGGGCCAAATTGTCCGGTGCCGGGCGCGATCCTGGACCGCTTCAACCTTGACGCGGAACGCAGTGGTTTTGTCCCTATGAACCTTCCGCCTGCATCGGTCTTTACGTTGACCAGAAGAGCGATTGCATGAACGGCACCTCAGAGGACACCAATTTCGCCTCCGCCGTCATGATGCGGCTCGTCGCGACAGGTCTTGAAAAACAGAGCCTTGGCGGATTGCTCAAACCGGCCAGGGGCGCGCATGTGCCTCGACCGTCCAAGCGGAGTTTCCTCGAAACCATCGGCGAGGAGCATGGTCTGAAGACCATTCTGCGGCTTGCCGATGCGATCCCCGACATGCCGCCAGAGCCAGTGGTTCTTGCCCTCACCAAAGCGAGGGATATCGACGATCTTTTCGAAAGATGGCATCGGATCGAAACCTTCAGCCATGCGTACCATACGGTTGATGTTGACCAGTCCGGCAACGGAACCTGGCGTCTTACCCACGTCTCAAGACGCCAGGGCGAAAAGCCCACACCCGAAGAAAGCCTGCTTGTCGTGGCGGTCCTGACAAGGCTTGGAGAAACGGTCTGCAACTCCCCGCTCTCCTTGCAATCGGCGTCCGGCGCCACTCTACGTAACGACAGCGGCTGGCATGAGCCTAAACCTTGCGAAATCAACGCATCATTTGTCCTTGTCGCAATGAATGACAACGCGATTGTTCCGCAACAGAAGGCGGAACAGCATCAGGATCTTGTTTCGGCATCGAAGTCCATGTTAGCCGGCGATCTGGTCCGACGTTGGACACTTAAAGATCTGGCGGGCGCCTTGGGATGCTCTACCCGTTCGCTTCAGCGCAGGTACAGTCAGAGTGCGACGACCTTCTCGACACTCGTCTCTGAAGCCCGTTTGGAAGCTGCCGCTGCTTACCTATGCTCTGAAGAAAAGAGAAGCCTGGCCGAGATTGGCTTTCTCGCGGGATATACGGATCAGGCCCATTTCTCGCGATCCTTTATGCAACAGGTTGGAACGACACCGAATGCATACCGGACGAGCTTCTCACCGCAAGCCTGAATGCACGGAATGTTGCACGGCTCGGACGCTATCGATCAAGAGGCGGTTTCGGCAAGCCTCAGACGATTTCCTCCGGCTTTGAAGCACCATTTTGATAGCGAAATCTTTCACGTTG
>JBCDCU010000126.1:0-9481 GCA_039181265.1 Pseudomonadota bacterium | reverse complement strand
GTCGAACGCGACGCCCTTGGCAATCCCGACCAGGGGCAGGTCTTCAATACCAAGGTCGGCAAGCGTCGTACGCACAGCATTGAGTTGCCCCTTGCCACCGTCGATCAAGACCAGATCGGGCCAGCCGGTCGCATCGGTTTCATCGTCCAGAGTGTCTCCACCGGATGCGTTTTGACTCCTTTCGGGTTTTTCCTGTTCTTTGATCAGACGCTCAAAACGGCGTCTGAAAACCTCGCGCATCATGCCGTAATCGTCGCCGGGTTCGAGATCTTTATCCTTGATGTTGAATTTGCGGTACTCGCCCTTTACGAATCCATCGGACCCAGCGACGATCATCGCGCCCACCGCGTTGGTGCCCATAATGTGCGAGTTATCGTAAACTTCGACTCTCTTCGGTGGCGCATCGAGCGAGAAGGCCTCGCGTAAACCCTCCAGAAGCTTAACCTGGGTCGATGTTTCAGCGAGTTTGCGCCCGAGCGCTTCGCGGGCATTGGCAACGGCGTCCTTGATGATGTCGCGCTTCTCACCGCGTCTCGGGACGGCAATCTCAACCTTGTGCCCGCTTTTCTCGCTGAGCGCCTCGCTCAAGAGAGAACGCTCCTCAATCTCATCGGACAGGAGGATCTGCCGCGGGCAGGGTTTGTCGTCGTAGAATTGGGTGAGAAACGCGGACAGAATGCGCTGCGGATCATCGCTACGATCAATACGGGGGAAATAGGCACGGTTTCCCCAGTTCTGCCCGGTGCGGAAAAAGAACACCTGAACGCAGGCCTGCCCGCCGTCCTGGTGCAGGGCGAAGACATCGGCCTCTTCGATTGTTTGAGGATTGATCCCTTGATGGCTCTGCACCACGGAAAGGGATGTGAGCCGGTCGCGGTAGATGGCAGCTCGCTCAAAATCGAGCGCCTCGGCGGCTGCTTCCATACGACTTGCGAGTTCTTTTTTGATCACGGAGGATTTGCCGCTCAAAAAGTCGGACGCCTGGCGGACGAGCCCCTGGTAGTCATCCAAACTGATTTCCCCGGTGCACGGACCGGCGCATCGCTTAATCTGGTATAGGAGGCAAGGGCGTGTACGGCTGTCGTACACGCTGTCGGTGCACGACCGCAGAAGAAACGCCTTTTGCAGGGAATTGATCGTTTTATCGACCGCCCACGCGGCCGCAAAAGGGCCGAAGTAATGGCCTTTGCGTCGTCTGGCGCCACGATGTTTGGTGATTTGCGGCGCCTCGTGATCGGTTGCGATCAGAATATAGGGGAATGATTTATCGTCTCGCAGAAGGACGTTGAAGCGCGGTCGGAACCGCTTGATAAGATTGGCTTCAAGCAGAAGGGCTTCGGTTTCAGTCTTGGTGGAGACGAACTCCATCGAAGCCGTTTTCTGCACCATCCGGATGATGCGAGACGACAAACCCTGGGCGCGAGTATAGCTCTGGACGCGTTTCTTCAGAGACCGCGCCTTTCCGACATAAAGCACATCGCCGTTTTCATCGATCATGCGATAAACACCGGGGGTGTTCGGCAATTGCTTGACGGCATCGGCGATTACCTTGGCGCCGGCCTTCAGCGTGCGCAGGATGCCTTCGTCGTTTTCAACAACGAAGTCGTCGGGATTTTCTGTTTTTACGTCGTCGGGTGTGTCATTCACTCCGGGATACCTGCAATGTCCGGCGTCTGCCAGACGAGGTGCTGCCCGCCATCGAGGCAGATCATCTGGCCGGTGATCGATTGTGTCTCATCAAGATAAACAATCGTGCGCCCGAATTCATCCAGATCAGGGCCTCTTTTCAACAGGACCCCATCTATCTGCGCCTGGAAGTCCTCGGGGCGCTGACGCGCGTTCTGAAGGGTTGGGCCGGGAGAAATTGCATTGACACGAATACGTGGGGCAAGGCTTTGCGCCATGGTGCGCGTTGCTACCCATAGGGCACTTTTCGTCAGCTGATAGGAAAAGAACTCCGGTGTCAGTTTCAAGACCCGCTGATCAATGATGTTGACGATCAAGCCGTCTTGGTTGGGCTCCACCTGGGCGGCAAAAGCCTGCGAGAGAAAGATCGGCGCTCTAAGATTGACGTCGTGGTGAAAGGCCCAGCTTTCCGGTGTCATCGTTTCAAGATCGTCGGCCTCAAAGACTGATGCGTTGTTGACGAGCAGCGAGAGCGGGCCAATTGCCTCAATGGCCTGGGGGACAATATCGGCAACCGCTTTCGGGTCCGACAAATCCGCGACGACGACGTGAGCCCTGCCGCCTTCTGAGTTGATTTTTTCTGCAAGCGCATCACCGGCTGCGCGCGATGCGTTGCAATGGATTGCAACATCATATCCAGATTGCGCAAGGTAGCTCGATATCGCGTGGCCGATCCGTTTCGCTCCGCCAGTTATGAGCGCTGTTTTTCCGGCCATAGCGACCTCCTTCCCGTTGTGATGCTTGTTCGGTCAGGTTTCGAAATTGAACACCAAAATGAGATAGGCGACGTAACTGAAAATCATGAGTGCACCGATCCGACGTTTGATCGGGATGCAGAAAAATACGAAAGGCAGAAGGAACATAGATGAAGCGGCCATCACCCAGACATCGAAAGCAAACAGACGATCTGGGACCGGGATTGGTGTGACGACCGCTGTGATTCCGATAATGGCCAGAAGGTTGAAGACGTTCGAGCCGATAACGTTGCCCATGGCAAGCTCTGTTTGCCCTTTTCGCGCCGCCATAAGAGACGTGATAAGCTCGGGTAGCGAGGTTCCGATCGCGATGATTGTCAGTCCGATTGCAGTTTCCGATACGTTGAGCGAACGGGCAATCCCGACTGCGCCCTCAATCGCCAAATGACCGCCGAGTGGCAGTCCAATCAGACCGCCGACGAGAAGCGCCGTTGCGATCAGGCTGTTTGACACACGCCCCTCGACCTCATCAAGCGGGTCCTCAACTTCAACGCCCATCGCCTTTTGTTTTCGCGTGTAATAGACCGAATCCGCGAGGAACACCGCAAGCACGGCCAAGAGCAAAATGCCGTGTATCAGTGCCAGGGGTTGCAGCCAGCAGGCGATAATGAAAATCGTGGTGACGATGATCATGAAGAGCGCGCTGCGTGCGGAACCGGCGCCACCACACGGTATCGCTTTAATCATGGCAGGCATGCCGAGAACGAGCAGAATATTGGCGATGTTACTGCCAACAACGTTCCCGACCGATATACCACCATACCCTGCCAGAGCGGCATCAAGCGATATCACCAGCTCTGGAGCCGAGGTGCCGAACGCAACGATTGTCAGGCCCACTACGATACTGGGAATTCCGAACTTTTCGGCAAGCGATACCGCGCCGCGCACAAGCACATCGCCTGCGACGAGCAGAACAGCAAAACCTGCAATCAGGAAAAGGACGTCTTTCATATGGCGGTGGAAATCCCAGGGACCGAAATTGAACTGTGTGCGTAGAAGCCACGCGAACCCAAGAGAGGGACACGCTCCCTAATATAGGGACTCGATCCTTAAATTCCCTTCAATGACATTTGAACGGATTTTGAGGTGACCACCTCTGACGGGTCTAACGATGATACAATAAATTCTCAAGGTCTTTGTAAGTGTTATTGGCCCTGGGAATAAAGTGTTGGCCACGGGGCACTGTCACCGTCGCAATCGTGCTTGGCCGCAAACGAAATCATCTTGAAACCAAGGTCGGTCCATTGCCAGGTTCCCTGCATGCCGCAGTCTCCAATGCCGCGGCCCTTGTGGATCATGTTTAACAGTCCCGTATCCGTGTCAAATCCGACATTGCTGAGAGTTTTACTGCCAACCCATCCATTGGTTTCAGAATGGACTGCCCAGAGCTGCAATGTCGCGGTTTTGGACGGTTCATGGACCACATAGATGCTGAAACTCGTATTGTAAGCGCCGGAAAAACAGGGAATGCGAACCATCACATTCTGCGCATCGAGCCGTGCGGCTGCGGTCCCAATCGCATATGCGATACCGGCATCGATATCGCAAGCGCCATCTGCGAAATCCCGTTTGTGCGCTTCCCAGGCCAATGTTTCGGCCTCGACGTCCATGCCCGATGCCGGAACTTCCCCGGCGACGATATCGCGTTTGATCGGCGTTTGAACCATTCGGCGGGCACCAACGCGGTTTTGCTGATCGTCGATCCACAAAAGCGCTGCAGACAGGCCGATCAAAGAAAAGCTCGCGCTCACCTGCTGGTCACCGCGTTCGCCGATCGTGACAAACACCCGACGGCTGTCGAGCAAACGGCGAAAGTGCGCCTGATTGGCCGATGAACTCGTCAGAAAAAACTCATTAGGCAGGTCAAACAACGTGTAGTCCCGATTAGGGAGGAGTTCCAATGGCCGCTGGCCGGCGATCCGGAACACGGCCGGGCCCAGTACTTGTGGTGTTTGACGGAACGTTCTCACCGATACTTCGAACCGGCTTTCGGTCTCCGGATGCCTTGCGACAATCATCACGTTATCCGGATCTTCTAGGTCACGGCTCGTTGTGTCGATCGTCTGGGCAGCGCAGTAGCCCGATGCCCTGCACTCAACCGACCAATCCCCGAACTTCGCTGTTTCAGCGCTGGCGTGAGGTGTTGAAAGCCAGAAAACCGAAAGTATCAGGGCGAAAACCGGCAATAACGATCGCAGTTTTGGCGCGATCGCGTGCGGTGCGACTTCGCAGTCAGAAAACTCTACTTTTTTCAAAATCGTCTACGCTGTCTTGATGAAGCTTAAAACGGCGCGCGTAGTGATCGACATTCGGCACCATGCGCCCGTTCATAATCGTAGCCTTGAACGCAGAAATCCACACCCCAACCAATTGACGCAAGTCCGCCTTGATCGAGGATCATGTAGTAGACCGTCGTATCTGCCCCATCGGTAAGCGAGACATGAGCTGCGCAGAAACGGCGATTGCTCGCTTCCGGTACATCAAGACGTTCGGCAGTCTCACGGACACTGGTAATCTCGCCCAAGGCGAGATCCGAGTCGCGATAGAACTTGTGAACCCGCGCAAAGCGTTTGGAAATCTTGTTAAGCACAGGCCCGTGATCGCATAGCGGCAGCGTTCCAACCTGTCGGATTTTCAGGGCGTTTGCGCGGTCAACCGGAAGAATTGAAAAGAGGACTGCGGTAGCAAGACCGACACTGAGAGCTGCATGGCAGAAAAGGCGCATGAGCGTGGAAGGCATCGGATTTCTCCGTTTTAGGGGAAGGCAGGTTAGTTTGACACTGATACAGAAGGTGCGGTCGGTCAACCGTCTGCCCCTCGCGTCTGAGGCTTGATCCCGAACTTCCATGCCGTCTCTTGCCTATTCACACGCAAGTGATGTTTTTCTGCCGCACGGTACAGTGTATTGTGCGTCCATCTTTTGGAGGAGCAAAGATGAATAGGCCGCTCACCGGAATGACCGTTCATTCTACCTGTCCGCACGACTGTCCGTCGACTTGCGGCCTCACGATCGATCTTGATGGCAATGGTCGGATGACGAAGGTGAGAGGCGCGGAGGAGAACACCTATACTGCCGGTGTCATCTGCGCGAAGGTCGCCAGATATTCTGAACGCGTGCATCATCCGGACCGACTTACGAAATCCTATCGCCGAACGGGTGAAAAGGGTTCGGGAACCTTCCAGGAAATCTCATTTGATGATGCGCTCGATGAAGTCGCAGAGGCGTTTTTGCGCGCTGAAGCCGAGTTTGGGGCAGAGACCGTCTGGCCATACTATTTCGCGGGAACCATGGGGCTTGTGCAGCGCGACTGCATCAATCGATTGCGGCATCTAAAGCGCTATTCCGGCGAACACTGCACGATCTGCACGACACCGGCATGGTCTGGTTACGTTGCTGGAACCGGTCTCCTCGGCGGCGTTGATCCCCGCGAAATGGCGAAATCCGATTGTGTCGTGATCTGGGGTACGAACCCAGTTTCTACACAAGTGAATGTGATGACCCATGCTGTGCGGGCTCGAAAGGAACGCGGCGCAAAGATCGTTGTGGTCGATATCTATGATACCGGGACCATGAAACAGGCGGATCTCAAGGTTATACTGAGGCCCGGAACGGATGGTGCGCTTGCTGCGGCTCTTATGCATGTTCTGTTTCGCGATCGGTATGCGGACTGGGATTACCTTGATGCTTACACCGACGACCCACGTGGGCTGGAAGCGCATCTCAAGACACGGACGCCGGAATGGGCGGCTGCCATTACCGGTCTTGATGTTACAACGATTGAGGACTTTGCAGCTCTCATTGGTCAGACGAAACGGACCTATTTGCGGCTCGGCTACGGTATGAGCCGTCAGCAGAACGGCGCTGTCGCCATGCATGCGATCACATCCATTGCAGCGGTCACGGGAAGCTGGCTCCATGAAGGGGGCGGGGCGTTTCATTCAAACAGCGGTGTTTATCCGATCCATAACCGATCCCTTCAGGCTGTCGCTGAAGCCGATCCCGATGTTCGTAGTCTCGATCAATCCCGGATTGGGGCGGTTTTATGTGGCGAAGAGGCGGATCTTTACGGTGGACCGCCGGTCACGGCCCTCCTCATCCAGAATACGAATCCGATGGTGGTTGCGCCTGATCTCGCCAAGGTGCGCCAAGGTTTCGCGCGGGAGGATCTCTTTACCTGCGTTCATGAGCAATTCATGACCGAAACAGCACTTATGGCCGATATCGTGCTGCCCGCGACGATGTTCACCGAGCACGATGATATCTATCGCGGCGGCGGGCACACGCATTTCGGGCTTGGCCCAAAAGTGATGGAACCGCCCGAAGGATGTCATTCGAATTGGGAGGTGGTGAGCGGCCTTGCGAAGCGCCTTGGGCTCGATGACCAGCTTTTCGAGCTCGAACCCCGCGAGCATGTCGACCGTATTGCGAAGACATCCGGCATGACGGATTGGGAACGCCTGCAAAGCGACACCTGGCAGGATATCGGAATTGATTTCGACGAAGCCCACTTCATCAAAGGCTTCCGGTGGCCCGACGGCAAATTTCGCTTCCGTCCCGACTGGGATGCAATCCCGGAAGCGTTCAAAGCACCCTCCAATATGGGCAAGCTCGGCGAGCATGAGACAATGCCAGTCTTTCCCGACCACTGGGATATCAATGAAAAGACGGACGACATTCACACGTTCAAGCTTGCGACGTCGCCGGCGCGGCAATTCCTCAATTCTTCTTTCACCGAGACACCGACCGGCATTAAACGTGAGGGGCGTCCAACGCTCCTTATCCACCCGGATGACGCTGAAGAACACGGTATTGATGACGAGGATGTCGTTGTGATCGGGAACGAGCAAGGTGACGTGACGCTGCATGCAAAGCGCTTCCCGGGACTTACCCGTCGGACACTCATTGCAGAGGGCATCTGGCCGAACAAAGCGCATATCGGCGGGCAGGGCATCAATACATTGACGACAGCGCGTCCCATCGCTCCGTTCGGTGGGGCGTCCTTTCACGATGCCAGGGTCTGGCTCAAGAAGGCCAACTCCTGACTTTCGTTGTCGTCTTCTATGATGATGTTAGTCTTTGGGTGTCAGCGGCGAAATGAGCTTGCGGTACTGCACAAAGCCTGAGGCACTCGCTACTTTATCGTAGAGAACCCGAGCGACGGAATTGCCTTCCTGGGTAAGCCAGTAGACCCGGCTGCAGCCGTCGTCTTCCGCCCGCCTGTAAACGGCTTCGATCAATGCTCGGGCAACACCCTTGCCGCGCGCATCTTCAGATGTGAAGAGATCCTGGAGATAGCAGTAATCACCGGCGGTCCATGTGGAGCGATGGTAGAGGAATTGGACGATCCCTGTAAGCTTGCCGTTGACGAAGGCGCCCAGGACAAACATCGCCTCGCTCGGGTCGTGAAACCGGGACCACGCGGTGTTTGTGTCTCCGTCAGAAATTGTGACGCCATAAAATGTTTGATAGCCCTGCCATAGCGGCAACCAATCAGCATATTCGCTTTTAAGGAGCGGTCGGACCTCCAGATCGGGTTGTGCTGCGGGCTCAGTCATTTTTGGGGGCCTTGGTTACGAGGTTGAGTGAATTTTAAGCGATGGATCAGGCGGGCCAGATGAGAGCGTCCGGTACATGTCCCGGATTATCGAACTCACAGCGACCATTAACAAGACGGGCCCGTCCGGAGGCCACCCATTCAAGGGCGCGCGGATAGATTGCATGTTCTGATTGAAGGATACGGGCGGCGAGCCGGTCAGCATCATCGCCAGGTACGACGGGAACTGCGGCCTGAATGATGATCGGACCGCAATCGAGCCCGGCATCGACGAAGTGAACCGCGCATCCAGAAAGCCTCACACCCTCGGCGAGCGCCTGTTCATGAACATGCAGCCCCGGAAATGCAGGCAGAAGCGATGGGTGAATGTTGAGGATCCGGCCCAACCATTTTTCGACGAAGTCCGCTGTCAGGATCCGAAGGAAACCGGCAAGACAGATGAGCTCAATCGTTTCCTCCTGCAGTGCATTGTCCAAAGCATCCTCAAAAGCTTCCCGGCTTTCATAGGCGTTGTGCTCAATGACCCGCGCTGGAATTCCGGCCCTTGCGGCGCGTTCAAGGCCGAAGACACCTGGCTTATTAGAAATAACAAGAGCGATTTCGGCAGAGCTTTGTTCCGAGGCGCAATGGTCGATCAGTGCCTGGAGATTGCTCCCGCTACCGGAGATGATGACGCAAACTTTTTTTCTTATTATTTTCATTATGATAAAGAGTTTTTATAAGAAACTGGATGAGGGGCTGGTTCCCTTCCCGAAGGGCCGCCCGTTCGGATCGCCCCGATCATCGAAACGGTCTCTCCAGCTCTTGTCAGGACATCACCTACCTGATCAGCATGACTTTCATGGACAACCGCGACCATTCCGACGCCGCAATTAAATGTTCGCAGCATTTCAGTCTCATCAATCGAACCGAGGTCTTGCAGCCAGCGAAACACAGGCGGTAGCGAAATTTGCGATAGATCGATTTCTGCGGTCGCAGTATCCGGCAAGACGCGTGGCAGGTTTTCGGTTAGCCCGCCGCCGGTGATATGGGCGAGCGCCTTTATCGCTCCCGTTTCGCGGATCGCCTCAAGGAGCGGGCGGACATAAAGGCGCGTCGGTTCAAGGAGAGCCTCGCCGAGGGCACGCGTGTCGTCGAATGGCGCTGGGCTGTCGTAGGTATATCCGTGGTCGGCGACCAGTCTGCGGACCAGTGAAAACCCATTTGAATGAACGCCGGAAGACGCGAGGCCAAGAAGCACATCGCCATCGCCGATATCCTTGCGTGGAAGAAGGCTACCGCGCTCAGCGGCGCCGACCGCGAAACCTGCAAGGTCGTAATCGTCACCCTGATACATCCCCGGCATTTCAGCGGTCTCGCCGCCAATCAGCGCCGCACCCGACAACGCGCAGCCGTCCGCGACGCCTTTGATGATGGCTTCCGCCGCTTCGGGCACCAGTTTGCCGGTCGCAAGGTAATCGAGAAAGAACAGGGGTTCTGCGCCCT
>JBCDCU010000125.1:0-9483 GCA_039181265.1 Pseudomonadota bacterium | reverse complement strand
GACTGCCTGATCTGCTGGCTTTCCCTTGATACCTATATGGAAGACACATGCTTTCAGTGACGTATTCAACGTCCCTGCCCGGAGCGAGCTTATGACCGAAGATCCAAAACCACACCTCGTCAATCGATCCTGGTTGGAAGAGCCCAAAGTTCATGCGCTCATGGAAGTGCTCAACGGTGACAGCGAAGAGACCCGCATTGTGGGTGGTGCTGTGCGCAATGCGTTACTCGGTGAAGAGATCGCCGACATCGACCTTACCAGTACCGCGCCGCCCGAGCGGATTATTAAACTTTGCGAGGACGCGGGTTACAAAACCATTCCGACCGGTGTTGATCATGGCACTGTGACGGTTGTGGTTGATGACCGCTCTTTCGAAGTGACAACGCTTCGCGCCGATGTTTCGACTGATGGCCGCCATGCGGTCGTGGCTTTCGGACGGGACTTTACCGAAGATGCAAAACGCCGCGACTTTACGATGAACGCGCTTTCCATAGATGTGGAGGGGAAGGTTCACGACCCGCTCGGCGGCTACAAGGATCTGATAGAGCGTCAGGTGCGGTTCATTGGTGATCCGGAAACACGGATTCGCGAAGATTATCTGCGTGCCCTGCGGTTTTTTCGGTTCTTTGCCTGGTTTGGTGACGGAAGGCCTGATCGTGATGCGCTGAAAGCCGTCGTGCGGACCAAAGCGGGTCTTGAGACACTTTCGGCGGAAAGACTCTGGACGGAACTCCTGAAGATCCTCGGTGCGCCGGATCCAGAACGCGCGATTTTATGGATGCGGACGACCGAAGTGCTCGAAACCGTTCTACCCGAGAATTGGGGACTTGATCAGTTTCACTGGCTCATCCACGCCGAGCGGACTTTCAGAATGAAAGTCGACCCCATCCGCCGCCTCCAGGCGATGTTAAGGCCGGATGAAGCCATTGTCCGCGCCCTTGCTCGCCGTCTCAAACTCTCGAACAAAGATGCAGAACGCCTGGTTTCCTGGTCCTTTGAAATGGCGGATGTTGAACGCTATGCGTCTGAAAGCGTTGCGGGACTAGCAAAGCATCTTTATCGCGGAAAGCCTGAGGCGATTGCCGATGCACTCATTCATGAGGCGGCAAAACGCCTTCACAAGCAGGATGATAGTGCCGAACGCGTTCAGGCGCTTGCCAGTTTTGCGGAGACCTTTGAACGTCCTGTATTCCCTGTGAGTGGCTCAGATTTAAAGGAACGCGGTTTCAAAGAAGGGCGCATTCTTGGCAATAAACTTCTCGATCTTCAGGAAGAGTGGATCGAGAGTGGCTTCAAGAAAAGCCGCGAAGAGCTTCTGGATGGTCTTTGAGGCGGTTCTCAGGCCGTCATGAGATCGGCTTACGCGCTTGGCGATGCGCCGGTGAAGACCCGGATATAGTCACCCGGTGTCGACGCGCTCCATCTAATGTGAAGGCGGAAAGGATTGTCCGGATCGATCCAGATCCTATCGTCCCATTCAAGACCGCGCAGACCCGGATTGAGATAGGTGACGTTGGTGTTTGCGAGGAAATCCGAAGCCTTTAGTGTCCATGTGTTCACGGCGATACCAAGGATCGGCGCATCGAAATCGACATGTCCGGTGATCGTTGACCCCCAGCTGGGGTCGAAAAAGACATAGTGACTGGCGACCACCGTCCCAGCCGCAATCTCTAGACTGCCTGTTGCGATATCGACAACGAGCGTATCCTGGAGCGTGATGTTCTGGTCTTCGTCGAATGCGTAGAGATTATCGTTCTGGAAGGTGTCGTTGCCGACCGCGAAATTCTTCTTTGGATCGAGCTTCACAAATGTTCCGGAAGCCGATCCACCGGTGATGGCACCATCGAGCGTAAACGCGCCGGCTGGCAGTGTGAACGACACCAGTGCAGCGAGAAGTAAGGTCCGCATATCGATTAGCCATTCGCGTGAGTTTGAACCTTCACGCTAACAACAGACCTTGGAGCGGGCAATGCGGCGCATCAGCCGGTAGGGCTTAAGGCCATTTCACTTCCGGCGGCATGGAGGACAGGATCGATGCAACATTACCACCGGTCTTCAGGCCGAAAATCGTGCCGCGGTCATAGAGGAGGTTGTATTCCACATAGCGGCCCCGGCGGATCAGTTGCTCTTCGCGTTCGGCTTCTGTCCAGGGTGTCTCCATGTTTTTCCGCACAAGTGCCGGATAGATGTTGAGAAATGCGCGCCCGACGTCCTGTGTAAAGGCAAAGTCAGCTTCCCAATCACCGGAATTGTGGTGGTCGTAGAAGATCCCGCCAATACCGCGCGGTTCGTCGCGGTGCGGCAGGTAGAAATATTCATCGCACCATTCTTTGTAGCGATCGTAATCAGCAACATCGTGCGGATCGCAGGCTGACTTCATGGCCGCATGAAACTCTTTGGTGTCAGGGTCTTCCTGATTTCGACGTTTGTTGAGCACAGGCGTCAAATCCGCACCGCCGCCAAACCACTGTTTGGTCGTCACGACCATGCGGGTGTTCATGTGGACGGCTGGGACGTTCGGATTCCACATATGGGCAATCAATGAGATGCCCGAGGCCCAGAAACGTGGATCTTCTTCCGCGCCAGGTATCTGCTTTCTGAACTCTGGCGAAAATTCACCATGAACAGTGGAGCAATGCACGCCGACTTTCTCAAAAAGGCGACCTTTCATCATCGACATAACACCGCCGCCACCCTTTCCGCCCGAATGGTCGGTGCGCTCCCAAGGTGTCCGTTCGAATGTGCCAGGCTGAGCGCATTCCTCACCGCGTTCGACTTCTGTCTCGAGTGTTTCGAAAGCGGCGCAGATCTGATCGCGCAAAGACTGGAACCAGGCTTCCGCTTTCTTTTTTTTATCTTCCAGATCAACGGGTAGCGTGTCGGTCATCTTTTGGTCCAGTCGCAAATTCCAGCTAATTTTTCATAAAACGCCGACCTGGCCTTCGCCATACGCACTCACGCTGATCCCTGCTGCGTCTGATGTCCGGTCTGCCTGATGGCCTCACCGGTTACAAGGGCAGCGGAAAGCGCAAGATTGAGCGAGCGAGCGCCCTCCATCATCGGAATTCTCAGCCGGTGATCGGCGCGTTTATGGAGGAAATCGGGCGCGCCGCTCGATTCCCGTCCAAAGAGAATCACGTCAGTTGGGGCAAATTCGAAATCGAGATAATCCCGCTCCGCTTTGGTCGTCAGAAGCACCAATCGGCGGTTTTCACTGGTTAGCCAGTCAAGAAAAGCATCGAGTGTCGGATGGCGGGTGAGCGCCGCGAGCTCGATGTAATCCATGCCTGCGCGCTTCAGTCTCTTGTCGCTCATGTCGAAGCCCGCCGGTTCGATCACGTGGATCGCGACACCAAGGCAAGCCCCCATGCGCAACAGCGCACCGGTGTTGTGGGGAATGTCGGGTTGGAACAAGGCGACAACAAGCGGGGAGGGCGCGCGGGTGGTCACGAAAAATCCCTCAAAACGGAACCGGGCTTTCAAAGGTGAGGCGCCGCCCGCCCACCGGATGATAAACTGAGAGCCGCTCGGCATGGAGAGCGAGGCGTGGTGCGGCGGAAAGGGCGGCTTCGTGAGCGTAGAGCGGATCACCCAGTATCGGATGACCAAGCTCCAGCGTGTGAACCCTGAGTTGGTGGGAACGTCCCGTTTTCGGAAAGAGCCTGACGCGTGTGCTCGCCTTACTGCGGGAAATCACCTCGAAGCGGGTGAAGGCAGCGCGCCCCTCATTGAGATCGACCATTTGGCGCGGACGGTTCGGCCAGTCGCAACGCAACGGCAGGTCGATCTCACCACTCGGGGCCTGAAGAACGCCATAAAGATCAGCGATGTAAGCCTTTTCCACGTGGCGGCGCTCGAACTGCAATCCCAGATGCCGGTGAGCAGCGGCATTCATTGCGAGGATAACAACCCCCGACGTATCCATATCGAGACGATGGACAATGCGGGCCTCAGGAAAGTCACGCTGGATTCTGCTTTCCAGACAATCGCGATGGGCCTCGGCCTTGCCGGGAACTGTCAGGAGGCCGGAGGGTTTATCAATGACAATGATCGCTTCATCAGAATATATGATGCGCAATGGCGACGAAGGTGGGGTATAGGAGAGAGGCGGCGGCGGCTTTGCAAGATTAGCCCCGGGCTCTATCGTCCCGCCTGCATGGACTTTCGCATCTATCACTGATTGAACCTTCACGAGCGCGTCGTTACGATGTTTGCAAAAGGGCTTCTACAATATTTTGAGCGGTTGAACGACCCGTTCGAAATGGACGAGCTGGAGACACCACCCTCCGGCTTTTTCGCCTTTTGCTGGTTCTATTCCAAACCGCTCTGGCCGCTTCTTCTGGTCGTGGCCGTCTTCAGCGCAATCGTCGCCGTTCTCGAAGTGATGGTCTTCGCCTTTATGGGGGAACTCGTCACCCTCCTGTCGAATGCAGACCGCGGGACTTTCTTTGAAGAGAACGGGCTCACCCTTGTCCTTATGACACTGGTTCTGCTCGTTGTTCTCCCGCTCATGCAGTTCCTATGGGAAATTTTCTTCCATCAAGGCGTCATGGGCAATTTTCCAATGGGGATTCGTTGGCGTGGGCACCGCTATCTGCTCCGCCAGTCCATGTCGTTTTATCAAAACGATTTTGCCGGACGGATCGCGAACAAGCTGATGCAGACTGCGCTCGCGGTACGCGAAGTTGTCACCAAAATCAGTGACATGTTTGTCTTTGTGAGCGTTTATTTTATCGGCGCGGTCTTCGTTGCCGCGAGCGCGGACTGGCGGCTTGCAATCCCGTTTATTGCGTGGTTTGCGGGTTATGTGGCTATGCTCTTCTTTTTCATCCCGAAACTCAGGGATATCGCAAAGCTGCAGGCGGATGCACGCTCGGTGATGACCGGTCATGTGGTGGACGCCTATTCGAACATCCAAACCGTGAAACTCTTTTCCCATGCTGAACGGGAAGAGCGTTTCGTCAAGAAGAGCATGTCGCATTTTCTGGAAACCGTTCACCAGCAGATGCGGCTTGTCACCTGGCTCAATATCTCACTCGCATTCCTCAACAACGGCGCCTTCTTCTTTATTGCGGCGATGTCGATTTGGGCCTGGATGAGCAACAGTGTTGCAATTGGCGATATCGCGGTTGCGATGGGCCTCGTTCTGAGACTTCACGGCATGTCGCACTGGATCTTGTGGGAGATGGCCGGGATTTTTGAGAATGTCGGGACTGTTCAGGACGGAATCACAACAATGGCGCTGACGCGGATCGTGCGGGATGAACCGAACGCGCCCGACCTTGCCGTTTCCAAGGGTGAGCTTTCGTTTGAGAATGTCCGGTTCCATTACGGCCAGACGAAAAGCGTCATCGAAGATCTGACACTCAAGATCCAACCTGGCGAAAAGGTTGGAATTGTCGGGTCGTCTGGCGCCGGCAAATCCACGATGGTGAACCTTCTCCTGCGCCTTTATGACGTTGAAAGCGGGCGGATCCTGATTGATGGCCAGGACATTTCCAAAGTGACCCAGGAGAGCCTGCGCTCGAAGATCGGAATGGTGACGCAGGATACCTCACTTCTCCACCGTTCCGTCCGCGACAACATTGCCTATGGCCGGGAAGAGGCTACCGAAGCGGACATCATCGCCGCGGCGGAAAAAGCAAAAGCTTGGACCTTCATTCCGGAACTTGCCGATATTCACGGGCGGAGCGGACTGGATGCGATGGTCGGCGAGCGCGGGGTCAATCTTTCAGGTGGCCAACGCCAAAGGATCGCGATTGCACGGGTTCTCTTGAAGGACGCCCCGATCCTTGTGCTCGACGAGGCGACATCTGCACTCGATTCTCAAGTGGAAGCCGCAATTCAGGACCAGCTTTATTCCTTGATGGAAGGCAAGACGGTGATAGCGATCGCGCACCGCCTCTCGACAATTGCAGCGATGGACCGGTTGATCGTTCTGGAAAAAGGGTGCGTTGTTGAAGAAGGAACGCACGACGAACTCGTCGAAGCAGGCGGGCAATATGCGTCTTTGTGGGCGCGGCAATCCGGCGGGTTCCTCTATGGCGTCCCGAAGGGTGCTGCAGCCGAGTGAGTGCTGTCGATTAGTCTATCAAATCAAGGGTTGCGGTGAGATCATTCTGACGCGCTCCGTCGAAAATGATCGATGTTTCAATGCGATGGATTTCCTCACGCGAGGAAAAATTCTCCACAACGACCCTGTGAAGATGGGTTGTGTCCCGCGTCACGAGTTCAACAAGCGCATCAAATCGACCGCTGATCATCCATGCAGCGCGCACTTCCGGCAGATGGAGGATGTCATCGACGAAGCGATCGAGATTTGTCTTTTCATGCTCAGACATCTGCACAAAGAGGAGGGCTCGCAATGACAAGCCTAAGCTCTCAAGATTGATGTTCAGATGTGCGCCTGAAATAGCCCCGCTTTCAAAAAGACGGCGAGTGCGTTCATGCACGCTGGACGGTGCTAGATTGACAGCCGCCGCGAGCTCTTTGTTCGTGATCCGCGCATTCTTCGACATAAGCGCGAGAAGGCGCCGGTCTGTTCGGTCTAGTTCCACTTATTCGGTTCTCTTCAGAATTTAATTCGATTGTTTCGTCAATTCACGCTGGATATCTTTTTGAATAGATATAATGGCGAATTTATCACGTCAAATCTGGAAAAGTAGCGAATAATATGGGGGTTGGTTCTATGGATACCAAGATTGCCATCATCGTCCGGAACGATCTCCTGATCTGGCAAAAGCTCAATGTGACGGCGTTTCTGACAAGTGGCGTTATCGGAGCGAAAGCCGAGCTTCTTGGCGAGACATATGCTGATGCAAGCGGCAAGACCTATCGGCCACTGCTGGTTCAACCGATTATCATCCTTTCAACGGACAAGGACGGTTTAAAGAAGATCCTCAACCGTGCGGACACCCGCGAAGTTGAGACGGCAATTTACATAGAGGATATGTTTGCGACCGGCCATGACGCCGCGAACCGTGCGACCGTAATGAACTACGCGACAGAAGACCTCAACCTTGTTGGTTTAGCACTCCGGGACGAAAAGAAGGTGGTCGATAAGATTACCAAGGGCGCCCGCATGCATCCATGAAACAACGTGACAGGTCTGAGACAGTCTTTCTGAGTACTTATTTACAAATTCAAAACGGCAGGTTGTTCGAAAACTCACGCGAGCTTGTTCTTGATGATCTCCTGATGCATCCAGTGTTTTTCGCTTTTTACATGATTGGCGCGAACATATTTCGCCATGTGCGTTGCCATATCGTTTTCTCGATAAGCTCCTATGGTGCGAACAACAAACCCTTCTTGTCGTGAACTATCCAAGGATGCGATGACCTCCTCCGTGGTCTTCTGGTCAAATTTGCCTCGGCAAAGGACCGGGACTGATGAAATTCCCAGTTCTGAAAATCTTTGGAGTGTCGCATCCCAGTTTTGAAAAACGTTGTCCATGATCCAGGCAAAACCCAGGAAGTAAGAGGGGAGGGCGGCGTATTCGACGGAATGACGAGCGTAGAGATATTCACCAATAATGCGCTCGTTACTCGCAAGGCTGGGCGAAATGCCTGCCGCAAAAGCTTTCAACCAATCACGGGATGCCTGGTACCCGCTGTCGATGCTCCGAGCGTGGCAACCAGACGAATGGATCGTTGTGTTCTCACCGTCCATCTTTTCTGTAAACACAACCTCGTCGGCCCCAGAGAGCGCCGACAAGTTCTGGAGGACCTTGTCGTCGCTTGCAACGCTAGGCGAATTTTTCAAATGGTAAGTGCGACCGTATTTCTTCATTGTCTCGTTATTGCGTAACGGAATCGGTAAAGCGGAAAAATGGAATTCTGTTTCTTATCGCAAAAGTACGCGCAGCAAAGATCTTGGCTTAAGAACAAGGTGGGAGAGGTTGGTGCTACGCGGCCATCCTGTCCAGCGCACTCATGAAGACTTTTGCCTGCTCGACACTAAAGGGTCTTCCAAACAGATAACCCTGTCCGACACAGGCATTTGCGGCTTTGACGATCCGGGCCTGGACCTCGGTCTCAATACCCTCGACAACGATCGTACTGCCCAGACCATGGGCGAGATTGACGATATTGTCGAAGATGAATTTGGTATCCGGGTTGGTCGCAATATCAACGACAAATTCACGATCGATCTTGATCTCTTCGAACTTCAGCGACCGAAGATAGCTGAGAGATGAATAACCGGTGCCGAAATCGTCGAGTGAGACTCTAATGCCCCAGCGCCGGAGGGCTTCAAATGTTTTCAAAGCCCTGTCCCAATTCTCGACCACCACGCTCTCGGTGATTTCGAGCGTAAGCAGTTTGGGATCCAACCCGGTTAGATTCAGGATTCTCTCAATGTCAGATATCAACGAGCCTGCCCGGAAATGCAGTGCGCAAATGTTGGCGCTGATCGGGACTTCGCGGCCATTGCGGTTTTTCTCGCCGACGGAAAACTCTGCCGCAGCTTTCAGGACGGCGAGATCAAGCTCGCGAATGATGCCGATCGTCTCTGCGATTGCGACGAATTCAATCGGCGCAATCCGCTCTCCGTCACAAGTCCACCGTGCCAGAGCTTCAAAACCGGCCAGCGTTCCTGTCTCCAGGCAGAGCTTCGGTTGAAGCGCGACGCTGATTTCGCCGTTGCGGATGGCCGTCGGTAATTTTGCGGCCAAATGATCACGTCGTACAATTGATTCTTTGATTTCTTCGTTGAAGACCTGGAACGTGTTCTTTCCTTTTGCCTTTGCTTCGTAAAGCGCTGAGTCCGCTGCTTTGAGAAGTTCCGATCTGCTGCGGCCAATGATGTCCGCAGTACACGAAATCCCGATTGAGCATTTTGGTTGAATGCGATTGTGCTCAAACTGGAAGTTTTCGGCAAAAATTGATTTGAGAGCGGCGCCGAGCTCATTCGGCGACGCCATTTCATCGCTTGGTTCAATTGTTACCGCAAACTCATCACCGCCAAGTCGCGCTGCCAGTCCATTCGCACTCTTTGCGATGTGTTGCAGGCGGTTTGCGATCTCGATCAGAAGCGCATCGCCTGCTGCGTGCCCGAGTTCGTCATTGACAAGTTTGAAATCATCGACATCGACCAGCGCCAGTATGACTGGGGCATGCTTTGAAGCAACCATGTCTTTATCCAACCGATCCATCAGCATGGCGCGATTGGGCAATCCTGTTAGTGAATCATGCGACCGCAAAAAAACTTCACGTTCTTCCGCTTCGCGTTTCAATTTCTCCAAACGGACGCGGGCTCTTAGACCGAGGACGGTTTCTTTCATTCGTTTGCGTTCGCGCGACGTCAGCATCAAGAACCCGGTAAGCGCGACGAAGAATGCGCCGATCGCATACTTTAAGTTACGCAAGGCATGGGGGCTCAGGTCACTTTCGACGATGAAGGCGCCCATGACGTCGTCAAGCTTGAATATCTCGCTGTCGAAAATCCGATTGTGGCAATCGACGCAGCTCTGATTGTTAGCAACAG
>JBCDCU010000124.1:0-9489 GCA_039181265.1 Pseudomonadota bacterium | reverse complement strand
GGCAGCCATTTGCCGCCCTCAATCGTCTCCATGAAATGGCGTTCCACGCTGTCGCCTACACCACGTGCCACATTGTAGCCGCCCTGGACCATGCGGGTGCAGCCGCTCTTTCCAACAAGGCCTTTAACGGCGATGGTAACGCGGGCATCAGGTGCCGCCTGCTGCGCGTGAAGTGCTGCGAACAATCCTGCCCCGCCCGATCCGAGGATCAGGATATCCGTTTCGTGCTCTTCGAGCGGGGGCATCATGTCTCGCTCCTCATGAGACTGCGCTCAGGAAAAAGGTTCCCGACAAGAAAAAGGCGCCCGCGACCGCTGCCGCCGCATAGGTCTTCTGGTGCGGCGACCAGGGCAGGAATTCGAGCGCGAGCAGTCTGAGCCCGCCGAAAAAATGGACGGCAAGCAGGAAGACAAGGCCGAATTCCGCAAACTTCACCATTGGATTATCGGTCCATTTCAGGAAACCGTCGAGGGCTTCCTCGCTCGTTAATGCGAGAGAGAGAACGTAGAAATGAAACGGCAGGAAAAGTGCCAGGCCAATGCCTGAAATCCTGTGAAGCAGGAACGCTGCATAAAGCGGATGGGTACGAGCCGGGCGCATCATGGCAAGGTCACCGCGAGGACCGCGCGTAGTCCCATCAGGAACAGCGTCACGAAGACCAGAACTGTGAAGGGTGTCAGCGTTTTTTCGGGAAACTTGAAGACTTCATAGGCAATGACCCGGAGCCCGATCGCTGCGTGGATCGAAACTGCCACAACAAAGGTTCCATAGAACAATCCCCAGGCGAGACTTCCCTGCGTTCGTCCCAGGATCTCCTCCGCGCTTAAACCGTTCTGAACCGCATAGATCATGACTGCGATATGCCCGATTACGAGCGGTGCCATAATCAGGGCCGTTAACCGCTGCGCCATGTAAAGGCGGACCGTCAGCATCAAAGATCCCCTTTGAGGTAAGCGGAAAGGCTCGCGCGTTTCAGACCGGCAATTGAGGCCGTCGGGTTCAGTTCGTTCGGGCAATAGGTCATGCAGGATTGATGGGAATGGCAGGTATGGCAGCCGCCTTTCTCGGAGACCGCGCGAAGCCTTTCAGTTCGGGCACTATCCCGCTCATCGTTGACCAAGGTCCACGCTCGATTGAGGGCGGCTGGGCCGAGGTAATCCGGGTTTTGGGATACGGCGTCGCAGGCTGCGTAACAGACCGCACAATTGATGCATTCGATACCGGCATTGGCTGCCTGTCTTTTTGGGCTTTCTGGTTCGATTGCGGCCATCGCATCATCGCGCGTCGCGCTACCCTGAAAGACACCTTCAGCTTTGACCCATTTATCGAAGAACTCGGTCATATCGGTCGCGAGATCTTTGATGACAGGAAGGTTGCGGAGCGGTGCAATCTCGATCCGGCCTTGCTTTGCGACCTTCATGATATGGGTGCGGCAGGTCCAGCGCGGTTCGCCATTCACCATCATGGCGCAGGAGCCGCACATTCCGACCCGACAGGAAAACCGGTAGGTGAGTGTCGGGTCGATTTCCTGCTGAATGTATGTGACGACGTCGAGAATGGTCTGGTTCTCTCGCGATGGAACATCATAGTTTTCGAGGCGGCCCGTCTCACCAGTGCCGCGCCAGACCGAGACCGAAAGCGTACGCTGATCCTCGTCCGCAATGTTCTCACTTGCCGCCATGTGGCATGTTATAACCGTCAGAAATTCTAACTAAAATAGAGTTATTCTTTTTCTTTTTGTTAGCATAAATTATAATTTATCCAGTTGGATGGCGCTCTCAAGCTACCATACGCCCGGGTTTGGTCTCGATCCTGGCGACCGCGTCGTCCATGAGGTCGCTGTTTCTTTTCAATTGATGCTTTTCAGAGTGCCTTCCTATAAGCTCAGCTAACACAATGACGGGTCGCGCGCAGTTCTAGAAAAGGATTTTGAGATGGGTTCCAGACTATTCGCCGCAATGATGCTCGCGGGCCTTATGTCTTCGGCCAGTGCACTCGCAGGCCCGCAATTCACGAGCGTTTATGAGCGTTTCAATCTGAAAAATGACTGCCCGGTTGTTGAACAGGGCGAGCGCCGTTCAACCTTTCGCTGCCCGTTGAAGACGGGGCCGGAACTCTCTCTGATTTTTTCCGACCACGGCGTCGACGTTTTGGTCGAGCCGGCCCATAGTGACGGTGCCTACTTTACCAGCGAAGGCGCTTACCGGGATGGTGGTCCCTACCAACCGTCTCGCTCCGGGCATTTTGGAGATGTCTTTCTGAAGGATGGTGTCTTCACCATAGAAGTGAGGCGCGCGAAAGAGAGCGGTCAGTTCTCGCCTTTCGCCCTGATCTATCGCACAACATACAACCAAATGCATGGCGACGGCTGGAAGCTGAGAAACCGCCTTGAGGTTCTAAAGTTCGGCAGTGACCATGCCTGCCAGATCGGCACTGTTGAGGGAAGCATCCCAGAGCATAACAAAAAGGCAGCCCAAATCGCCGATGCCGCCTTCGACACCAATCCTTGTGGAGATGGGTCATCCTGACAATCGTCGGGCGACCACCGGAACGCGAAATGAATTGGCCGCCGATTCTGATGACCATGCGAACACAATTGAAAGGCCCCGACCTACTGAACGGTTAGCGTCATCTTCATCTTCGGATGGATGAAGCAGCCGATAGTGTAGAGGCCCGCTTTGTCGAATGTGTAGCTGAATTCATGCCCCGGCGGTGTCAGCGGGCTGTTCAGATTAATCCCGTTATCCTTCGATTGAATGTGGTGCGCAGTTCGATCGCTGTTCTTGAAAATGACGGTTTCACCAGCCTGAATTGTTATGGATTCTTGAACAAACTGCAGGTTTCGCTGATCAACAATGTTGTTGGCGGCGATTGCGCTCGCCGATGCGAGACACGAGAGGATAATCAGAGGTGAAAGCAGTTTTTTCATGGTCTTTTTGATGGGTTGGAGATTTTCAGAAGGGTAGTGTGGGAAGCGCCGTTTGAGTTTCGCTGGTCAGCGTTTTCAAGAATGCCACCAGGTCTTTCTGTTCACCACCCGATAGCTCAAAGCCCTTTATTGACCAGGACACGCTTTCGCGTTTGGTGAACCCGTTCTGATAGTGGTGGATGACGTCTTCTAGCGTCTTCAGACTACCGTCATGCATAAAAGGACCGCGCTTAGCGATGTCCCGAAGGGTTGGTGTCTTGAAAGCGTTCTGGATGGTTGTAACGCCGGGAACGATGCCCCCGCGACCCAGGTCCGAAGCATGTGGCAGGCCGATATCGTGGAAACCGTCATCGGTGAAACGCCAGCTCGTGTGGCAGACGGCGCATTGCGCCTTTCCGTTAAAGAGCAGGAAGCCGTTTTTTGCAGAATTGCTGATCGCTGTTTCATCACCTTGAATCCAGCGATCGAATGGCGCCTCGGGAGAAACAAGTGTTCTTTGATAAGAGGCGAGCGCCTTTGCGATTGTATCAAGAGATATTTCCTCTCCGGGGAACGCCTCATCAAACATGGCTCGATAGCCTTCGATCGCGTGTACCCTATGGGCTGCCAATTGCGAGGTCATGCCCATTTCAGCGCCGGACATTATCGGGCTCTTTGCCTGGTCTTCGAAGCTTTCGAACCGGCCATCCCACCCGAGTAACGGCGCCCACGCAAGATTCAGGAGGGTCGGCGTATGCCGCTTGAGACGAGAACCATCATGCCCCAATCCCATTTGTTGTCCATCTTCCCAGCCAAAATCAGGATCGTGGCAACTGGCGCAGGACATCGTCTGATCTATCGACAAACGCGGATCGGAGAACAGGATCTCGCCAAGGCGAACCTTGGCGTCCGTCAAAGGGTTGGTGTCCGGCGCAGGAATGGAAACGGGGCGTTCGTATTCCGCCTTGAGATCGTGCAGAGCCGTGTTTTGTCCGGCTCCGGCGAAGGCCACATTCGTCAGTAATAGGCAAAACAGGCCTATAACACCAAGAATGTCCCTTTTCATGAGTTTGTCTCCGGCTGGTAGCCGGGATTATGGGCCCGTAAGTCCCAAAATTGAGTTAACCCTGCTTGACGAGCGAGTTAACTAGATCGATTGGTTTATAAAATCCTGTGTCCTGTTTGTGTGATCGATCTGATCCGGCAGCATGATTACGCTTTGCTAATTTCCATGGCTGCCGATCTCGATCGACAATCACAACGGGTTTCAGACGTCGAGGGTGTTTGCCCGTTCCCACTCGGTGAAGTGCGCCGTGTAGGAGAGCCATTCCTGGTTTTTGAGCTTCAAATAGGCGCTTGCAAATTCGTCGCCGAGTGTCGTCTTCAGTTCCGTATCGCGATCGAACTCTCTGAGCGCATCGAGAAGATTGAGCGGCAGTTTCTTGGCGTCTTTCACCGTGTGGCCTTCGGCATACATGTCGATGTCGAGACGCGGTCCCGGATCGGCGCTTGCCGCAATACCGTTGAGGCCCGCTGCGATGATGGCAGCCTGAAGCAGATATGGGTTTGCCGCGCCGTCGGCGAGACGCAGTTCGAAACGACCAGGGCCTGGAACCCGAACCATGTGCGTTCTGTTGTTGCCGCTCCAGGTCACAGTATTGGGTGACCAGGTTGCGCCGGATAAAGTGCGCGGCGCGTTGATCCGCTTATAGGAATTGACTGTCGGATTTGTGATAGCGGCAAGAGCCGTTGCATGGTTCAGCAGACCGCCGAGGAAAGTGAGGGCGGTGCCTGAAAGACCCAGTTCGTGACTGGGATCTTCGAACAGGTTTTCGCTCCCATTCTTGTTCCATGCGGAAATATGAGCGTGACAGCCATTACCGGTTAAACGCTCAATCGGCTTTGGCATGAAAGTCGCACGCAATCCATGCTTTTCAGCGACGGATTTCACCATGAACTTGAAGAACGAGTGCTTGTCTGCAGTCTTCAGGCAGTCGTCGAATTCGAAATTCATCTCGAACTGACCGTTCGCATCTTCATGGTCGTTCTGATAGGGCCCCCAGCCAAGCTCAAGCATGTAGTCGCAGATTTCCGCAATAACATCATAGCGGCGCATCAAGGCTTGCTGGTCGTAGCAAGGCTTCTCAGCAATGTCGTGAGGATCGGAGATCTCGGTTCCGTCAGGTGCAAGGAGGAAAAACTCAGCTTCAACGCCTGTTTTGATACGAAGACCGTTGGCAGCCGCTTCATCGATCATCCGGCTTAAGACATTGCGCGGTGCCTGACCGACAGTCTCGCCTTCCATGACGGGATTTGCCGCAACCCAGGCGACCTCCTTCTTCCAGGGAAGCTGGATCACGGATGAAGGATCGGGGATTGCCAGCATGTCGGGATCCGCTGGCGTCATGTCGAGCCAGGCCGCAAATCCTGCGAACCCCGCACCTTCCACCTGCATGTCTGCGATTGCCTGGGCGGGGACAAGTTTCGCTCGTTGCGCGCCGAAGAGGTCGGTAAAGGAGATCATGAAGTATTTTACGCCATTATCGGCGGCGAAACTCGCAAGGTCGGTTGTCATTCCTGTTTCCTCTTCGCGTAATCAGAATTTGGTTTTGCCCGGGATCCAATCGGTGCCAGCAAGCGGGATGCCTGCCATTGCGGCGGCCTCGACGCTTACCGCGCAAAGATCTTCAGGTTCCAGATTGTGGACATGGCTTTTGCCGCAGGCCCGCGCGATGGTTTGCGCCTCCAGCGTCATGACCTTCAGATAATTTGCAAGCTTGCGGCCTGCAACGATCGGATCGAGGCGTGCTTCCAGTTCGGGATCCTGGGTTGAAATTCCAGCAGGATCGAGCCCTTCGTGCCAATCGTCATAGGCACCCGCAGTGGTTCCCAAAGCCTGATAGTCGTCTTCATATTTTGGATCATTGTCGCCGATTGCGATCATAGCCGCCGTTCCGATGGAAACGGCGTCCGCACCAAGGGCAAGCGCTTTTGCGCAATCTGCTCCGGTCCTCACACCACCGGATACAATCAACTGAACTTCGCGGTGCATCCCAAGATCTTGCAGGGCTTCCACTGCCGGGCGAATGCAGGCGAGGGTCGGCTGACCAACGTGCTCGATGAAGACGTCCTGCGTTGCAGCGGTTCCGCCCTGCATTCCGTCAAGCACAACCACATCGGCGCCCGCTTTTACAGCGAGGGCTGTGTCGAAATAGGGACGGGCACCGCCGATCTTGATGTAGATCGGTTTCTCCCAACGCGTTATTTCGCGAAGCTCAAGGATTTTGATTTCCAGATCATCCGGGCCGGTCCAATCCGGGTGACGGCAGGCCGAGCGTTGGTCAATGCCCTTTGGAAGCGTGCGCATTTCTGCCACCCGGTCGGAGATTTTCTGGCCAAGCAGCATGCCGCCACCGCCCGGTTTGGCCCCCTGACCAACCACGATTTCGATTGCATCGGCACGCCGCAGATCATCCGGGTTCATGCCATAGCGGGAGGGCAAATACTGGTAGACTAGAATTTTTGAGTGGCCGCGCTCTTCTTCCGTCATGCCGCCGTCGCCAGTCGTGGTTGAGGTGCCAGTTTCTGTCGCACCCCGGCCCAGCGCTTCTTTTGCGGCTCCTGACAGGGCGCCAAAACTCATACCCGCAATCGTGATCGGAATTTTCAGCTCAATGGGCTTCTTCGCAAAGCGGGTTCCCAGCGTGACATTGGTCTCGCACTTTTCACGATAGCCTTCGAGCGGGTAGCGCGACATGGAGGCGCCAAGGAAAAGCAGGTCGTCGAAATGGGGAAGGGCTCGTTTCGAACCGCCGCCGCGAATATCATAGATCCCTGTCGCAGCGGCGCGCCGGATTTCGGCATTGACTGCATCGGAGAAGACGGCTGGTTTGCGCGGAACCGTTAGAGGAATGCGTGGTTTATCACCACCCTGGTCGTTCATCTCAACACTCCTCAATAGGCATCGACGTTGTCGATATCGAAATTGTAAAGCTTGCGCGCCGACCCGTAGCGGCGAAAGTCTTCCGGCCGGGCGTATGCCCCGGCTTTCTCCAGAAGATCTTTAAGAAGAGCGAGATGATCTTCGCGCATCTCCTTCTCAACACAGTCGGCGCCGAGGCTGCTCACTGAACCGCGTACGAAAAGTCTTGCCTCATAGAGGCTGTCGCCGAGGGCATCGCCCGCATCTCCGAGAACGACCAGATTTCCCGCCTGGGCCATGAAAGCGGACATATGTCCAATGTTGCCGTGAACGACAATGTCGATGCCTTTCATGGAAATGCCGCACCGTGACGAAGCATTGCCCTTGATGACAAGCAGGCCGCCATGTCCAGTCGCACCGGCATATTGGCTCGCGTCACCCTCAACAATAACGGTCCCGGACATCATATTCTCTGCAACACCCGGCCCGACTGAGCCGTTCACTTGAACCGTCGCCTGTTTGTTCATGCCCGCGCAGTAATATCCGGTTGGGCCGTTCACGGTGACCGAAATCGGGGCGTCGAGACCAACTGCGATGGCGTGGCTGCCCTTCGGGTTTTCAATCATCCATGCGGTCTGATTGGTTTGGTCGGCCTGCGCCTGCAGGGTTGCATTGACCTCAGTGAGCGGTGTCTCATTCATGTCGAGAACCTGCATCTCAGCGCTCCCAGAAATAGACGGTCGCCGGTTCCGGCTCCCAGACCCGGGCCTCTTCGATGCCCGGCAGGTTTACAAGCGCCCGGTACTCTGAACCAAAGGCAACATAACGATCCGTTTCGGCCATGACGGCGGGCTTGCAAGCAATCGGATCGCGCAGGACGCCAAAGCCGTCACGGGTTCCAACAACGAAGGTGAAGAAGCCATCGAGGTCATCAAGGCTTGATTTCAAAGCCTCGCCGAGGTTCTTTCCTCGGTCCATCTCATGCGTCAGATACGCTGCCGCAACTTCGGAATCATTCTCGGTATTGAACAAAACTCCTTCACGCTGGAGTTTACGGCGCAGCCGGTTGTGGTTTGACAGCGAGCCATTGTGAACCAGACATTGATCAGATCCAGTCGAAAAGGGGTGGGCGCCTAAAGTTGTAACGGCTGATTCCGTCGCCATACGCGTGTGACCGACGCCGTGCGTTCCGCCCATGGCGTTCACGGCAAAGCGGCTTGCGACATCTTTCGGAAGGCCAGTGCCTTTATAGATCTCGACGCTTTCGCCAAGGCTTACAATGCGAAGCTCCGGCATCTCTTCCCGCACGGCTGATACAATCGATGCTTCGGCACCGGCGGGGGCGTTCAGAACCGCGTGATCGCCTCTGATCTCGACCGAGGGTGAGGCCCCGATAGCGCTTTCAAGCTTTATCCCAAGATCGGCAAATGCTTCGTCCGGCGTATTGGATTGAAGGGTCACCTTGATACGATCCGGCGTACTCTCACGATAAACGGCAATACCGGCGCTATCCGGACCACGATCCGTCATCGTGATCAGCATATCAGTCAAGAGAGCGCCGAGATCATCTTCAAGCGCTTTATCTTTGAGGAAAAGACCAACGATACCGCACATGGCGCGCGCTCCCGGGTTTCATTCTTGTTCTGCCGCAACCCTAACAAGAAGCTGTCTATCACTCAACAAACGGGAAAAAATTTTTCTTGAGAGGAAACAGGCGTGACGTCTCTCAGCCACCATCCTGTGCATAGGAAATGATTGATAGATAGCGGGCGGGCAGACGATGATAGGTTTCAGGGCCGTGCGGAGCGTCGGCATCGAAGAAAAGGCTGTCACCGGGCTTTAACCGGAAAATGCTCTCGCCGTGGCGATAATCGAGTTCGCCTTCGAGCATATGAAGGAATTCACTGCCGCCATGCTGGAAGGTTGGAAAGGTCTCGCTTTCTTCTGTGAGCGTGATCAGATAGGGCTCGACGATGACACCCGTTGTGTTCATGCCAAGGTGCCCAAGCAGCGTATATTGATGACCCGCCCGCGTTCCGGCGCGCTCGACCTCGACGCCTTCACCGGCCTTGACGTGGACGGCTTCCCGTTTTTCCTCGAAACCTCGAAAGAAACTTGTGATCGGAACACTCAGGGCATTCGCGAGTGCCTGTAGCGTCGAGAGGGACGGCGAGATCATGCCGTTTTCGATTTTCGATAACATCCCGGTCGAGATACCAGTCTGGCGGGCAAGCTCTGCGACGGTGATGTCGTGTCGGTTTCGATGTCCGCGTATCTCTCGGCCTATGGCAATTTCCAGGATCTTTTCCCGCTCTTTTTGCGGTGCGTGCGGATCCTGTGAAAGAACCGGTTTCATTTTTGACGAGGACACACAATCGTTCCGCTATTAATCAAGAATAGACGGCACATGCTCTTGGAAGCTTGCATGCGCCGCCATACTCAAAATCTCTATTTCAATTCGATTGCCGCAAGACCGGCTGCCACATTGACCCCGGTTGACGCTGATACGGAAAGCGGTTGCAGCGCGACCGATTTGCCTGATCCTCCGACAAGGACGTTGGCACCGAGGCCCGCAACAAAAGTTGCTTCACCGGTCGCTCCGGCATAGGTGCCGCGCAGCTGGCCCGGGTCAAAGCGTGCAGGTTCTGCGGCGATCACT
>JBCDCU010000123.1:0-9504 GCA_039181265.1 Pseudomonadota bacterium | reverse complement strand
TTGTAGTCAGCCGCGATGATGTAGACCTTCTTGCCCCACTTGTTCATCGTATAGGGAACAAGCTTTTCAACCGTCTGCGCGGGTGTCGAGCCGGTGCAGAAATTGTTGTAGTCGCAAACGCCGCCCTCATAGAGCGTGTTGTAGAAATAAAGCGTCTGGAAGCGATTCAGGACCGGGCGGATGGCTTCGCGGGATGCAGACGTAATGCCTGCGTGAACCACATCAGCGCGGTCGCCCGCTGCGGCCTGTGTCGCAAACTGGGTATAGAACTGGATTGAGGTTTGCGGATCGTAGGACTTCAATTCGACCGGACGCCCGAGTAAGCCACCGCCATCGTTGATTTCTTTGACGGCGAGTTTTGTGGCTTCGAGCATTGGACGCCCAAGGAGTTCAAGACCGCCGGATTGGTCGAGGATGGCCACCATCTTGATCGCATCTTCGGCGTAGGCGCGACCGATAATGCCGGGGCTCGCGAGCGCAAGCGACGTTGCCGCCGTGGTCTTGAGCAGTTTTCTTCTTGTGATTGCCATCATTCCTCTCCTGTTTCTATTCACCCTTGCCTGCAGGATTACCTGAGGCGCTGGGACTTAGGATTTGCTTTTCTTCGATGAAGGGGCCGCGTTCTTTTCGCTTGGGGCGTCGGCCTCGGACGCACCCGATTCGTCTTTGGCTGCAGCGTCCGAGGCTGCCGTCAGACCTTTTGCCGCCTGGGCAACGCCGCCCTGCACATTCATTCCGATTTCTTCGCCGAGTTTCTGGACTGCTGGAAGCTGTAACGCCATCGACAGGATCCCGTCGATCACCTGATTGACCATCGGTCCGTCGGATGGAGATCCGCCTCCGGCTGGCCCCGAACCGCCGGTTCCTGGTCCAAAGCCTGAAACGTGGTTGATGCGGATCGATTCGATCTTTTCCGACGGTTTTACCATCTCGCGGACAACGTCTGGAAGGGCTTCGATCTTCGCAAGATCGAGCTTCATCTGAACGATGGTGTCCGATTGAGCGTTCTGGGCTGCAAAAAGTGCTGACTCGCCTTCAGCCTTCGCCAGAAGTTCAGCCTTACGCGCCCGTGCTTTGGCTTCTGCCGCTGCTGCTTCGGCTTCCGCCATGGCGCGCACCGTTCCGGCTTCGGATTCGACACGGGTATCGTCGACGCTTGCAAGTTCGCGTGCCTTGATTTCGGCGATCGCTTTGACGCGCTCGGCCATGGCTGTCTCGCGCGCCGTGGTGACCGCTTCTCTTGCTTTCGCTTCTGCTGCGATACTCTCCTGCGCATCGGCTTCGGCTTTGGCTTCTTCTGCCTTCTTTGCCGCGAGCGAGATTTCCGTGTCGTGTTCCGTTGTTTTCACCGCGAGATTGGCCTGAAGTTCAAGCTCGCGGGTTTCGCGATCCGATTGGATCTGTTTCGCACGCACTTCCATGTCACGGCGGATACGGGCGTATTCACGGCGCTCATCCGATTCCGATTGCGCTTCCGCTGTTTCGGCAAGCGTTCTGGCGCGATGGGTCTCGATTGCCTTTTGCTGACTGAGGTGGGCCTCCTCTTCTTCCTGTTCGATGAGGAGGCGTTTCTTGGCCGTGTCGAGATGGCTTTGACGAACGGCGACCTCTGCGCTGTTTTCGATTTCCGTGCGCTCACGCTTGTTGGTCGCGATTACTTCTGCGAGGCGGCGCATCCCGACTGCATTGAATGCGTTGTTCTCATTGAGGTTCTTGAATGGCGTCTGGTCGAGCTCTGTCAGTGAAACCGTTTCCAGTAACAGACCGTTTTGAGCGAGTTGAGGAGAGAGTGCGTCAGTCACTTCGGAGACATATTGCCCGCGATTATCCTGAAGGGTGTCGAGCGTGTATTTGGCGGCAACGTTGAGCAGGGCATCAACAAGTTTACCTTCAAGAAGATCGGCGAGATCGGCTGCACGGAATCCTTTGCTGCCAAGGGCCTGTGCGGCGGTCGCGACACCTTTTTCGGTTGGTTCGACCCGCACGTAAAACTCGGCTGCCACATCGACGCGCAGGCGGTCCTTTGTGATCACCGACTTCTCCCCGCGGCGTTCAACTTCAAGACGCATGGTCCGCATGTTCACTTCGGCGACCCGATGCGAAATTGAGAGCGCGAGAATTCCGCCGTCGAGGACAACTTTCTGCCCACCGCGACCAGTTCGGACAAGGGCTGTCTCACGCGTCGCCTTGACGTAGAACTTATTGAGGAAGAGGACGATCAGGACCGCAGCAATGATCAGAATAATGGCGATGAGCCATGCCATGGCGGGCTACTCCTTCAAGATATGGCGGCGACGGATAGGTGATATCCGCTTGCGGCTTTGAGGTCCGCTGGTCCGCGATAGGCTTTGTGGTGTACAGCATTTTGTATGCCAGAGACTGGCAACGGTGATGTTCGGCCTCGACGTGTCCGCATTAAGGTTTTGTAAACCTTTGACATTTTCGACCGACATTGAGGATTATCGTTCCTGATTTCGTCGTTTCTCAGAAGATCCGTTAGAACCAAGACGAGACTTTTTTCATCAGTCGCTGCACAAAATTCGGTCAGACCGTCTGGCTGCCGTCTTTCGCTGAACGCATTGGATTTGCGCGAGTACGGCCCGTACGCACCTCGGACCAGTAAGAGAGTGTTCGCGCCTTCAGATCGTAGAGCATGCAGGTCGTATGAGCGCATTTTGTCGAGCCAAAGCCACTGGTAGCAGCGGTCGCGCTTCACGGTCGTTTCAGTCATGCTTTTCGTCATTGGTGTAAAGCTAGGCGGGCACTTGGACTTGTCCGTTCAGTATTGTATAAATTTACTTGAATTGGAAATTATTTCTCGACTACGCTTGCCGGTATGTTTGGGCCGCTACGGCAAGCGTGAATTTTACGGTGGCCACCTACGACAGTGTGTTGAGATTTTTCTTGGCGGTAGGAGGGCGTTTTTTCTGCTTCGAGGCTGACCTGTGACCGCATAATCGCAGCCCAGAGTGGGGAATGAGCGCAGCGAACAATGCCGCGCAATTACATCTTGCTGCGAAGGACTTTCTGGAAGAGGGAGGACACCATGACGGTCAAGCGACCGACGCAAGAACAAATGGAAGAGATTGTCGCCGATCTTGGAATGGATATGGACCCTGAACGGGTCGCGGAGTTCCGTGAAGCGATGATGGGTAACTTTCCAGCCTACGATCTGATCGAATCTTTGCCTGATGAAAAGCCGGTTGTTCAGTATCCGCGTACGCCAGGTGCTCGGCCGCAGCCGGAAGATAATCCCGGCAACGCCTGGTTTATCAAGGTCGATATTGAGGGGAGCGGTTCGGGAAAGCTCGCGGGCAAGACAGTAGCCGTCAAAGACAATGTTTGCGTTGCCGGCGTTCCGATGATGAACGGCGCGTCGACACTGGAAGGCTATGTCCCTGACATCGATGCGACAATCGTAACCCGGATGCTTGATGCCGGCGCGACCATCAAGGGGAAAACCCATTGCGAGTTTTTCTGCTTGTCGGGTGGCAGCCACACCAATGCGACAGGTGCCGTTCACAATCCGCACAAAATGGGATTTTCTGCGGGCGGCTCTTCGTCGGGGAGCGGCGTGGTTGTCGCTCTAGGCGAAGTCGATATGGCGATCGGAGGCGATCAAGGGGGATCGATCCGTCTTCCTTCTTCCTTCAGCGGCACCTATGGAATGAAGCCAACCCACGGACTTGTCCCTTACACAGGGGCAATGCCGATCGAGAGCACCATCGATCATGTCGGACCGATGACATCCAATGTGGCCGACAATGCTCTGCTCCTTGAAGTCCTTGCAGGCGAGGACGGTCTTGATCCGCGCCAGTATAATCCGAAAGTGGCGAATTACACCGAAGCGCTCGGTAAAGGAGCTGCGGGGCTCAAGATTGGTGTCGTGACAGAAGGTTTCGGGCTCGAGAGTTCAGAAGCCGATGTTGATGCGTCCGTGCGAGCGGTTGCCGCACAATTGAAGGCGCTTGGTGCAAGTGTGGAAGACGTCTCGGTTCCCATGCACGCAGTTGGTGCCGCGATCTGGACACCCATCGCCCTTGAAGGCCTGCAATGGCAGATGATGCACGGCAATGGCATGGGCATGAACTGGAAGGGGCTTTACACGACAAGCCTCCTCGATGCCCATGCGAATTGGCGATACCGGGCGAATGAGCTTTCCGACTCATTGAAAGTCAGCATGTTTGTCGGAGAGTACTTTATCCGCCATTATCGCGGACATTATTACGCAAAGGCGCAGAATCTTTCCCGGAGGCTGACGGCAGCCTATGACGCGGCTCTCGCCAACTACGATGTCTTGTTGATGCCGACCACGCCGATGAAGGCGACACCGCTGCCGCCCGATGACGCGCCGCTGGCGCTTTATCTTCAAAGGGCCTTTGAGATGATCCCGAATACCGCACCCTTTGATGCGACGGGGCATCCGGCCATGGCGGTACCGTGCGGTATGAGTGACGGGCTTCCAATCAGTGCCATGTTTATCGGCAAGCATTACGACGAAATGACGATCTACCAGGCGGCAGATGCTTATGCGTCATCGGTCGACTGGAAAACCCTTTGAGAGGAACGGGAGGATTAAAAGATGGCACACGATCATGACCACGATCACGATCATCCCCACAATAAACCGCTCTCTGATGTCGAACTGCGCGTCAAGGCGCTTGAATCCGTCTTGACCGAGAAGGATCTGATTGATCCGGAGGCGATAGACCTCATTGTGGAGACCTATGAGACGAAGATCGGGCCAAGGAATGGCGCAAAGGTTGTCGCCAAGGCATGGACGGACCCGGATTTCAAGGCCCGGCTCCTCGACGATGCGACTGAAGCGATCAAGGAACTCGGATTCTCCGGCGTCCAGGGTGAAGACATGGTGGTGGTCGAGAACACCGAAGACATTCATAACATCGTCGTTTGCACCCTTTGCTCCTGTTATCCTTGGCCGACGCTGGGTCTCCCGCCGGTCTGGTACAAGGCGGCGCCCTATCGCGCAAAAGTCGTGAAAGACCCGCGCGGCGTTCTGGATGAGTTTGGTGTTTCTTTGCCGGACAGCACGGAGATCCGCGTCTGGGACAGCAATGCGGAGCTTCGCTATCTTGTGCTGCCGAAACGTCCCGACGGCACCGACGGGATGAACGAAGATGATCTCGCAAACCTGGTCACCCGCGATTCAATGATCGGTACCGGCCTCGTCAGCGCATAGTCCGACGGTCTTGAACATAGGAGAAAGTATCCAATGAACGGCATACATGACCTTGGCGGAATGGACGGTATCGGGCCGATCAATCCGAAACAAAACGAACCGGTTTTTCATGATGAATGGGAACGCCGCATGTTTGGAATGTTCATATCCTGCTTTGCGGGCGGACATTACAATGTGGACGAGTTCCGTCACGCAATCGAGCGGATGGATCCAGCGCATTATCTGGAATCGAGCTATTACGAACACTGGCTGAAATCTTTGGAAACACTCCTTGTTGAAAAAGGTGTTGTGACCGAGGAGGAGCTGGAAGCCCGCAAAAAAGACATTGCGATGGAGGACGCGTGATGCCGACGCTGACGAAAGAAATTGTCCCTGGTCTCATCGCAACCGGCGCATCCTGCCGCATCGATGAAGACATCCCGGCGCCCTTCAAAATTGGTGATCAGGTTGAGATCAAAAACATCAATCCGGTCACCCATACGCGGCTACCGCGCTACGTGCGCGGCAAGAAAGGTGTCGTTGACCGCGATCACGGGGTGTTCTCCTTCCCGGATACTGGTGCTCATGGTCTTGGACACAAACCGCAACATGTTTATTCCGTGAAGTTTTCGTTTCAGGAACTCTGGGGCGAGGATTATCCGGGAAACATGTACCTCTATATCGATATGTTCGACGACTACATGCGGGCGGCCTGATGAGTGATAAGGATCTCATACGGCCTGCGGATTTGCGGCGAACGTCCCACATCCCTCATGATGATGCAGGCCCGGTCTTCAACGCACCCTGGGAAGCAAAGGCGTTTGCGATGACGGTTGGTCTTCACCGCCAGGGCGTGTTCACGTGGACCGAATGGTGTGAAACGCTGGGCACGGAAATCAAAGCCGCGCAAGAAGCAGGTGATCCTGATCTTGGCGATACTTACTACACGCATTGGCTGAATGCGCTGGAGCGCCTTATCCAGGAAAAGAAGGTTGCAAGCGCCGACACACTTCTGGCAGTGAAGGAGGACTGGCGTGCGGCCGACCATCATCGGGACTTCGGGAAAGCCCCGGTCTATGTCGCCGGAGCGGGCAGCGGAGAGACTTAACGGGGAGACGAGCCCGCTTTGAACAGCCTTCACGATCTCGGCGGAATGGACGGTTTTGGGCCGATCAACCCCGAGGAAAGCGAACCGGTCTTTCAGAATGACTGGGAGCGGCGCATGTTCGGGATCTACATGGCCTGTCTTGCCGCTGACATCTGCAATGGCGATGCTGCCCGCCATGCGATCGAACGTCTGGATCCGGCGCACTATCTCAACGCAAGCTATTATGAACGCTGGTTGGCAAGTCTTGAAAACCTGCTTGTGGAAGAGGGTGTCGTCACTGTGGAAGAGCTCGAAAGTCGCAAGCACGACATCGAAACCGGCGACGCATAGTACCCGTGGGCTTGGGCAGCAACCTCAGCATGTCTCGTCGGTCGTGGTCTTGTTCAAGCAATTGTGGGGTGAAGACCCTCCGGACAATGTGTACCTCTTTAACAAATCATTCGAGGACGATTTGCGATCGCCCGAATGAGCAAAACACACTCGCTCCTGCGAGGGTGTTCATGAAGACGCCTCGACGATGAACAGGAATTCACCATGGGCGAATGCCCCTTTCTCGAAAACGCCATACCTGACCATCTTCTTGTCACCCGCAGCCGTCAGATGCGTGTTCCTGAGAGCTACCGGCCGGCATCAAAGTCTTACTCTGCCCGCTTCAATGAAGGTCTGACCAACCTCGTCGTTGTTTATGCGGGCGTCGTTTTTGGCGAGGATAAGACTCGTTTTGCGGAAACAAAGTTTACCGAGATTGGTCGCCTGTTCAGCCATAAATATGGTCCGGCGCATTTGGAAACCGGCACGTCGCGTCACCCAGATGGGCGCAGGCAACGGCTCTACGCCGCCTATTTCAGGGATCATGCAGACTATCTCACGTTCCGAAGCGAAAGCGGCTTTGATGCCTTTTTTGCAGATGACCAGCGCCTAACGGATGGTGTTGGATATGTTCTCGAAACGCTGAAAGTTCCTCTGACGCGTGTTGAAACAATCTTCGGCGACGAGACGCCGGAAGGGGCAGCGCATCTTGCCTCCGCAATGAGCGGCCTCATAAGGGAGCATGCCTATTGGGGAAGTGCACGCGATCGGCTGGCTGTTTCGCAGACGGATTACCTTGAGCCGGAAGAAAGCCCTTCTGGTCGTTCGGATTTCGCGTCAGGCGAGGAGACGAACGGTAGGATCGTTCTCGATCTCCCGAAGAACGCATGCCTTGTGCGCTTTGGTCAGGACCTGAGCGATGCGGATGCAAACGAGCGCGAATTGTTCGATACAATGATCGCTCCCCATCTCGCGACTGCCATGTCGTATCTTTCCGAAAAAGGCGAACGGCTTGGATGTCTCATGAACCGGGAAGTAGCCATGGATGCGGACCGCCTGGTTGCAGAGACCGCGCCTCTCAAGACCTATTCGATGAGTGTTTGGAAGAGCCTTTCCCACCTTGAGCGGTGGGCTGAAAGCCATCACACCCACTTGTCGATCTTTGTCGCTGCGATGAAGTATTTCGGAAGGCTCAGAGGGCAGCACAAGCTTCGCATTTATCATGAGCTCTTCGTTTTCGACCAAGGCGGGGCGCGCTTCGAATACATCAATTGCGAGCCTTCCAACGGCCTGTTGAACTCAATTTGAGTGGACAGGCGTGTCGCCCGCAGCCAAAAGTGCGCGCGGCCTAACGGCATCCCTTTCAACACCCCCAACACGCTTTGCAGAAAAGATCGGGCACCTCGAAAAGGCCCATCCAACAGGAATACATCAATGAGTGCACTCTTCACCCCTTTCACGCTTCGCGGCGTCACATTTAAGAACCGCGTGGCGGTCTCCCCGATGAGCCAGTACCGGGCGAAAAACGGCTACGCCAATTCATGGCATATGGTTCATCTCGGGCGGTTTGCACTTGGCGGCGCCGGTCTTGTCTTCGCCGAGGCAACAGGGGTTGAGGCGCGCGGTCGACGGACCCATGGAGACCTGGGTCTATGGGAAGACGGCCAGATTGAAGGTCTGAAAGAGATCACCGCTTTTATCGAGGCCGAAGGCTCAGTCCCTGGCATTCAGCTCGGACATGCCGGGCGCAAAGCCTCTGAGCGCAGGCCCTGGCATGGTGAGACGCCGGTCGATGAGGAAGACAGCAAAGAGCGCGGCGAAGATCCCTGGGAGGCGATTGGGCCGTCGGCGATTCCTTATGCCGATGGTTGGCCGGCACCGCGCGAAATGGATGAAAGCGATATCGAAGACGTGATTGCGGCATTTGGCGCGGCCGCTGCACGATCTGCAAAGGCCGGTTTCAAAGTTATTGAAGTCTATGCCGCGCACGGTTTTCTGGTGCACCAGTTCTTGTCGCCAATCGCGAACCAACGCAGCGATTCATGGGGCGGCGATGCTGAAGGGCGTCGGCGTTTCGCGGTGGAAGTTGCGCGTTCCATTCGTCAAAACTGGCCCGACGATCTTCCGCTCATCTTCCGCCTTTCGGCAACCGACTGGCTTGATGGTGGAGTAGAAGTCGAAGACACAATTGCAACCGCATGCGCTCTCAAGGAAGCGGGCGTCGACATGATCGATACGTCCACCGGTGGTATTGGAGGGCGTGAGCGTCCGCGGCGCATGGTCATCGAACAGGGTTTTCAGGTACCGTTCGCGAAGGATATTCGCGAGCAGGCCGGTATTGCCGCCATGGCTGTTGGTTTCTTGTGGGATCCGGAACGCTGCAATCAGGCGATCGAGGCCGGTGAGGCCGACATGGTCGCGCTCGCCCGCGAACTTCTCGACGATCCGAATTGGCCGCTTCACGCGGCACGCGCCCTGGGGGCAGATGAAACCTTCGATATGTGGCATCCGGAGATGGGATGGTGGCTCAACAAACGGGACCGGCTTGTTCGCAAGCTTAGTCTGCGTTGAGCAACCCGCTAAACACAATCTATCGAATTACTGCTCGGCGGTGGCTGGTTTGGGAGCAATCAGTTCGTCGAGGGCATCTCGCAGAATTTGAGCCTTTTCTAAACCGATACGCTCGATAATATCGTCGTTCTGGCGTTCGGCGTGTTGCATCACGTCTTTGCAGATACGGGCTCCGAGATTTGTCAGAATCAGACGGACCTGCCGCTGATCTTCCTGTCCAAGCCTGCGCTGTACCAATCCGTCAGCGACCATACGATCGACCAGCTTTGTCAGGGATGGCTTGTTCATGAGCACGATCTCGGCGTGTTCGCTCAACGTGTAGCCGAAACACATCTGC
>JBCDCU010000122.1:0-9676 GCA_039181265.1 Pseudomonadota bacterium | reverse complement strand
TCCAGTTATACCCAAGCTTCATCGCATCATCGATGTCCTGCGGTGAGGACGTCACATCGGGGATGAGCGAGGCTGAATATCTGAGCACGCGATTCAGGAAGTTCCAACAAAATAATGCTTGGTTATCAGTGCCTTCCGCAAGATAGCTGAGGCCAAGCTTTTCACCTTCCACTGCACGTTCGGGAAGGTCGACCGATCTCTCACGATAGGCGCCGGTCTCAAGGTCGATCGCAAGAGAGCTGCCATCTTCATCCGATTTATAGAAGCCGCCGAGCCCTTTGTTACCGGTCAGTCCCTCACTGCACAGCCGGTTGATGAGCGCGTTCTCGCCACCGACGTCATGGAACGGATCGCCATTCGGAAGAATCGATCGTAGTGAGCGTACTACGTCGGCCATCAAATCGAGGCCAATCAGATCGTAAAGACCAAAGGCGCCGGTTTTCGGGATCCCCATCGGGCGCCCCATAAGAGCGTCAGCCTCTTCGATCGTGAGGCCAAGTTTCGTCGCTTCATCGATTGCAACCTGGAGCGCAAAGACGCCGACGCGGTTACCAAGAAAGCCCGGCGTGTCGGCGCATTGCACCACGCCCTTGCCGAGAACCCGGTCCATGAAGTCAGCCGCGCGTACCATCACTTCCGGTGCGGTATGCTCGCCGCGTACCAGTTCCAGAAGCCGCATGTAACGGACGGGATTGAAGAAGTGCGTGATGCAGAAGCGTTGCTGGAAGCTCTCGCTCATTTCAGCCACCAGAAGCCGGATCGGGATTGTGGATGTGTTCGACGATATGATCGCATCCGCCTTCAGGAGCGGTTCCAATCGCCGGTAGAGTTCTCGCTTGATATCGAGACGTTCAACGATCGCTTCCACGACCCAGTCGCAATCGGAAACCTTGTCGAGATTGTCATCGATATTGCCGGTCTCGATGAGGTCGAGCACACCCTTATGGACAAGCGCAGGCGGGTCGGATTTTTTCAGGCGCTCCAGCGCGCGATTGGCGACTGCATTCGGATCGCCGCCATCGCTCTTTATGTCAAGGAGGACCACCGGATAACCGGCATTGGCAACCTGCCCGGCGATGCCGCTTCCCATCGTTCCTGCGCCGATCACGCAGACCTTTTTGATATTGCTCGTCCCGGCCACTTTCGCCCTCCCTTTTATGGCGCCGAATTATCGGCACGCCTTCCTACAGATGGGAGCGCAGCGGAGCAAGCCTGGATTGCCAGGATTGGGGTTCCGGGCCACGAAACCTCATTGAGCTTTTGCCAGTAGATTGGACCGATACTATGCGACCCGCCCGAGAAATCCTCTTAGTGCCTCATTCACTTCGCGCGGGTTTTCCGGCGGAAGCATATGCCCTGCCCCTTTGATCGTGACCGTCTCGCTATCCTTCAATGCGCCTGCCAATTTCAGACCGGCCTTGAGCGGGGTCATTTTGTCCTTCTCGGCAAGAACGCAGAGGCTTGGACAGGCAATACCTGCTGCCGCATCGAGCCCCTCTGAATAGGCGTTGCAGGCCTGAAGATCGGCGGACAGCGCGCCTTCGGGATTGTTCATCATCAGCTGCGTGCCGGCTCCAATATGGGAGGCACCCGGTACGGTGTTATCGAATTTGTGGCCGAGATTGCCGGACCCCCACGCCATCATGGCATTGATCGCTTTCGACTGGTCGGTCGCAGCCTTGTTGAGGAGATAATCATTGACCGGGATCGCAGCACCGCTTGCAAGCACAATCAGGCTTTCGATCTGATCCGGATATCTGCGCCCGAATTCAAGAGCCACCAGCGCCCCCTGGCTGTGACCGGCAATATGCGCGTTTTCAATGCCGAGATGATCCATCGCGGATTTCACCCAATCTGCCATATCGCCGATTGTGGAAAGCGGTTCGCCGCCGGAAAGGCCGTGGCCGGGGAAATCGGGTGCGAGCACGTTAAAGCCATCATAGGCGAAGACGCGCACCTGCTGCGAAAAGCTCACATGGCTCTGACCCGAGCCGTGCAGGAAGATCAGATGAGGACGGCCTTCCTTGTGAGGCCGCCCACCGGTTGATGCGTAAATCTCGGCACCATTCAACTCAAAACGCATTATTCCGCGGCCTCTTTCATCGCTTTTTTCTCGGCAACTTTGCGGGCAGCCCTCAGACCCTTTTCAAAATCCGCCTTAAGGTCGTCGAAATCCTCAAGCCCGACGGAGAGGCGGATCATATCTTCGGTGAGCCCGCCCGCTTTCATATCCTCTTCAGAGATATGACTGTGAGTGGTCGATGCCGGATGGATAACGAGCGTCTTTGCATCGCCCACATTGGCGAGGTGTGAAGCGAGTTCGACATTTTCGATGAAGGCCGCGCCGCCTTCGCGTCCACCCGCAACACCAAAGACGATCACCGAACTTGCGCCTTTCGGAAGGATCCGTTTGGCGAGTTCATGATCTGGATGATCTTCAAGATGCGGATGGCGCACCCAGGTGACATCCGGATGATTTGTCAAAAACTCCAGCATGAGATCTGTGTTCTTGATGTGCCGCTCCATGCGAAGCGGCAGGGTTTCGATCCCTTGCAAAAGGTAGAAAGCGTTCTGCGGAGCGAGCGCCGGACCGAAATTGTACATGCCTTCAGCGCGCACCCGCATTGTCAAAGCGAGCGGTCCGAATTCTTCCCAGAAAACAATATCTTCAAGCGCGTAGTGGGGGGCCGCGAGTGTCGGGAATTTGAGATTGCCGTCGGCATCTTTGACGCCCCAGTTGAAGTTTCCACCATCGACGATGACACCGCCGATCGCAAGCCCGTGGCCGCCAAGCCACTTCGTGACCGAGTGGATGACGATGTTCGCCCCGTTTTCGAGCGGCTTGAACAGATACGGCGTGGTGAAGGTGTTATCGACCATGACGGGGATGTCATGCGCGCGGGCAATCTCTCCAACGGCCGGAAGGTCAAGGATATTCAGGCCCGGATTTCCGACAATTTCGCCGAAGATCAGTTTGGTGTTCGGGCGGATCGCGGCCTTCAGCGCATCGAGGTCGTTTGCTGGAACAAATGTCGTCTCAACACCGAAGCGCGGCAACGTGTTCTTTAAAAGGTTGATGTTCGCGCCGTAGAGCTGCGCTGTCGAGACAATATGGTCGCCAGCGCTTACCAGGCACATGACAGCCGTTGAAAGGGCGGCCATGCCCGAAGATGTGGCCGTTGCTGCTGCAGCCCCATCGAGTGCTGCCAGACGTTGTTCGAGGACGGCAACGGTCGGGTTCGAGATGCGCGAATAAAGGTGCCCGCCTTCCTCCATATTGTAGAGCGCTGCCGCGTGGCGCGCATCCTTGAAAACGTAGGAGGTCGTCTGGTGGATCGGAACCGCACGGGACCCGTGATCACTGTCTGGAACATGGCCTGCATGCAGGCTCAACGTGTCGAATTTGTAAAAATCGCTCATGCCTCTCCTCCCGCGTGCCGTCTGTGAATTGCACGCTTCGCCCTAGGGCGCTGGCCAATCTCCCTCGACCAGCACACACCCTTCTAGGCGCTCTCAGACCTCTAGAGAAGCAAAAAAGTAGCCAGAGCGCGTTGCTGGCATCCGCAATCCTAATCGAGCGTGAAAGGCAGAGTGGTCACGATAGCGTTGCGCGTCCCGTGTTCAGTCTCAATCACAAGGTCCGTACCGGGTTTGGCGAGTTCAATTTCAACGACGCCAAGACTGATATTGCGCTGAAGGCGCGGGGAATAGGCCGCAGCCGTCGCTTCTCCAACCTTCCGGTCTTCGCGGAAAATGTCCCAACGGTGCTGGCTTGTCCCGGGGAAGGGTTCACCATCAAGATAAAAGCCGACCCGCATCCGCTGAATGCCTTCGCGCGCGATCCGCTGGAGCGCCTGTTTGCCGATATATTCCTGTTCCTGTTCGAGGTCGACAAGGCGGTCCAGGCCCAGTTCGAACGGGTTCGTGCGGTCATCCGTGTCAGCGCCCACCGACAACAGCCCGCCCTCAATCCGCTCGATATAATTCGGTGCGCCCGGGCCGATATCATAAGGTTTACCGGCCTCATGGACAGCATTCCACAAGTCTGTGCCGCGGCTTGCATCCATCAGATAGATCTCAAAGCCTTCCTGCTTGCTCCATCCGGACCGGGCGACCAGCAGCGGGATGTCGCCAAGATAGGCGGGCCGGAAATTGAAGAATTTCAATTCTTCCACCCAGTCGCCAAAAAGATCGCGCATAACAGAAATTGAGAGCGGGCCCTGAACGGCGAGCGGGAAAACATCCGCTTCGTCAACGATCACATTCATGCTGCGCTCATGAGCAATCGCGCGCGTCCATAGCATGACGTCGTTGTCGGCGATCGACAGCCAATATTCATCGTCGGAAATCGGCAGCATCACCGGATCGTTGATGAGCGTGCCGCGGTTATCGCAAATCAGCGTATAGCGGCCTTGTCCAACATTCACCCTTGAGAGATTGCGCGGGGTGAGAACCTTGAGGAGCGCCAAAGCCTCCGGGCCACGCAGGCGGATCTGGCGCTGGACCGACACGTCCCACATGGCGACCCCCTCGGTCAAACGCCGGTATTCCGCCATCGGATCGCCATAGCCAACCGGAAAACAATACCGGTTGTAGGTCGAGAAATGGGTCACACCCGCTGCAACGGTTGCTTCGAAGAAGGGTGATTTCTTGATGCGAGCGCCAAAGGCGAAAGAATATGACATGGGCGATGACCGTTCCAGCAAGAGACCATGAAAAGTCGAACGGATTTAGGGCAAGATTGATTGCAAATAAAGCGCAAAGCCGACGCAAAATGCGTATATGCGACGCGCAAAGCCAGATTTTTTAAAAAATTTTCCGCTTATTCAGCCGGAACAGCGAAATCTTTTTCAGCCTGGAGCATGCCAAGAAGCTCCTGTATGCGAGAACGATTTTTTACCAGATCAGCGATCGTGTAACTGTCAAGAACTGCGAAAAAGGCGGAAAGTGCCTCGGACAACGCCGAATTGAAAGAGCAAGCGGACAGAAGCGGGCAGTTTGTATCGTCCTCAAAGCATTCGGCCATGATAAACTTATCTTCAGCGGTTCTGATAATCTCACCGAGCGTGATGTCTTTGGCAGGTTTTGCGAGCCTGATGCCACCCGAACGCCCTCTCACGGTTTCTATATAACCACGTTCGACGAGCGGCTGAAGAATCTTGAACAAGAAGTACTCTGATACGTCGTAAACCTTCGCAATTGTGGCGACCTTACTCAACTGATCGTCGTTGGTCGCACAATACATGAGAATACGAACTGCGTAATTTGATTGTTTTGTCAGACGCATATGCGACTCCAGTTTGCTCAGACGCCTTATTTATCATCTGTCACTCGAAGTGCAAAGCACCGCTGACAAAATGGTGGCGCGTATACGGAAAAAGTTTGTGGGCACCGGCAAAACAAGCCCAAATTTTCGACCGATAGGGTTTTCGATAAGACCTATCTGCTCAAGAGGAAGTCTTCGAGGGCGGATTTCCGCGCTACTCAAACACGATAGCCGGTGCTGCCCGTCCACCAACCCCCGATTGGGCTTCGAGCGCGTCCCAGATCTGACCTGCGATCGTCTTATAGATTGACGCATGGGCGCTGTCCGGTTCAGCGACAACGATCGGACTGCCAAGATCGGACGTTTCCCGAATGCGCATATGAAGCGGAACTTCGCCGAGGAAAGGAACGCCAATCCGCTCCGCCTCGCCGCGGGCGCCACCATGCCCAAAGATATCGGACCGCTCGCCGCAATTCGGGCAAAGGAAATAGCTCATATTCTCGACAATCCCGAGGAGCGGAACATCGACCTTGCGGAACATGTTGAGACCTTTGCGCGCGTCAATGAGCGCAAGATCCTGCGGCGTTGAGACAATCACGGCACCGGACAGCGGCACCTGCTGCGCCATTGTTAATTGCGCGTCGCCTGTGCCCGGCGGCATGTCGACGACCAGAACATCAAGATCGCCCCAAGCTACCTCACGCAGCATTTGTGTGAGCGCCGAAATCACCATCGGGCCGCGCCAGATCATCGGGGTTTCTTCCTCGACGAGGAAACCCATAGACATGACCTTGATGCCGAAATTTTCCATCGGATGAAGCAGTCTGCCTTCGGCCTGCGGCCTGCCGGTGAGGCCGAGAAGCCGTGGCATGGAGGGGCCATAAATGTCGGCGTCCAAAACCCCGACTTTGCGTCCGATTGCGGACAAGCCTAAGGCAATATTGATCGACGTCGTGGATTTGCCGACCCCACCCTTTCCGGACGCTACCGCGATGATGTTCTTGACGCCTGGCACGCCCGCTTTCTTCTCTTCAGGTCCCGGCGCGCGTTGTGTCGCTGCGGGTGTCGGGCGCTTTGGTGGCGCCGCCGGTGCAGCGGGTTGGGGCGATCCGCCGGTGCCCGCTTTCTTTTCCGCGGTCAGGACAGCTGTGACTTTTTCCACGCCGTCGACCGTGCCGGCAGCCTGCTCGGCCGCCTGGCGCAAAGGCTCGAGTTCCTGCGCCCGGTCGGCCGGCACTGCGACTGAAAACATCACCTTACCGTTGTTGACGAAGATATCGGAGATCAAGCCGAGCGAGACGAGATCGCCTGAGAGATCAGGCCCTTTCACGCGCTTTAGTGCTTCAAGAACTGCTTCCTTAATCGCCTCACTCATGCGTTTTCTTTCCCCGATCTCTTCAAAGTGCCGCAAACCATAAAGCCCGCAATTTCCCCTATGCGAGCAATGTTGGCCGGACCCTAATCAATCCGGGCAGAAATGCAAACTTTGCGTGTAATCGACTTTTCGCGAGCGCTTCAGGCTGGCTTTGTTTTCACCCGCCAGGGCTGGCTCTTGAACCATTTGCAGAGATAGGCAACGAGCACGAGTGTGATCATTCCGCCGATATTCACAATGGCTGTGTGGAGTTCACGCCACGTCCAAAGATCCGCAGGCGCGGTGATGTGGAACGGGTGACCGACCGGCGGATAGAACGTGTAGCCGATCACCTGTGCAAAGAGCATCGAGAACAGGAAGATTGCGAGTGACTGTTGACCAACGGTTGAGACGATCTTGACGAACTGTCCCCAAAGCCCGGACGAGATGAGATATTTGCCACCTGCACCCACCGCGACCCATGCGAGATAGGCGGTCGCGAGAAAGTGGAGATAACGGAAGAGACCAAAATTTGTCTTCCAGATCAGGAAGAGGATGTTTTGGCGCATCTCAAGAAGCGTGTAGCCACCTTCTCCGTCTACCCCGGCGAAGAATTTATGTTCTTCCAGCCACAGATTAAGGGCTGTTTCATCCCAGGGTACCCCGACCGGCGAGAGTTCGCCAAGCCACAGTTCTCCGGCAAAAATCCGAAAATAGGCCCAAGGCAGGGACACAACGACGACTGCAGCAGCAAGTGCGATCAGCCAACGGTTGACAGGCGGTGCAGGGATCCAGCCGCGCATGAAGGCAAAACCGGTGAAGAAGATAAGCTGCCAGGCAAAGGGATTGAAGAACCATTCCCGGCTTACGAAATTGCCCTGAGCTTCCGGTGGAATTGTTCCGCCGTGGTACCAGGTGGCCCATCCTTCATGGTTCCAGGGTTCAGCCGGGAACCTCAGGTATTCATAGCTTGTGCCCCAATACCAGTTGATGAACTGCTCCACATTGGTGGCGAGCCAAAGCGAGGCACAGAATGCCAGCGCCAGATAGGGCGAGATGCGCGCCAGACCCATAACGATCGGGATCATGCACAAGATCACCAGATACATCGGCAGAATGTCGAAATAATTCGGCACATAGGTCAGCGTCATCAGTCCGATCAATTGCTGCGACGTGTCACGTTCGAAGAAATTCATCAGGTTAAGACGGGTTTTCAGTGTGTCGCCGTGATCGCCGATAACGTCGATTAGGGAGACCCAAAGACAAACGGCCAGGAACAGGCAGATATGCGCCCAGTAGACCTGCCAGACACGATGGGCGACGCGGGCGACGCCTAAGAAAAAACCGGAGCGGTCGAAGACACCAGCAAAAGCGATGGCGGATGCCATGCCCGAACAGAACACAAAGGTTTCAGTCGCGTCGGAAAAGCCGAAACGAGCCGGGATCCACAATGTCCAACTGTTGAATGACGTGTGAGCGATCAGGATGACGAACATCGCGATGCCGCGGAAAAAGTCGAGCCGCGGGTCGCGTGGCTTCTTGCCCTGCGCGCGGTCCATACTTTCCGGGGTCACCTTGACCGGTGTTGAACCGGCAAGGCTCGCTGGTGTCATCTGTTCATTCATGATGGATTGGCCTCAGCTCTCCCGTCGACCATAGGGCGACATCAGGCCGAGACAAGCGTCAGGGGTGGATGGGATGTGGTCACATCTGTGTGAGCTGCATCGATTGCAGCGGCTTCCGCTTTTGTCAGGGCATTAGCCATACGCTCGCGGGCATAATTGTCTTCAGCACCGCGCCGCCAGGTTCGGTCTTCAATGAGAGCTTTCGCCTCAAGATAGCGGCCAGCAAGAAGACCCGCCTCAATCGTCGTGCGCTCGAAGACATCCCGTTGAGCGTGGCTTCCGCCGACCTGCTGCATAGCGGGACGCGCCATGGCGAGTTGGTCGAATGCGGTGCCATAGTCGCCCTGATAAAAGGCTTTCAGGCCCTCCGCAGCGAATACGCCCGCGAACCGATTGACATGATCCATGTCGCGCACACCGGTTTCCGCGTTCTTGCGGATTGTCGCGATCAGTTTATCGACGGCCTCATGTTTCCCGCCGCGGCCGAGCGCTTGCAGATAATGGAGATCAGCGAAGACGACGCAATTGTCTTCGGTCCGGCGTTCGCTCAGTTCAATCAGTTCATCCCAACGGTTCCCGACATTAACTCCGAGGCCCTCCAAACGCGCGAGAAGTGCGGTGCCGTTGGAGATATCACGGTAATCGTCGGTGTGATCGCGCCGGATGTCGTTGTCATAAAGAGCGAGGACTTTAGTGACATCACCGACTTCGAGGTAATGGAGCGCCAGGTGCCACCAGAAGTGATAGGCGAAATTGTTGCAGTGCGCCCATTGATGGGTGCGGGCCTCAAGCCATTCAGTGCCCTTTTCCGCCTGAGCCGTCATATCATAAACGTGCGATACTGCGTGCAGACCCCAGGCATCGTCTGGCGCCATCATGACAGCCTGTTTGCCAAACCGTTCCGCGGCGCGGAAATCACCGGTTTCTTCAAGCGCGAAAGCATGACAGCCATAGATATAGCCGGATGCCACATGAGCTGAGCCAAACCGTTCAACCGCTCTGAGGCTTGACGCGCGCATCCCGAACCGGTCGCCAAGCATAAAGCGGAGCCCCTGAACAATTTTGAATGCCATTGCGTCATGAACGGCATATTCGTTGACGCTTTCCAGAAGATCAGCTGCGCGGGCCCACTGGCCGCGCCGTGCTAGACGAAGCGCATTAACGTAGTCTGTTTCGCGGCGAGCAAAACTCCCGCGGCGCGCGGCAACCTGATCAATCTTGCGAAGCGCTGCGTCTGCCTCCTCTAGGAGTTCCGCGCGTCCAAGCAGGATCATAAAAAAGCCTTTGCACGAAAGGCCAAGAATATTGTCGGGATCGTTTTCGAGAAGCGCCCCGAGATGAGTGGGCGTGGCAGAGCCGTGCGTCAGAAAGGCGTGGCACAGGCCGTCCCAGGCCTGAAGTGCAGCGTTTTCATCCTTGCCGCCGATTTCG
>JBCDCU010000121.1:0-9725 GCA_039181265.1 Pseudomonadota bacterium | reverse complement strand
CCTCTCAGGTGCATCCTCCATGGCAGAAAACAAGATCGGGGACGTTTCTCGCTCGGCCAGTGATGCGCTTAACAGTGTCAGCACAGTCGCCAGTGCAGCCGACGAACTCGCGGCCTCTATCAGCGAGATTGAGCGACAGGTGGCAACAACCAAAGAGGTTGTGACCAAGGGGTCGGACGTTGCGCGCAACACCAGCGGTTCCGTTGGCGAACTGGCACAGGCCGTTGAAAAGATCGGTACGGTCGTTTCGCTTATTCAGGACATTGCTGAACAAACCAACCTTCTCGCTCTTAATGCCACCATCGAAGCCGCACGGGCCGGTGAAATGGGCAAAGGGTTTGCTGTCGTTGCATCCGAAGTTAAGGCCCTTGCCAACCAGACAGCCAAGGCGACCGACGAAATCTCACAGCAGATATCGTCGATCCAGGGCTCGACCCAGACGGCCGTCTCGGCGATCGAAAATATTGTCACTATCATGGGTGAAGCCGACGAAATGGCGTCTGCGCTTGCGGTTACCGCCCGCGAACAAGACGCTGCGACAAGGGAGATTTCACAAAGTGCGCAAATGTCAGCGCAAGGAACACAAGCAGCTTCAAGCGGTCTTGAGGTTGCCGTTAGCGCCGTTTCCGAAACGGATCATATGGTCCAGGAAGTCAATCGCGTTGCAGCCGAAATGTCAGATGTTACGGACCGCATGAATTCCCTTACAGTCAAATTTCTCGACGACATGAAATCCGCGGGTCATGCTGCCTGACCTCTTAGGGAAAGAAGACCTGCGCCCTTAACCGTAAAAGCGGTAATCCCGTTCGATCTGAACGGCGTAGGCATTGTTCTCGCGCAGGAACCCTTGCAGGAATTCGTGCAGGCCTGTGTCGAAAATATCGTCAATCTTGGATGCGCTGAGCCTATGGTTCTGCGCCTTCACCATCGCAAGCGACGGCATTTCCTCGCCATATTCATCGACAAGACGCTGTGTAAGCATCAGCAATTGCTCATAGCAAAAAGCGAGGGAGCGGGGCAGTCGGCGATCGAGGATCAGAAAATTCGCAATTGCCTTCGGTCCGATGTCTCCTTCGCTCACCCATCCGAACGCCCTGAGCGCGGAAACAGAGCGCAAAATCGTCTCCCATTGGACATTGTCGAGCGATGTGCCGACATGGGATACCGATGGCAGAAGAACATAATATTTCACGTCCAAGATGCGAGCCGTATTGTCCGCACGCTCGACAAAGGTACCCATACGCGCAAACTGGTAGGTGTCGTTTCTCAACATCGTACCGTGCAGGGCCCCGCGCACGAGCGCGCTTTGCTGACGGACAATACCCAGAACATTGGGCAAATCCTTCTCGCGCACAGGCCGCGTCAGGACCGACTTTAAGGTGATCCAACACTCATTGGTCGCTTCCCAGACTTCCTGAGTCAGCGCCGTTCGCACCATGCGGGCATTATTGCGGGCCGTTTCGGTGACACACAGGACGCTCATTGCGTTCGATTTGTCCCGCAAGAGAAAATCGATCACTTTCGCCGCTTCCACCGTTTCATAGCGTTCGAAATAGGCCGCTTCATGCCCGGCCGTTTTCAGAACAGAGGCCCATTCATCGCTCGCCAAGGATGACCGTGTAAGGGCCATGCGAAAACCGGCGTTGATCAATCGTGCCATGTTCTCGCTTCGCTCAAGATAGCGGAACATCCAGAATAGGCCGCCTGCGTTCTTTCCAAGCATGGCCTATTCCTCCAGTACCCAGGTATCCTTGGTGCCGCCACCCTGGCTGGAATTGACGACCAGTGATCCTTTGCGCAGCGCGACCCGCGTGAGGCCACCCGGCGTGATTTCAATGGCGCGCGGCGAAACAAGAACAAAGGGCCTTAAATCGACATGGCGCGGTGCAAGACCGGCCCGCGTCAGGATTGGCACAGTCGATAGAGCGAGCGTTGGCTGGGCGATGTAATTTCCGGGCTTCGCCTTTAGTTTTTCGCGAAAGGCCGCGATTTCTTTTTTCGATGCAGCCGGGCCAACCAACATTCCATAACCGCCCGAACCATGCACCTCCTTCACGACCAGCTCTGCGAGGTTTTCAAGCACATAAGCGAGGGAATCGGGCTGCGAACACCGCCAGGTCGGGACATTGTTCAACAGCGCCTTTTCGCCGGTATAAAACTCAACAATATCAGGAATGTAGGAGTAAATTGCCTTATCGTCCGCGATACCAGTTCCCGGTGCATTGGCAAGTGTTATCCCGCCCGCCCGGTAAACATCCATAATCCCCGGAACACCCAACATGGAATCGGGACGGAAGGTCAATGGATCAAGGTAATCGTCATCGACGCGCCGATAAAGAACGTCAATCGGCGTGAAACCGCGTGTCGTGCGCATCGCGATGCGACCGTCCACCAGCTTCAAATCATGGCCTTCGACGAGATCCGCGCCCATCTGGTCGGCGAGAAAAGAGTGTTCGTAATAGGCGGAATTGTGGATCCCCGGTGTCAGGATCGCAACCACCGGATGGCCATTTCCGCTCGCAGCAGGTGGCGCCGTTGCCGCAAGCGAGCGCCGCAGCAATTGCGGATAGCGGCTGACATTTTGGATCTTCACCTTCGTGAAAAGCTCGGGAAACATCTGAAGCATGGTTTCCCGGTTTTCCAGCATGTAGGAAACGCCGGACGGTGTGCGTGCGTTGTCTTCAAGAACGTAGAACTCGTTCTCACCGGTCCGCACGATGTCTGTTCCAACGATATGGGTGTAAACGTCCCCTGGTGGCGAAACACCGATCATTTGCGGAGTAAAGGCATCGTTCGTCGCAATCAGTTCGACCGGAATGCGGCCTGCTCTGACGATTTCCTGACGATGATAGATATCGTGAAGAAATGCATTGATTGCCCGTACGCGCTGCTCAATCCCCCGAGTTAAAATCCGCCATTCATGAGCCGCCAGAATCCGCGGCACGACGTCAAAGGGAATGAGGCGTTCATCAGCCTCATCGCTACCGTATACGTTGAAAGTAATCCCGGTGCGCCTGAAGAAAGTTTCAGCTTCCGCAGCCTTCTTTCTCACATCACTCAGGTTCTCCCCGGACAGCCATTGAGAATAGGACTGGTAGGGCTCCCGGACGTGTTCCTCGTCGATCTGCATTTCATTGAAGAAGGTCACAGGGTTCGACATTTCCGACTGACTTCCGCTCCCGGTAGACCAGAATAGTAATTCTTACACGAGGTTACCCGCATCGGAGCAAATATTTGCACGCCACGCAACCGAATGTGTGCTTAAAACATCATCAGTTTGCCCGGTTCGGTAGCGGCAAAACGTCTGTTTTAACAATGACGCATAAGAAAATACCAAAGCAGGAGGAGATCATGCAGTTTGCAACCATCAACGGGATCAGCATCCACTTTCAGGTGATTGGTGCGCCCGCCGATAAACCAGTGATCGTCTTCGCGAATTCGCTCGGGACCGATTTCCGGATCTGGCGCGATGTCATTGTGCCGCTTGTCGGAGACTACGCGATTGTCACCTACGACAAGCGCGGACACGGTCTTTCCGATGTTGGAAGCTCGCCTTACAAAATGCAGGATCACGTTGATGATCTTGCTGGTCTCCTCGACTTTCTCGAGGTCAGCTCGGCGATCGTTTGCGGACTTTCCGTCGGCGGCATGATTGCACAGGGTCTTGCACTTTCGAGGCCGGACCTCGTTAAGGCGCTCATCTTGTGCGACACGGGCCACAAGATCGGAAACGACGCGCTGTGGAATGACCGAATCGAGAAGGTCAGTGCAAACGGTATCGAGGCGATTTCCGACCAGATTCTCACTCGTTGGTTTTCAGATGCATTCCGGAAACCGGATAACCCGGTCTTCGCCGGTTATCGGAATATGCTGATTCGTACACCCGTACCCGGTTACGTGGGAACATCGGTAGCCTTGCGTGATACCGACTACACGGAACAAGTCGGCAGGATCACAGTTCCGGCCCTTTGCGTCGTCGGCGATGAAGACGGATCGACGCCGCCAGCGCTCGTTAAAGAACTTGCCGGACTCTTGGCTGATGCACGTTTTGAGATCATTTCAGGTGCGGGACACCTTCCCTGCATCGAAAAGCCCGAGATCCTGTTCGGCCTGATCAGCGGGTTCTTGCAAAGCCTGGAACGGTCCTGATCGCCTTAGTTCTTTTTCCTTCGTGGCAAACCGCCTTCCGCAATCTCGCGGAGTTTTTCCTCATTCAGGATCCGCACATTGTTGCCGCCGTTGAGCTTGGCGGCAAAACTCTCTGCAAGACGGCTGTAGCAGCGCGATACGGTCTCTGATTCCAGCGCCAGATAATCGCCGACCTCGCGGCCTCGGAGCGGTAGCCGATATTCCTTGTCATCGAAACCGGTTGCATCCTCCCCGTTGGATGCCACGTGGAGGGCTTTGGCCCGATCGCGGTATTCAAGCAGGAAGGAAGCAAGCCGTTCGGGAGGAGTCTTGCGGGCAATGTCAGCGCAATGCTCGAGAACCTGGTTCGCCTGCCGTTCCAGGTGATTGAAATAAAGACAATCCACCCGTTCAGAAGCTTTGCGCGCTCTTTCAAGAAGTTCGCGTGGAAAAACAACGAGCTCACAGGGCGTGAGAGCGATAAACTGCATGTTGTAGGCAGAATTGCCGAGGGCGGCAATTTCGCCCGGTAGAAAGAGTTCGACAAGACTGCGGCGCCCGTCGCTCAAGAAATGCTGGCGCGCAAGAACGCCTTCGCAAACGCCGTATACTTTCTCTTCTTCTGTTTCATCAACCGCAAGTACGGTGCCCTTCTTAACCCTGCGAACCGTACAGATCTGATCACCGTCACCACTATAAGGAGCCTCGAGGGGGCGGCCATCCCAATCTTCAGCCGCGGCCAAAAGGCTCCAGAGTTCGCCGAGCCAACATGTTTCACACCGCACATTCATCCCGTTTATCCGCCCACGGAGTGCCCGAATTCGTAACGGCTCCTGCCGTCTTGCATCAAAGAAGAGAAACATAGACACGCTCAGCATGCTTGATTTGAATCAAGCAGTCACAAACGACCTAGGCGCTTGAAAGTGTGACAAAAAATCAACGGTCTGAGAAAACATGGCCGGACTGAGGGGAAGCTTCAACAGACTCTCCGGAGTCATGACTGCAATCAATGAACGCTGGATCGCACGCATGTTACGCGGAGAAATGTTGCCGCTGTAACAATCCAGGTTAAGCGAGCAAATTCAGATGGGACGCGCCGACCAACACGTAAAGGCGCTGACATATATGGGGGTCGAAATGATCGGTTTGAACAAAACATTCTTTAGAGCAGCCCAAGCGGCCGCCCTTGCAGTGGGCCTCTCTGCGGTGCCTGCACTTTCAGCAGATCTCGACGTACCACTTGCGGATGCGCCAGCTGATGACCGCTTCTCAATCTTCGGTATTCCGATCGGTGGGGCGACATTCCCGGAGCGTTACGTTCCTTCAGTCACAAACCCGCTCTTCAACGAGTCTCCGTTTATCACGTCCGAGCTGCGCGCCATTTACTTCTACCATGATGTGCCAGACACATTTGCTGCTGGTCTTTCCGGCGGCGGCAATGTTAATGTTGTAGCTCTTCAAGCGCGCCTGAAGATCACCGATAACCTCGCCTTGATCGCAACCAAGGATGGTTATGTCTGGGCGGACTTCAACGGCCTTCCTGACGAAAACGGCTTCGTCAACATTGCCGGTGGTCTGAAATATGCTGTCTATCAGGACAAGGCCGCTGGTGATGTCCTCACTGTCGGTCTCCGTTATGAAGGCCCGGTTCAGGAGCTTTCTACCGCAGGTGTCGAATTCCAGGCTGCAGGCGCTGGCTTCATTAACCCGTTCATCACCGGTGTAACGGAGCTTGGCGGGTTCCAGCTTCAAGGTAGCCTTAACGGTAACTTCGCAATCGACGGTGACGCCGAGACATCACTCTTCGTCGCCGCAGCTCACGTGAACTATGAGCTCTTCGAGAACTTCTACCCGCTGCTCGAAGTCAACGCCTATGTGCCGTTCAACCGCGGTACCCGGACAGGGGGCGCGCTTGCTTCAATCGGCGGCGCTGACGTTTTAAACTTCGGTTCGACTGATCGCGATACACTTGTCACAGTTGGCGGTGGTTTCCGTTACCGCTTCAACGACAATCTGATCGTCGGCATGGCCGGTGAGGGTGCGGTTGCGAACCGCGAAGACTCAATCACGAACTTCCGCGTGAGCTTCGATGCTGTCTTCAACTTCTAAGAGCCTTTGCTCTAGAGGGAGATACCCTTAGGAATTTAGGCGCCCGGTTTACCAAAGCCGGGCGTTTTTCTTTTCCCGAACGATCTAGCTTGGCTTGGTCACCCGCCTTAACGTCAGATTGAGACGGCCCCCGTTTCTGAGAAGGGTCGACGTATCGGGGAATAGTTTATCCACCCCGTGGTAACAGAGCCTGCCCTCGCCACCCAGTATCACGACATCGCCCGAATTGAGCCTGATCGAGCTTGTCCGACCTCCCCGTTTAGTGCCGCCAATGCGGAAACGGCAACTGTCTCCAAGCGAAACGGAAAGGACAGGCGCTTCGAAGTCTTCTTCATCGCGATCCTGATGCATGCCCATCTTCGCATCTTCCGAATAGAAATTGATAAGGCAGGCCTCCGGCAAATGCGGATAGCCAGAGAGATCTTTCCAGAGCGCAATCAGTTGGTCGGGAATCGGAGGCCAGGGATTTCCGGTCGACGGATGCATGGCCTGATAGCGGTACCCCCGTTCCTTATCGGTAAGCCAGCCAAGTGAACCACAATTCGACATGCGGACTGTCATCGGCTGACCGGTGCGCGGCATTGCCGGTGTGAAGAGCGGTGCTTCCGTCAAGACCGTACGAATGGCATCGCGCAACCCTTCCTGCGCGGCGCGGTCAAGATAACCTGGAATGTGATGTACGCCGTTCGGTAGGACCTGCATGAATGCGATTTAGGGCGTGGTGCAGGCTCTCGTCAAACCAAGACGCAGATTGAAGTGTAGATCGAAGATTCCAAGATTTCCGGTTCCGTTTACAGTCAACACCACAAGACTGGCCGTTCCCATGCCCTCACTCAGAGTCGCTTTCCGTTCTGATCGGACTATCTCAGTCTGGAACCCAACCTGATGCGAGCCCCCATGCATCCTGCTTTTCATCCAACCCTTCTTCAGCGGATCGTTATGGGATCGACGTGCCTCATCGCGCTCGCGATCTCCTATGGCGGGCTTTTTAATCCCGACGGTTTCCTGGCCGGAATGGAACTTTCAGCGACAGGGCCCGCAGGTCTTAACGAGACGCGCGGTCAATATGGCGGCTTCTTCTTCCTCGCCGCGATCTACATCGGCCTCGGTGCGCTTGGCTATGTGCGACCGACCAGCGTATTGGGCTTTCTCCTGGTGCTCTATGGTGGCGTCCTTTTCGGGCGCATATGGCACTTGGCTGCGGTCGGGTTCGGCAGTTTCGCGACCTATCCTTTCGCCATGCAAGCGATCCATTTCGTCGATTTTTGTGGTTTGCTCTTAAGCGCAATCGCCCTTCGGCAGGGTTCTAACACCCGCGCATAGGCGATTGCGCGATGGTCAGTCGCCGCCGCAGCCTGAACACCCGGACGAGCCACCACCGGAAGAACAACCGGAGCCGCAGCCGGACCCGTCTTGCTTGCGGCGTTTGCGTTCCGCCTTCTTCCAGTCAGGTTCCAAAAACGTGCGGTAGATAATCGCCCATACGATGGCACCGACGATGGCGGAGATAATAACCGCATCGAGGGTGTGCGCTTCAAACATGTGTTTGACCCAACCAAGGCTTCCAGGCTCCCGGAACTGGTGGGCAAATGCTGTAGATGGCGTAAACACATATGCGACCGCTGCTGCGATTCCGAAAGGATAACGAAATCCAGGATTCCTCTCTCGCGGAGGTTGAGGTTTATTTGTCATGGCGATTACTCCCTTTATCGCCATTTTGCCTCAAACTTGTTACCGGACCATTTGCAATCGAAGACAATCACAAAGCGCAACGTTGGCGAGTAGTTGGCCTGTCCCTTACTGTGCAAACGCAGAAAATACCCTGACCCGCACTCATGAGGGTTAGTTGGACAACCTTAACTCTTGAAGCTTTCCAGATGAGCCTCTAACAGTTGGCGATCACGAAGAAGCCTGTCATTCCTCCGCCGGCCGCACGGGGTATCGCTTTTGAAGGCCCCTTTGACCGTGGGAAGCGCAAATTTTCCCGTGTTGTCGCACGCCATCCTTCGATACGGCAGTTTTCCAGATGAGAGGTGGAAGAAATCACCCTTTATAGACGAGAAAACTAAACTGCCAACGGAACCAATAAGTGTGCAGGACGCCTGTCCCGCGCGCTTGCTCACGCGTGAAGCGGGATTGTATGTTGGAACGGTGTAGCGAAAACAAATTCTATAGGAGGTTGCTTCCCATGTACCCGTAAGCAGCCTCCTATTACCAGGATACCACAGCCAGTAACGATTATCCGTACCTAAGTAAGATATTTGGTAGCCGTGCTGCGGACTATCCGTTATGTACGTAATTCCTGGCTCCGGATATTTAACCTTCTCGCCTTTTATAATATTTCCACTTTCATCAAACTCTGTAGTCAATGTTCCACAACCGGATATAATCGTCAAAAAACAAAAAAGAGCAGGAATTTTTATTGATATCCGGCACAACATACACAAAACCCACTTTATCAATATTTGAAAACTGAATACACATATTTTGCTACAGATTACGTCCTGAGGGACCGACCAAATAAAATCAAGATAATTTATTTGTAAGGGTTTGATAACTCGCAGGCGTTGACCTCCTGCAACACTTAAGAGCTCAGGCGCATCCGAAGCCTAAGAGAACAGGTGAAAGCCACCGAAATGCGTAAACGCGGTCAAGCCCAGCAAAAGAAGCCCAAAAACCGCAGCCAATCCTACTAAACTTGGCCGTTTCAGAATGACGTATTGGCTTGTATCGAGCCGTTTGAACCGCTCGGGATTGCGAAATCGCTCCTTCGGGTCTGGCCAGATCGCCTTGGGCGGTGCCTCCCCGAAAGTCTCTTCGTAGAGCGTCAACGTATCGCGGTAATTCTGATCATATCGACGCGCTTCACCCCCACCGCCTTTCGTCGGTCCATGGTGGATCGACCGGCCCAGCGCGTCAGTCCATTCGCCCCAATAATGGCGTGAATAGGTTAGATGAAGATGCCAGGCCTGATCGACGGCATCGCTTGGCGTCAATTCGCGGCCCGACCGCACGATCAGATAAGCAAAGCGGCGATATTCGAAGAGAACGCGCTTGGCAAAGTCCTCATCCCAGGCGTTATCGCGGGCCAATCTTTCGGAAAACGGAAATGATGCATCCGGATCGTCAAAGGTGATGGAAAAAACGCGCTTATGAAGCGCGCATTCATCCAAACCTGGCATTCCAGTCGTGAGAAGCTTTTCGTCGTTGAGCGGAGGCCGAAAATGCTTGTTCATTCATCCTCTCGCTTTCGTCCGCCAAGCGGATTGGAACCCACATACGGAACCTTTTGCCATCATGCCTCGAAATATCAGGTTAACTGTCGATAGTTTCCTGTGATTTCCGCGACAAAATTCCGGTTTCTTTGGTTGCGTCAGCAAAGCGTGCTTCCTATATAGCGTTGCAACCGCGTTGAAGCGGGCGGGGCGGAAAATTTAACGATGTCGGCGATCATCCGACCACGTTCCCCAAATCCGCTTTTAACTTTG
>JBCDCU010000120.1:0-9845 GCA_039181265.1 Pseudomonadota bacterium | reverse complement strand
GGTGAGGCACCAAACCGAACTAGTCGCTTCCTTTGCATCCAAAGCTTGATGTGACGAAGGTTCTCAGATCTGCATTCCCGGGCCTGACCCGGGATCCAGTGAATCTCACCGCTTGCTGAGGAAAAGCCGAGTGGAAGGTTCTTTCCCAACACCGCGATCTCATCCGGTGCGTCAGCGCCGGATTACGCCCATCCCGCCCCACCCCTCTTGCTTCTTGGGCGCGGGCGCATTCGCTCCCTCCCTCGGGCCGGGCGAAATCCTGATTTCGGGGTATGGAATGGTGTCTGCTCGCCCACACCTCATCCAACCTTCCGCCCCTGCGCCCGTAGAGGGTTCTCTCTGGGCCCCGGCTCAAGGCCGGGGATGCTGTTGAGGGTATGGGGTGAGGCACCAAACCGAACTAGTCGCTTCCTTTGCATCCAAAGCTTGATGTGACGAAGGTTCTCAGATCTGCATTCCCGGGCCTGACCCGGGATCCAGAAAATCCATCCGCCGGAACTCAAGTTGGCTTCATCTTGGAAATCGCCCCCGTCTCCCATCCGGTGCGTCAGCGTCGGATTGCGCCCGTCCCGCCTGCTCTCTGCGTGATTGGGGGTCGGGCGGTGACGCCCACCTCACCGAGATAAGGAGGGGGCCCGGGCACACTCCTCGTATCGTGACATACAACAGGCGGAAAGAGTCTCGGCAGCCTTAGTGTTTGTGGCAGACTTTCACTGCCCCGGCTCAAGGCCGTGGAAACAACTGGACGCTAATCGGCTAAAGAACGCGCACTGATTGTATGGCCAGTAATCAAGCTGGTTTTTGCGGACCGAAGGTCCTCTCCCCCGCGCTTAAGGCATTCGCAACAAACCCTAAAGGCTGGATCAACCGGAACCCGGCTGCATCTTGATCACTTCGAAGACCGCGCCTTGTGGATCCTGCAGGACTGCCATCCTTGCCTGTCCTCCGGCGACATCAAACGGCTCGCGGATGACTTTACCGCCTGCGTCCAAAGCCAGCTTGAGCGTTTCCTCAACGTCGTCGGTGGCGAAATAGACATCCCAACACGCAGGCATGTCACCCATTTCAGGTGTCGCTGTGAGAATGCCTGCAACCTCACGGCCAGCTGCTCTGAGAACAGTGTAAGGCGTGGGCGTTTCGAGTGGTTCCGGCTCCAGGCCAAAGACCTTTTGATAGAAAATCGCTGCTTTTTCCGGCTCTTTCGTGAACAGCTCGTTCCATGTCATGGCACCTGGCACATTGAATATCTCGCCGCCATGGGCAGGCGCGGAGTGCCAAAGGCGAAGGAAGGCGCCAACATTATCCTGGATGACCGCAAACGTACCGACATCAGGTTCAAAAGACGCATCTTCGATCACGGTTCCGCCCGCATCCCTGACCTTCTTGAGCACGGCTGCGACATCGTCGACTTCGATATAGGTGCCCCAATGCGGCGGCACGCCCATCGCGCGCAATTCATCATTCAACGCGTAGATCCCCGCGACCCTCTTGTCGTTGAGGCGTTGGACTGAATAAACAGACCCGTCAGAGGCCGTGGCGCGTTCAGACGTCCACCCGAACAATGCCGCGTAAAAGGCCTCTGCCTCAGAAAGGTCGAGCGTTGCACAATCTGCCCAATTCGGGGTTCCGTGCCTCTTTGTCGCCGGATTGGCCATCTTACGGCACTCCTAACGGTGGTGTCGAAATTCAAAGCACGGATTGATTGTAGCACCAGCGAATTGGACGCGCGTTGATGATCGTCAAGCAAGCGGATTGGGAGCTGTGCCATTCGGGCACTCCCAAAATCGGGTGAGGGTTGCAATTGTTGGGGCGTCGGGATCCAAAACGACCGCACTGGGCGCCGCGTCTGACCCTGGATTTAGAAAATTGCGCCGCTTACTGAAAAAGAGCCTTATGGTTCCCTCCCCCGTCAAAGCACCCCATCCGGTTCGCCAGCATCGGATTGCGCCCGTCTCGCCCGCTCTATCCGTTTATTGGGGGTCGGGTGCATTCGCTCCCTCCCTCAGGCCGGGCGAAATTCTGATATCGGGGTAATATCAGTTTGATTTTGTGTTCGGAGGCTTAGTGCTCGTGGCCGGTTTTAACTGGACGCCGGGTCGAAGCCCGGGGATGCTGTTGAGGGTATGGGGCTGCGCCGCAAACCTATGCTATGTCGCTCCCTTCGCATCCAAACCTTGATGTGACGAAGGTTCTCAGATCTGCATTCCCGGGCCTCAGCGCCGGGATCCAGAAGAATGTCTCGGTTAGTACATCAGCCCTATTTTCAAGATCATCTCTGAACAGGCACCCCATCCGGTTCGTCAGCGCCGGATTGCGTCCGTCTCGCCCGCTCTATCCGTTTATTGGGGGTCGGGTGCATTCGCACCCACCCTCGGGCCGGGCTGCAATCCTCGTATCGGGACAAAGAAAGGCGTCCCCTTTTCGGCGATCCCCCTTGTTACTTTAACGCCGTGTGCCCCCAGTTTTTCCAGTTTTTGATCCTAGCTTCCCGGATCAAGTCCAGGACAGGCGCTGCCCGAGGAAATGAGCTGAGAGAGCCTATTTTTCTCAAAGATCCGTCTTGTGGAACCACAGCCAACTAAAGAAACGCAAAGCCCTTTACCATTCACCGTTGTGCAAGGCAGAGCTTGCCGAGGCTTTGATCCGGAAAGTCGGGGTTCAAAGGGAAGTCTTCAGCGGGCAGAGGGCCTGAAGGGTGGACGGAATATAGGCGAGCAGACGCTTTTGTGCGCCCCGGTGCGAGGAGTGTGCCCGGCCCGAGGGAGGGCGTGTGCGCCCGCCCGTGCGGGCGGGACGGGCGCAATCCGATGCTGGCGCACCGGACAAGTGCGCGTAGAGAGATTACCCCTTTGAAGATGGCTGAGTGCTGTTGGATGGTTTGGCGCTCTGTGGCAGCACGTTGACTACCAGCTCGGCGGGTCGATCCTCAGCTTTCCGGCTGGATGCGGCCACTTTGGTGCCACGCCATCCATCAGGATCGGAAACCGCAGACGCCGGGCAGGCCCCCAACACGTCATTTCGTTTGCCTCGGACCGATCTTCCGGCGTTTCGACGATATCCCTGCCGGTAAAGTCGCGGGCTCCGCTCGACATCAGCAATGCGGCAGTACCTGCCAAAGACAAACGGGCAGAGAGGATCGTCCCGGTTTCGTTGCGGACCCTTACCGCGTGCAGGATCGCCGCGGCCATCAGATAGCCGGTTGCATGATCAAGGGCCTGGACCGGCAGCGGGACGGGGTGCGGCGCTTCTTTTCGGACCATGCCTTCATGGGCAATTCCGCAGCTCATTTGCACCAGACTGTCAAATCCACGACGACCGGCCCAGGGACCGTGCCATCCATAGGCGCAGAGGCTGACGTCAATGATATTAGGCGAGATCGCGCGCAAACGCTCCGGATCGTAGCCGAGGCCGCCCAGGGCACCGGGCCTATATCCATGAACAAGAACATCCGCGTCGGCGAGGAGACCGTCAAAAATCTGCCGGTGTTCTGAGAGTGTCAGATCAAGCCCGGCGCGCCTTTTGCCAAGCGTGACCTCCGGTTCCACCGCCGGTTCATTCCACCATGGCGGGTCTATCCTGAGGACGGAGGCGCCGTATCCTGCCAAAAATCGGGTTGCGACCGGTCCGGCGAGCACACGTGTGAGATCGATGACTTTCAGACCTTGTAAGGCCAGGTTCGATTTACATTCCGCGGTTTGATGCCAGGCAATCAGAGGATCTTTTGCGACCGCTTGCCCCTGCGCGCTTGCCGCCCAGTCCGCCATGCTGTTCATGGCTGCCGCTGCGCCATTTTCCGCAATGATGGCGTCTTCCAATTCAGTTTTCCGCCAGGCGCTTACGGCTTTTTGAACGGCTTGTTTGTCGGCGGCGCATTTCAGGACCCGCAAAGCCGCCTCTCGATGATGCGGGGCATTGGTGTGAAGCCTTATCCACCCGTCCGAGGTTTCATAGGCCCCGGCAATTGGATCCCAGAGATCCGGCATGAGCCATCCCTGTGGGCGAACCGTCATAGCGAACCAAAGCGATGCAAGGCGCCGGTCAATCGCAATCTCCCGCGCGCCGGTCAGAGCCGCAAGCTGCGTTGCTGCTGCCTGCATGGTCGCGACTGCCAGATCCGTCACGGCAAAACACGACGGCAAGTCGGCGGTGCCTGACTCACGCACCTGTACGGTTGTCTGATCCTGGTGCGCAAGATGCTCTTCGATTTCAGACAGGAATGGTTTGGCCATGGCTCCTCCGTTGATGTCCGCGGTCGGAGTAGAATTCTTTGATCAAAGACCAATCTTGATCACCATAAGCAATTTGAAAAGGGGCGCGTGGTTCGATCAAAACGCTGCCTGCGGTTTGCCGGGCGTGGAATCGTTCGACGGGCTGGAGCTAGTTTGAGCGAGGTGTGGGGCCGTCGGTGACCTCTAAGGGCAATCTTATCCGATGCGTCAGCACCGGATTGGGCCCGTCCCGCCCCAGATGGGCGGGCGCACACGCCCACCCTCGGTACGGGCGAAATCCTGATAACAAGGCACGGAAAAGCGTCTGCTCTTAGCCAATCCCTGCAACTTCAAAGCCCTGTGCCTGCGGTCGGTCTCACTGGACCCCGGCTCAAGGCCGGGGATGCCGTAGAGGGTACGGGGCGATGCAGAACGCTGAGTAATCGTAGCTCCCTTCGCATCCAAACCTTGACGTTACGAAGGTTCTCACATCTGCAATCCCGGGCCGGACCCGGGATCCAGTGAATCCATCCACCGGCACGGTGGCCCCGGATAAACACCCCTTTCGGTACCGCACTATCATCCGCTGCGTCAGCACCGGATTGCGCCCGTCCCGCCCGCTCTATACGTTTCTTGGGGGTCGGGCGCACACGCCCTCCCTCGGGCCGGACACACTCCTGATATCGGGGTATGGAAAAACGCCTGCTCTTCACCGCACCCTTCCTTCTTCAAGCCCCTGCCCGCAGCTGGTTTTCACTGGACCTCCTAGTTGTTGGGGGCTCAAGGCCGGGGAACGGGTGGTGGGTATGGGGCTGCGCCGCAAGCCTATACTCTGTCGCTCCCTTCGCATCCAAACCCTGATGTGACGGCGGTTCTCAGATCTGCATTCCCGGGCAGCGCCTGTCCCGAACTTGATCCGGGAAGCCGGGACCCAGAGAATCTCTACCGCTTGCTCAGGAAAAGCCGAGTGGAAGGTCCTTTCCCAACACCGCTCTCTCATCCGATGCTTTAGCGTCGGATTGCGCCCGTCCCGCCCCACCCCTCTTGTTTTTGGGCGCGGGCGCATTCGCCCCCACCCTCGGTCCGGGCTGCAATCCTCGTGACGAGGAACCGCCTCCTCACTCTCATGTTTTGGCGACCATGTGTCGGTGAGCAAACCCGCAGCCCCTCCTCCCCGTATACCCTTAATGGTTGGCCTTAACGCCTAGCGCTGCGAGCCGCACCGTTTCCGATACACGCTTTGCCCGCGTCTCGGGCCGTTTTGCCTGTTTGATCCATTCCAATATGCCGCGCCGGGAAGACCGGCTGAAACCGTCAAACTTCGTCCGTGCCTCCGCCGTCCCATCAAGGGCCGCCTTCAAATCATCCGGCTCAATCAGCTGATCGACATCGTTCAAAAAATCCCAGGACCCGTCTTTTTTGGCAGCCTCGATCGCCGCAGCACCCCGTGGATGGATGAGGCCTTGAGCAGCCATGCGTTCCACACGTTTCTTATTGACGGCAGACCAGGCGCTCCCCGGTTTACGGGGTGAGAGGAGAAGCATGGTGCGGCGCTCATCGAGCTTTCGCGGCAGGCTGTCAATCCAGCCGAAGCAGATCGCAACGTCGACGATTTCGTCATAACTCACATAGCGCTCCGGTACGGTTTTCTTGTAAGTGACGAGCCAGATGCTTTGGTCGCTCTCGCAGTTTTCCTGAAGCCAATCGCGAAGATCGCCAGCGTTCTTGATTTCTACGCGTTCCAGGTCATCAAGCTTTGGCTTTGCCATGGGCCATTCCGGTGATGGGACTTTGGGCTTTGTTGTGAGGAAAATAGGGCGGAATTTGAAAGTGGGAGGGGCTTTGATTGGGCGGGGAGACAGCCGGATTGCGCCCGTCCTGTCCCAACTGGGCGGGCGCATTCGCACCCACCTCCCCGAGATAAGAAGGGGGTCCGGGCGAAATCCTGATTTCGGGGTAAGATCAGTTTGATTTTGTGTTCGGAGGCTTAGTGCCTGTGGCGGGTCTTAACTGGACCCCGGGTCGAAGCCCGGGGATGCTGTTGAGGGTATGGGGTGAAGCACCAATCCGAACTCGTCGCTTCCTTTACATCCGAACTTTGAGGCAACGAACGCTCCCAAATCTACATTCCCGGGCAGCGCCTGTCCCGGACTTGATCCGGGAACCCGGGATCCAGGAAATCTGTCAGCCGATAAAGTGATCGCTTTTGGGTTGAACCCTGTCCAACCAAACACCCCATACGGTGCGCAAGCGCCGGATCGCGCCCGTCCCGCTCGCTTTGTTCGTTTTGGGGGTCGGGCGCTAACGCCCACCCTCGGTCCGGGCTGCAATCCCGATATTGGAGCACAGAAAGGCGCATTATCTTCGCCAGCCACTCTTGCTGGTTCAACCCCCTATACCCGCGGCGGGTTTTAACTGGACCCCCTGGTTGTTGGGGGCTCAACGTCGGGGATGCCGCACAGGCTATGGGGCGATGCAGCAAACAGGACCTCTACCGCTTCCTTTGCATGCAAACTTTGGCGTGACGAACGCTCCCACACCTGCATTCCCGGGCCTGACCCGGGATCCAGGAAATCTCTCCACTTGGACTAAGGGCGCTGCAAGGAACGGCGCTTTGACACACTCAAAATCATCGGTCCAACCCTCCTTTTTTTCTTTGAAGAGTGCTTTTCAGATCCCCTCATTACACTTCACACCCCCTACGTCGACCTACCCTTTTCCTACTCTCCCACTCCCTCCTGACCGGTGGTTAGACCGGAGGGTTCGGCCAAAGATCCCCCTACCCCTTGGAGGCACTGAAAAGTGCGCCCAAAAGGCAAGGGAAATCCATGGCTGTCCTGACCGTCGGAGCCGACCGGATGGGACATGGCCAGGGTCTCTTCCGAAAACCCGTCCTCTGTTTCTGGAGAGCACCGTAGGACTTTCGATCCCCGCGCCCGCGGCTTTCATCCAGCAGGGAGTTGCACCCCGTCGCCGCATTGGACTCAGGGCTTTAGGGTGATGCGGAGAGGACATCAAGCGAAATGTAATGTCACCCTACTTTTTGGATTGACCGGAAAACTGACTCAACCTACGCTTCTTCCAACAGGAACCCGGAGGCAGTGCATGACCATTTTTCTGATCGAACGCGATTATGGACGCGAGGGCCGCGCGATTGACGAAGCCGACACCTCCGCCCCGCTAAACCTTGAGACAATCGTCGATCATATCGCGCTTGAAGACGACATCGTCTCCGTTCACGAATGGGACCGCGCCGACGGAATCATTATCGATGTCACCGAAGATATCGCCCGGGCGTGTCTTACGAAATACGAAGCCATCGATGCCGTGCCCGCCTGGGTGCGCGGGTTGATCGGTGAGCCGGATCTCAACCCGCTCTATGACGATGATGATCTTGCGGCAATAGAAGCCGATGAGCGCATTCAGTTCCTGAACGAGGATGCGGTCGCGTGTGCGTCCGGCGCCCCGCATTGCGCCGAAACCCCGGCCAGCGCCCTCACTGTCCTTTAAGTGCTCTTATCGGGGGATAATCGTGCGCTTTCTTCAGATTGCCGACGCACTCCCAGCCTCGCTTAAAGCCCGCCTCGCCCGGCCTCACGCACACTCAAAGCGGCAGACGGCGGATCAGACCACAACCAGGATATCGTCCGCCGGTGTGCCCCCTGAAACCGCGGATGATCAGGGGGCGGGTTCTTCTCAACCGGAACCCGATCCGGTCTCCTCCCGTGAGCCCGCCCCCGCCCTTCGGACCGCCACATACGTATCTATGCTCTTTTTCCTAACTTATTTGATGATTACAATCAAACCTTACAGAATACGCTCCGTTTTTTCCCTATCTCGGAGAAATACTGAGGCCAAAACACCTCCGCACGACATGACGCGCGGGGAAACGCCGCAGTGCACACAGAGCAGAATTAGGGATATAGTCAAGGAAAGTACGGCGGACCGGGCGCAGAGGCGCCTTGATATTAAGCGCCCCTCTGCGCCTTTTCAATGCGCAGACATGCAAGCGAGCGCACCCGCCAGGAAAACCTCAAGGGCGTGGGCCGACAAAAGGCCCGGCCTCTGGAATGCGGTTAGCGCCATCTGGCACTGCGCTGGAACAGGTGGCGAAAACCGGGGCACAATGACCTCGGAAAAAGAATACCGGAATAAGGTTAAATACGGTGCTTTTCAAAGCGCCATCAGTCCCTATTTGATTACAATCATGCTGCTCATGGGCCGCTTGAGCAAAATGATCGGGGGACCAAGAGATCCCGGAGGGTGTCAGACCTCCGGGGGAGTGCGTGTTCCCTTCGGAAGTCAGGCCGTCGGGGAACTTCGTACCGCCGAGCGCCTGACGGCAGCTGCGGCTTCAAGCCGGGGCGCGTGTTACACCTCCCTACGCGCCCCGGCCTTTTTATGGCCATGGTTTTCTTTCCTCAACAGCGTTTTGCTGAGGCGTTTTGGCGCAAGGCACCGCGTCACTCACGCGCGAAGGGCGGTCGATCCCGCGACGGCCTCGCCCCCTCCTCTGGCATTGGGTCAAAGCCTCTCCGGCACACCGGCAATATCGGCCCCGGAAAGCAAACGAAACCGTGAGGATGACCAGTATCGGGGACACCGGGAGCCGGTAAGGCACCACGGACCAGGAGAGACGCCACCCCGCCCTCTCCGTCACGCAAGCCGCAAAGATCTGGAACGCATCATCGCAACCCTTCCCCACACCGCGCCGCGCTTCCTCCACGCCGCCGGGCTTTTGAAGGCGAAGTACAAAGTCAGGCTCTATGGGTGAGCGGCCACAAAAAACCCCGGATGCGTCCCGGGGTCTCCAACCGATATTAAAGTAAGCCCACTCAGGAAAAAGCCCACTAAAGCGTGAGCCCCTCTTTTAAAGAGCGCGCCTGCGTCTGCGCCAGCCGATGAAACCAAGAAGCGCAAGTCCGCCAGCAAGAAGCGGTGCGGCGGCCGGAAGCGGCACGGTCGCGACGGACGATTGGGTAAGAATGGCGGGATTCCCGGTTGCATCAAGAGCAACCCAGTCAGACTGGTTGAATCCCGTTATTGCCGCACCGCCCCCCAAACTCAGCGGACCTGCCGCTGATACGACGCCATCCAGTAAAATGTCCGAAATCGGAGTGCGGTTCGCCGCAATCAGCCGATTGGATTCATCCCCATTGGTAGTTAGAGCACCTGCATCACCCTCAAACAAACCAAGAGGCTCCAGGCCATTCGCGTTCGATTCAAAAGCTGCGGCCGCACCTGTAAACCACCAATAAAACCGCCCCCGGATCCTGAGGTTGAAAACAGCAAGGCGTTATAAAAAAGCTGGTTGGCAATCCCATCAGGCCCGAGTGTGTTGGCAATGTCCGCGTTCAGAAGCACGGTATTGCCGGTCACAAACTCCCGGACATTCGCTGAAGCTTCGGTGCTAAGCGACTCTCCGATTGAGGCACCATTGCGCGTATATATGAATGCATCAAATTGATTGAGAAACCCGTCCGTCGCCAGTTGTTCGTCGGACACGATCATCGCACGGAATACGCCGGTTTCATTGATGAAATTGTCGATCTCATTGTCTCCGAATACTGCAAAAGTTGCAGCGTGAGACATGGAAGAAAAAAGGCCGAAGGAAAAGGCAGTCGCAAGCGCAAGTCT
>JBCDCU010000119.1:0-9904 GCA_039181265.1 Pseudomonadota bacterium | reverse complement strand
GTTTCTTATGGTCCTGAAATCGGTAACAGGCCCTTAACAGTACCAGGCTGAATGCGCAAATCCGGTCGGCACCAGGGTGTTAGGCGGTTCCCAAGGTGCCCATCTGCGGCGGGCGGACTTCATAACCCTGTTCTTCCGGCTCATCATCAGTGAGTTCAGCCGGAAAACCGTCGGCCCTGATCGCAAGCCCGGTCTGATCTTCAAAGCGTTCAATCATCCGGTCGGACTGCCCGCGTGGCCCGAAGCGTTCCTGCCCATCCTTCATCAAGTCGATAAGAAGCGGCGATATCTCGAGATTAATCCCGGCGCGATCTGCGAGCTCTTGAAAGAGACCAATATCCTTCAGGACAAGATCGATCGTGAAATCCACACACCGGCTGCCATTCAAAATGACCTGGCTCTCGGTCTCGTGGACGAAGGAGGTTCCGGATGAAATGCGGATCGCCTCGTAAGTCGTTGCAAGATCGAGCCCTGCCCCCTTCATAACGGTGAGCGCCTCGCAAAGCGTCAGCAGATTGGCCGTCGCCAGATAATTCGTCATGACTTTGAGCGTCGATGCCGAGCCGAGCGGTCCGGTGTGAAGGACCCGGCGACCAAGCCGCGTCAGGATCGGCAGAACCTTTTCGAAGGTCGCGCGATCGCCACCTGCAAAGATCGAGATGTTCCCGGTCGCGGCCCTGTGGCAGCCGCCGGACACCGGACAATCCATTGATGACACGCCGATTTCGGCAAGGCGTTCGGATAGCCGGGCGACTTCAGCGGTATCTGTCGTGCTCATTTCGAGCCAGATCTTGCCCGGCGAAAAACCCTCCATCAGTCCGGTGTCGCCTTCAACCACTGCCGCACAAATCGCCGGGGAGGGAAGGCAAGTGATCATCACATCCGCCTTTTCGGCCATTTGAGCGGGACTATCGGCACGCAAAGCGCCCTTTTCGACAAGCTTGTCGACGGCGGCATCATCGAGGTCGTGCACCAGCGTGTCGAACCCGTTTCGCACGAGGCTTCCAGCAAGCTTTCCGCCAACATTGCCAAGTCCGATGAAACCAATCTTCATACCTTATCCTTCCGGCGAAACTGACCTTTGCCCGAAACCCTCTTGGGGTTGCTTGTTGATGCTACGGCTTTTCATTCTTGGCATTCAAATCCGGGGCGCCTAAATAAATGCGACCAATCGTCGGGCAAAACCGGCGCAACGATCTGTTTTGCCCACCAAAATTTATTAAAGTCCAGGGAGAGCCGAATGGCCGCTCAAGAACATTCCGCATTCGGGCCGGTTCACGCCACCACCATTGTCATGATCCGCAAGGAGGGCAAAGTGGTGATCGCGGGTGACGGTCAGGCATCCATGGGCGAAACCGTGGTGAAATCGAATGCACGGAAAGTGCGCCGGATCGGCAAGGGCGATGTGATCGCAGGTTTCGCTGGATCAACGGCGGATGCTTTCACTTTGCTTGAGCGTCTTGAAGCGAAGCTCGAGCAATATCCCGCGAATTTGATGCGCGCTGCCGTGGAGCTCGCGAAGGACTGGCGGACGGACAAATATCTCCGCAATCTTCAGGCGCTTCTTCTTGTTGCCAACAAAGACGTGAGCCTGATGGTATCGGGGTCTGGCGATGTCTTTGAGCCGGAAAACGGGATTGCCGCAATCGGGTCGGGCGGCAATTTCGCGCTTGCCGCCGCTCGTGCCCTCGCCGATCAGGATCTCTCCGCGGAAGAGATTGCGCGCCGCTCGATGCAGATTGCCGCCGATATTTGTGTTTACACAAACCACAATCTCGTTGTGGAGACACTTGATGTTCAATAACGCGGATCTTTCTGCCGCTGTCGCAGGAGGGATCATTTCGAAAGATCAAGCCGCGAACTTACGCGCCTTGCTCTCCGCATTGCCGCTTGGCGCGCTCTGGGATCGCCTTCCACCTGGTGCAGGCCTTGCCGCGCGCTAAGGGAACCTCATTTTCTCGGCAGGTGTTTAACATGCCTGTTGTCACCGAATGGAAAGTAAATCTTCATGACCACATTCTCCCCTCGCGAAATCGTCTCCGAGCTCGACCGCTACATCATCGGTCAGAAGGAAGCGAAGCGTGCAGTCGCGATTGCTCTCAGGAACCGCTGGCGCCGTCAGCAGCTTGAAGAGGATATGCGCGACGAGGTGATGCCTAAGAACATCCTCATGATCGGGCCGACCGGCGTCGGTAAGACCGAGATTTCGAGGCGCCTTGCGAAACTCGCCGGGGCGCCCTTCCTGAAAGTCGAGGCAACGAAGTTTACCGAAGTCGGTTATGTCGGCCGCGATGTCGAACAGATGATCCGCGACCTCGTCGAGGTCGGCATTGTGCTGGTGCGCGAGAAAAAGCGGAAAGGCGTTCAGGCAAAAGCCCACCTCCAGGCCGAAGAACGGGTCCTCGATGCACTTGTTGGCGATACGGCAAGCCCGTCCACACGCGAAAGCTTCCGCAAGAAACTGCGTGAAGGTCAACTCGATGACAAAGAGATCGAGGTCGAAGTCGCAGACAGCGGTGGGGGGCTGCCGAATATGGAAATTCCGGGAATGCCGGGGGCTTCCATCGGCGTCATGAACCTCAACGACATCCTCGGAAAGACCTTCGGGCAGCGCACCAAGAAACGGCGGCTTTTTGTCAAGGATTCATACGAGCTTCTGATCAATGAGGAGTCTGACAAACTGCTCGACGACGATCAGGTGGTTGCAGAGGCTCTGCAGTCGGTTGAAAACGACGGCATCGTCTTTCTCGACGAAATCGACAAGATTGCTGTCCGCGATGGCGCGCGCGGCGGTGACGTGTCGCGCGAAGGGGTCCAGCGCGATCTCCTGCCGCTCGTGGAAGGCACGACCGTTTCGACCAAATACGGTGCGGTGAAAACCGACCATGTGCTCTTCATCGCATCGGGCGCCTTCCATGTTTCGAAGCCGTCGGATCTCCTGCCGGAACTTCAAGGTCGTTTGCCGATCCGGGTCGAGCTTCGTCCCCTTAACAAGGAAGATTTCGTCCGGATCCTGACGGAAACGGAGGCAAGCCTCATCAAACAATCCACCGCCCTGATGGCAACAGAGGATGTGACTCTTGAATTCACCGATGATGCCATTGAGGCACTTGCTGATCTTGCTGTCGAAATTAATGCGAGCGTGGAAAATATCGGCGCGCGGCGGCTTCAGACCGTAATTGAACGGGTCCTCGACGATATCAGCTTTACCGCGACAGACCGTGCGGGCGAGACGATCAAGATCGACGCGGAATTCGTCATGAAAGAGGTTGGCGACCTTGCCAAGGATGCGGATTTGAGCCGCTACATCCTCTGATCCGGTTGAAAGGTTTGCAATGAGCGGGGCAATCGGTGAGGCCGGCAAAAGGCCGGCTCAGCCTGTGGGGCTTTACTGGCTCGCGCTTGCGACATCCGGTGTTCTATGGGGCGTGACCGGACCGCTTTCGAAAATAGCTGTCTCCACAGGACACCACCCGCTTGGGATTGCTTTCTGGTCTACGCTCGCAAGCGTCATCGTCATGACGGCCATCATGGTTGTTCGCAGGCGGCGCCTCCCGCTGTCACGTGAGCATATCGTCTTCTACACAATCTGCGGTTTTCTCGGAACGGCGTTTCCACACACGCTTTCCTACGCGGCTTATCAGGTTGTTTCGGTCGGTATCGCGGTGATTATCCTGTCGCTCGTTCCGATCCTCACCTTTTTGGTTGCGTTGCTGCTTCGGTTCGAAGCGCTTGAGCCTCGCCGCGCATTTGGCCTTGTGTTGGGTCTCATTGCGGTTTTGATGATCATGCTGCCGGACTCGAGCCTTCCGGAAAGATCGCATCTTCCATGGGTTGTGGTCTTGCTTCTGGTCGCGGTCTCATATTCAAGCGAAACGCTTTATATTGCTCGCAAAAAGCCCACCAACGTTGATGCTCTCGCGACATTATGTGGGCTGTCCTGGGCTGCACTCATCATGCTCACCATCGCCGTTCCCTTGGCAGATGCCTGGGTCGATATCTCGCGGTTTGAAACTGCCGAGCAGGCGGCCATCCTGATGGCGCTCTTTCATATTGCCTCCTATTTCACGTTCATCTGGCTTGTATCGCAGGCTGGACCCGTCTTCGCCGTTCAGACCGGCTATCTGGTGACAGCGACCGGCGTTCTGATCGGGCTCTTCTATTTCGGCGACAGGCTTGGACCCTTCGTCTGGGTCGCACTTTTTCTCATGATGGTTGGCATCTTCTTCGTGAAGCCGAAAGAAAACGAAACGAGCGATCCGGACGCTTCGCGTTAGGGCATCTGGCGGAGCGCGCTCGGTGTCATGCCGAACTCCTGTTTGAACGCTCGTGTCATGGCGCTGGTGTTTTCGTAGCCGCCGCGCACAGCGATTTCGGACACCGGAAGGGCCGTCGTTTCAACAAGCCGCCTTACCGCGCTCAGTCGCAAATGCCGGTAAACCGTTCTCGGTGAAGCGTCGAGTTCCGCCTTTGCCCTTCGTTCCAGTTCCTTCTGAGACGTCCCGAGCTTCTCCGCGATGTCTACGATTGAGAGCGGCTCTTCGATATGCGCGCTCATTAGCGTCATGGCCCGGGTCATGAGGAGCGAGCGCGGTGCCGGATCGGACTGGATGTGTCGGTCGGCTTCTGCGGAGTGAAGGAAGAGCGCTTCCACATCGAGGCGCAAGCGCGCGCCATGGGCTTTTCCGATGAGTTCAAGCGCGAGGTCGAAGGCCGCACTTGCCCCGCCACAGGTGATACGATTGCGATCGATCACGTATCGTGCACTCACTGCGTTGACGTCGAGGAAGACTTCAGGAAACCGGTCCAGCAGGTCGCTGTGGATCGTGGCGTCATAGCCATCGAGGAGCCCGCTTGCAGCCATCAACCAGGCACCCGTATCGAGGCCGGCAATCATCGGGTTCTTGGAGACCGCCTGTCTGAGCGCGCGCCGGACGGGCGGTGTGTCAAGGATCAAGTGATCGTAGCTTGACACCACAAAGAGGATGTCGGTTTCGATATCGGTGCCGAAAGCCGTATCGGGCAGAAGCGTGAGGCCGCTCGACGAGGTGACCGCGGCCCCGTCGAGGCTCATGATTGTCCAATTGTAAAGATCTCTCCCGGAGAGCCTGTTAGCCGCGCGGAATGGCTCCAATGTGTTGGCGAGACAATGATTGGAGAACGCCTCAAAGAGCAGGATCCCCAGGCGGCATTCGCTCTTTGCGTATTTTGTCCAGTTCTGCATCAATTCTGTCTAATCCAGCATGATGGGTGCTGGCAATCTCTCTGACACTCTCCCGATAGATTTGAAGGCTGAGGGGAGGAGAGTCCGATGCCGCTTTCGATCAACCGCGAGGTTTTCATCACAGCGGCTTTGACCGGTTCCGGCGGAACGCAGGACCGAAGCCGCAATGTGCCCCGCAGTCCGACAGAGATCGCAGATAGTGCCATCGCGGCAGCGAAAGCAGGTGCCGCCGTCGTTCATTGCCATGTCCGCGATCCCGAGACCGGCGCGCCTGCCCGCGATCCGAAACTTTACCGGGAAGTCACCGAGCGCATCCGCGATGCCGATGTCGACATGGTGTTGAATCTTACCGCCGGAATGGGCGGTGATCTTGTGTTCGGGCCGCCATCAGACCCGCTGCCGCTTGCAACCGGCACCGACATGATCAGTGCCGAGGACCGCATGGAGCACATCGCGGAGTGTCTTCCGGAAATCTGCACGCTCGATTGCGGAACGATGAATTTCGCAGAAGCCGATTACGTCATGACCAACACACCCGGCATGCTTGAAGCCATGGGTGGCATGATGACGGATCTTGGCGTCAAGCCGGAAATCGAGGCATTCGATACCGGCCATTTGTGGCTTGCGAAAAAACTCGTGTCAGATGGCGTCCTTGAGGCACCGGCGCTTGTCCAGCTCTGCATGGGCATTCCCTGGGGCGCACCGAACGACCTCAACACCTATATGGCGATGGTCAATAACATCCCGGAAGACTGGACATGGTCTGCGTTTTCGATCGGACGCGATGAGATGCCCTATGTGGCGGCGGCGGTTCTTGCTGGCGGCAATGTGCGGGTCGGGTTGGAGGACAATCTCTGGCTGGAAAAGGGTGTTCTTGCGACCAATGAAAGCCTTGTGCAGCGCGCGGTGACCATTATCGAGGCACTTGGGGCAACCGTGATCGGACCTGAAGCTGTGCGCGCAAAGCTCGGCCTTGAAAAACGCCAACCCCGCTAGGAGTGACGAGATGATCCGGAAAGCGGCGATTGTCGGCGGCGGTGTTATTGGTGGCGGATGGGCCGCGCGGTTTCTCCTCTCGGGGATTGATGTCCATGTCCACGATCCCGACCCTGAAGCCGAGCGCAAGATCGGCGAAGTTCTTGAGAACGCCCGCCGCTCGCTGCCAGCGCTTTATGACTTCGCGCTTCCCCCCGAGGGAAAACTCACGTTTTCAGAAAGCCTGTCGGACGCAGTAAAGGAGGCTGACTGGATTCAGGAGAGCGTGCCGGAGCGCCTTGAGCTCAAACATCGGATCATCGCCGAGATCGAAGAACACGCTCCGCAAACGGCCCTCATCGGCTCGTCGACCTCTGGGTTCAAACCATCAGATCTGCAGGAAGGGGCTCAACATCCGGATCGCATCTTTGTTGCCCATCCCTTCAATCCGGTCTATCTCCTGCCGCTCATTGAACTGGTCGGTGCTGAGACGGCAACTGCGCGGGCAAGTGAAATCCTGTCCACTCTCGGGATGAAGCCGCTCGTCGTCCGGCGTGAGATCGACGCGCATATCGCGGACCGTTTCCTGGAAGCCGTTTGGCGGGAAGCGCTCTGGCTCGTGCGCGACGGTATCGCGACGACGGAAGAAATCGATGACGCGATCCGGTTCGGATTTGGTCTGCGCTGGGCACAAATGGGCCTCTTCGAAACCTATCGGATCGCTGGCGGCGAAGCCGGGATGGCCCACTTCATCGAACAGTTCGGCCCCGCCTTGAAATGGCCCTGGACGAAATTGATGGATGTTCCGGACCTCACCGATGACCTTATCCAGACTATTGCCGATCAGTCCGATGCCCAGTCGGGTCACATGACGATCCGTGAACTGGAACGAAAGCGCGACGACAATCTTGTTGCCACCATGCGCGCACTGAAGGGACGCGGTTTTGCGGCAGGCGCTCTCCTCGGTGATCAGGATCGACGTCTGAAGCCGGAATTTCCAACGGATATCGCGAAGCCGCTCAAAACCCTTGAGCGCGTCATCCCGATCGACTGGACGGACTACAACGCACACATGAATGAAAGCCGCTACGGGCAGGTGTTCTCCGATGCGGCGGATTTCGTCATGGAGATGGTTGGCGCGGATGCCGACTATATTGCCGGTGGTCTATCCTATTTCACCGTCGAGATCGTCATTCGCTTTGTGCTGGAAACCCATCCAGGGGAGCGCATTCACGTAATGACCCAGTTCCTTCAAGGTGAGGGCAAGAAGCTGCGCCTTTTCCATGAAATGCGTGCTGCAAACGGCGATCTTCTTGCAACCGGCGAACAGCTTCTGATCCACGTCAGCCTGGAGACCCGCCGCTCGTGTCCGCCAGCAGATGAGGTTCGCGAGAAAATCGAAACGCTCGCAAAGGCACACGCCCACCTGCCGTTGCCTGATGGCGCAAAGGGACCTTGAGGGAAAAGCCATTGATTTCGCACTCACCGAAGAACAGCGGCTGATCGTCGACACGGTTAGGCAGTTCGTTGAAAAAGAACTCTATCCGCATGAGGCCGAGATCGAACGGACTGGAACCCTCGACATGGATCTTGTCCGCGAGATCCAAAAGAAAGCAATTGATACCGGCCTTTACGCGGCGAACATTCCGGAGGAATTCGGAGGTGGGGGTCTCGATACTCTGACCTGGCTCCTTTATGAAAAAGAGCTCGGCAAGGCGAATTACGCGCTCCACTGGACCTGCGTCGCGCGTCCATCCAATATTCTGTGTGCCGGAACGCCCGAACAGCGCGAAAAATACCTCGATCCCTGTGTCCGTGGTGAGAAATGGGATTGCATGGCAATGACCGAACCCGGTGCCGGGTCGGATCTACGCGGCATGAAAGCCTATGCAAAGCAGGATGGAAGCGACTTCATCCTAAACGGCACAAAGCACTTCATTTCGCACGCCGATATCGCCGATTTTGCCATCGTTTACGTGGCAACGGGCGAGGAAGACACGCCGCGCGGGCGCAAAAAACTCATCAGTTCCTTCTTCGTTGATAAGGGAACGCCGGGTTTCGCAGTGCGGGATGGGTACAACAATGTGTCCCATCGTGGGTATACCAATGCGATCCTTGAATTCGACGATTGCCGGATCCCCGAACGCAATCTTCTTGGTGAGCTTCACAAAGGTTTCGATGTTGCTAATGACTGGCTCGGCGCGACACGCCTGCAGGTAGCGGCCACATGCCTTGGACGGTCAGAGCGGGCGTTTTCAGCAGCGCTTTCCTTTGCAGCCGAGCGTGAGCAGTTCGGACAGAAGATCGGCAAATTCCAGGGAATTTCTTTCAAGCTTGCCGATATGGCGATGGAGATGCGGGCTGCAGAACTCCTGACCTTTGATGCCGGTTCGAAGTATGACCGTGGTGTCTGCACCGACGGCGATATGGCGATGGCAAAGCTCAAAGCCTCTGAGGTGCTTGCCATGGTCGCAGATGAAGCGATCCAGATTCACGGCGGTATGGGGCTGATGGATGACTTGCCGCTAGAGCGGATCTGGCGCGACGCGCGGATCGAACGGATCTGGGAAGGGACCTCGGAAATCCAGCGTCACATCATCAGCCGTGAATTGTTGCGGCCGCTTGGAGCCTGACGCCGATGGCCGATCTCGCCCGCCTCCTCAACCCGAAATCGATCTGCTTTGTCGGGGGTGGGCAGATGGAAGGGCCCATTCTGGCCTCCCGCCGCGCGGGCTATGAAGGTCAGATCTATGTCGTCAATCCGAAGCGCTCCGAGATCGCTGGCATCGCCTGTTATCCGAGCATTGCAGATCTTCCCGAAGCGCCGGATGCCGCGATGGTCGGGCTATCGCCTGCGCGCAGTGTTGAAGCCGTTGCGGCCCTTTCCAAACGCGGCGCAGGCGGGGCCGTCGTGATCGTATCCGGGTTTGCCGAAACAGGCGAAGCCGGTCACGATCTCCAAAAGCGCCTCATCGACGGGGCAGGCGAGATGCCTCTCCTCGGCCCGAATTGCATGGGCTTCATCAATCAGTTTTCAGGTGCGGCCATATGGGCGGACGACACGCCTATCGCGCGTCAGGATGGTCCGGCTGCCGCCCTTATCTCGCAAAGTGGAGCATTGATGATCGGAATGCTCGGCGTCGAGCAGGCGTTCCCGGTCGGCTATGCGGCAAGCATCGGTAATCAGGCGAAAACCACGATCGGGGATCTGATCCACGGGATCCTGATGGATGAGCGGATCCGGGTGATTGGGCTTTATCTTGAGGGGATCAACGATGGTGCTGTCCTGGGAGAAGCCTGCCAAGCGGCTTTGTCAAAGGGGGTTCCTGTCATTGCCCTGAAGGGGGGGGATGGGGAAGCGGCTGAAAAAGTTGCGCTCAGCCATACGGCGTCGATGGTTGTCGAAAGAGATCTTTGGACCGCGTTCAAGCGACGGTTCGGGGTGGTTGAGGTGTCGTCACCGAAAGCGCTGGTTGAGACTTTAAAGCTCCTGACGCTGGGCGAGGCGGCAAAGGGAAACCGGCTTTCGCTTGCCTCTTACTCGGGCGGTTTTAACGGTCTTGCAGCAAATCGGGCGGCGTCGCTCGGGCTCGCACTTCCTGCTCCATCCACCGGTTGCCATGACCGGATGGAAGCGGTCCTCCCGGCTGATGTAGCGATCGGGAATCCGTTTGATCTCAACATCCCGTTCAGCGCGCGCGAGGG
>JBCDCU010000118.1:0-9929 GCA_039181265.1 Pseudomonadota bacterium | reverse complement strand
TCGTCTGGGCCGGTGCGCAGCTGGCGGGATCCCACGGGGTCCTCGCCGGTCAAGGCGTCGGCGCGGTTGTCTTCGGAATTCTAGCCATCATCGTCGCTTTGAAGGTCGTCAAGAAAGTCGGTGACGAAAAACCGGAGGGTCCGCCGCCGCCGCCATTGTGGCGTGCCGCGCTCTCGGCCTTTTCGTCCGGCAAAGGCGCCAATATGTCCTAAAACTTCAAGCGGCTTCGAGCGCCTCGGCAATTTCGCGCTTGATGTCGTCCCGAATGGCGTCAGTCACGCGCACTATCGTGCTCGCCTTCAGGAAATCGAGCACACCGAAACGATTGATCGGCGGACGGATCAGAACGTCAGGTTCACCAAATTCATTTAGTTTCTGGCGAGTGAGTTCCTGCATCATGATTTGGTTCGCGCCCAGAATGCTCTCGATGCCCGTTGGGATCTCGGTCGTTCCGTCGTCCAGCGGACCACCCACAACGTCGACTGCAATCACACGGTCCAATCCGTCCTTCTTCAAACGGTCCACGGGAAGTGGATTGGTAATGTTTCCGTCAATTATGACCTTCCCGTTGACACGCATGGGTTTGAAAACCAGCGGAATTGCGATCGAAGCAGCAACCGCGGGCTTCAGCGGGCCGGAAGCGAACTCGATGTCACGCCAAGCATAATAATCTGTCGCGATCACTCTCAGCGGGATTTCGAGATCCTCGATCCGCTCGGGAAGATCGTCTACCGGCGTATAGAAAGAAAGGATCTTTTCCGGATCGATCTGGCCGATTGAATAGGATTGTGGATTGAACCAGTCTCTTATATTTGCCGGGCGCAATGACCAAAGTTGAGCCAAGACCTGTGTGCTATCAGAGAACTTCGAAAGCGTATAGGAGCGGATCTCGCGCCCTGACATTCCGCCCGCATAGCCCATACCGAGAAGCGCTCCTATGGAGCTACCGGAAATTGCCGCGACTTTGACCCCGAGTTCATCGAGGATTTCGAAAACGACGATATGAGACAGGCCCCTGGCCCCGCCTCCGCCAAGGCACAGGCCCACTTTCATGGCGCTAGCCTCCTGAATTCACGCCCGCGGAGTCCGTCGCTTCTACCGGACCAACACGCACGATGGCAAATTCGGCGTCTTTGAAAAGCCTGGCGGCGACCCGACGTGCATCGTCCAGAGTCACAGCCTCGATCAAACCTTTTCGTTTTTGGATGTAATCCGGCTCTCGTCCCTGCAACTGCATCTGCAACAGAGTACTTGCTGTTCCGCGCGAGCCGTCGAAATTCAAGGCGTAAGCACCAATCAGAAAGCTCTTGGCAAGTTCAAGTTCTTCCTCTGTCGGCCCTTCCCGGCCCATGCGATCGAACTCACGCATGAGGATCTCGAACGTTTCACCGGCAAAATCAGCCCTGGTTGCAACGGAAGCGGTGAAGAGGTTCGTAAGATCGTTGTTGGATAACGAGCTTGAGACGGAATAGGCAAGACCGCGTTTTTCTCGGATTTCATCTGAAAGGCGTGATGTGAGCCCGCTGCCGCCCAGGATGTAATTGACGATGACAGCAGCGATAAAATCGGGATCTTCCCGATCGATGCCCTGACCGATAACGCTGAGTGCGACTTGCGGGCGAGCAACCGCAATGGCGTCTTCCCCGCCAAGGTTCGGCTGAATTTCTTTAAAATCCCGGAGATCCGCTTTTTCGGGAAGCGCGCCGAAAATCTGATCGAGACGCGCCTTCAGTTCCTCTTCGCTAATGGCTCCAACAACGGACACCACAAGATTATCACGCGCGAAAACACGGTCTTTCAAGGCGCTCAGATCATCGCGGGTAATCGCAGCGACGCTTTCGGCCGTCCCACCGGTGTTTGTGCGATAGGGATGGTCTTCCGGATAGATCATCGCCCGCATGGCCTCACCCGCACGATGAGACGGATTGTTGACCTGTGCCGTTACCTGCTCGGACAGTTGATCTCTGATCCGATTGAATGGCTGTTCATCGAAACGAGGTGCGTTCAGCGCGAGTTGCAGCAATTCAAAGGATTCTTCAGCGTTTGCGCGGAGCATGCGAACGCTTCCAAAATACGTATCCCGACCGGCTGAGAACGACAGATTGACTGCCAGGTCTTCGGCGCGATCCTGAAAAGCTGCCGCCTCCATATCTCCCGCGCCCTCGTCAAGGAGGGCCGTCATCAAGCGGGAGGCTGCTTCTTTACCGGCAGGATCCTGAATGGACCCGCCCTTGAACGCAAACGACATCGATATGATTGGCAGGGTATGGTCTTCGACATGCCAGGCCTTAATACCGCCTGCGCTCTCAACCGTTTTAATCTCAATCGCCTGAGCGGTGATGCTCGTCAGGAGTAGGAAAGCTCCGGCAAGCACCGTGTGCGTAAATCTCATTGAAATGCTCCAGGTTCGCGGTTTTCCGATGCCATTTCTCAACATCAGCTCGGATCACCGCTTTCGCCACTTGCAGGTGGCCGCAGATGGCCGACAACGGCGCGTTCGGGTGCGAAATACGTTGCCGCAGCTGCCTTAATATCTTCGGACGTTACCGCCTTGATACGTTCGGGCCAGGAGCGGATATCTTCCAAGCTTGCGCCATTGGTAAACGCTTGCCCGAAAAGCCTTGCAAGGCTTCCAGCGCTGTCCTGAGCGTAGATCGTCGCTGCGAACAATCTGCGTTTCGCACGCTCCAACTCGTCCGCCGTCACGCCCTCATCAGCGATTTTCCTGATCGCCCCCATGAGCTCACCTTCGAGCTCCTCGAGCGTCACGTCGCCTTTCGGCGTGCCGTAGAGCGAAAATTGTGTGTCATTGAGACTGTTGGGGGAGTATCCCGCGCCAGCGGATGTAGCAAGCTGGCGCTCGACCACAAGATCGCGATTGATCCGGCTGCGTTGGCTGCCGCTGAGAACTTCACTTAAAAGAACGAGCGCTTCGGAAACCCCGGCCTCACCCGTGTAATAGGACGGGACACGGAAAGAAACGACGAGGCTTTCCCGGGTCACTTGCTCATCGCTCACAGTGATGAGCTGTCGACCGAAAACCTCGTTCGGTTCCTGCGGCCTGCTGCGGACAGCTTTGGCGCTGCGGTTTTGCACATTGCCATAGGTCTTTTCAGCGAGATCCCTAACGCCGTCCACGGTCACGTCGCCCGCAACCACAAGGATCGCATTGGCAGGCGTGTAATACCGCTCATAAAACGCATAGGCATCTTCCAAGGTAAGCGCCTCGATTTCATGACGCCAGCCGATCAAGGGCCGACCATAGGTGTGGTTTTTGAAGAGGGCGTTGGACATGGCCGCATTGAGTTTCGACCCGGGCCGGGTCTCGATGCTGCGGGCCCGTTCTTCGAGCACAACTTTGCGTTCTACCCTGAACTCCTCAGGATCAATGCGCACATTCATCATGCGGTCAGCCTCGATTTCCATCAAGAGACCAAGATGTTCGCGCGTGACCCTCTGGAAGTATGCAGTGGCATCATAAGCGGTGAACGCATTATGCGTTCCGCCGATCCGCTTCACATTGCGGTCGATTGCATTGCCCGGGAATTTTTCAGTCCCCTTGAAAAGAAGGTGCTCAAGAAAATGAGCAAGACCGCTTTTTCCGGTCTCCTCATCGGCACCACCAACGCGGTACCAGACCATATGGGTGACCAGCGGTGAACGGTTGTCAGGAATGACTACGACATCCATGCCGTTATCAAGGCGGAACGCTTCCACGTTCGGAAACAATTCACCCTCGAAAAATTCTCCGCCTTTTGCTCTTTCCGGGGCGATCAGCAGCAACAGTATTGTCAGGCCTGCAAAAAGGCTCATGACACGTGAAATATGGGATGTCGGCACCCGCTCCTCCAGAAAGTGATCAGCGCTATGTCGTGTTATATAGGAACGTATTGCGGGATAACTAAGGACAGTAGCGAAGAAGGTGAAGCGCTGCAGCGCCATAATCACGGATTTCTTCGACCTCATATTCTGAGGGCACCACAATTTCGGTGTCTTGTGCCTCTTCAAGAACGACCGCCGCGCCTTTCACAAGCCAGTTCCCCGTCGATAACGCGGCGAGCGCCTTCTCACCAAAACCGCGTCGGTAAGGCGGGTCGAGAAAGGCAAGATCGAACGGCGCCATGGTCCCGGCCGAGCCAAGACGCGTTGCGTCGCGGCGGAAGATCTTGGCATGACCGTTGAGCTGCATAGCCTCCATATTGCGGCGGATAAGACCACGTGCCTCAGCCCCCTCATCAACAAAGAGGGCGAAGGCGGCTCCACGAGAGAGGGCTTCAAAGCCGAGCGCACCAGTCCCCGCAAACAGGTCTATCACCCTGAGGCCTTCGAAAGAGAGACCGCTTTTGTGGGCGAGAATGTTGAAAAGGCTCTCACGCGCCCGGTCGGATGTGGGACGGATCGCATTGGATTTCGGAGCGGCCAGTGCGCGTCCTTTGAATTTACCGCCGACGATCCGCATTGCCTCTGCCCGGGCGCTGTCCTTTGGCGGCGGTAGATTGATCGCCTTTCGATGAAGCACGCTGTGCCTTCTTTTTCTCGCGCTTCGCAGCCGCCAGGCCTTCACCCTTCTTTGCGCTCACAAGATTTTCCTGCGACCAGTGTTCCGGTTTCTTGCGCGGACCGCGTTTGGGCTTGCCGGTACTCGCTTTCGCTTTGGATTGTTCTGTTTGTGCGGCAGCAGCCCTGGTTTCGGGTGTTTCAAAATCGGCTCCCGATTGCGTCACTAGCCGCGGCCCAAGTTGATCTCTCAAAACCCGGCCCTTGATTTCGCGAACGTCCCCGTCTTTCAGGTCATGGAGTTGAAACGGACCATATGAGACGCGGATGAGCCGGTTCACATCGAGCCCGAGATGGGACAGGATATTTTTGACTTCCCGATTCTTCCCTTCGCGCAATCCGATCGTGAGCCACATGTTGGCACCCGATGCCTCATCAAGTGTAGCCTCGACTGCACCATAGATCACACCATCGACCACCACACCATTGGCGAGCTTGTCGAGGTCTGCCTGCGTTACGCGTGTCTTCTGATCGCGCGGATAAGCCCGCACACGGTAGCGCCGCAACCATCCGGTTTCCGGCAGTTCCAACACCCTGGCGAGCCCACCGTCGTTGGTTAGAAGAAGAAGTCCTTCGGTGTTGATATCAAGCCGTCCAACCGTCACAACCCGCGGCAGGTCTGGTGGCAGTACATCGAAAATTGTCCGGCGCCCTTCTGGATCCTTGTTGGTTGTTACACATCCTTTCGGCTTATGATAAAGCCATAGACGTGTGCGCTCTCTTGCGGGCAGTGGTGCCCCATCGACATCGATCCGATCGCTCTTTGTGACAACGAATGCGGGTGTCGTAAGAACTGATCCATTGACGCTCACGCGCCCCTCTTCGATCATGCGTTCCGCATCCCGCCTTGAACAAACCCCGGCACGGGCCAGCACCTTTGCTATACGCTCAGGCTTGGTATCGGAAACTTCGGGGGCAACCGCGTCCTGTGTATTTTCCGCTGAGCGGGGAATGCGCGATTTCTTTCCGCGCTTTTCATGACGCTTAGCCGCTGATCTCGGCTTTTCGGATGTTCGCGGGCCGCTTTGGGTCGATCTTGGGGGCAAAACCTTTAGGCTCTCTCTTATAGTGGGGACGCCAGGATGAACTCTCTCATCCGTTGTTCCTATCGCTTGTGTTATCAATAATGCGCGCGCGCTTAAACCTAAAGCACATCATCCTGTCGGCGAACAAAAGACTGGACGCAACCTGATGGATTTCATGGAAGCTGCCCTTGAAGAAGCGAAGAAAGCGGCGGAAATTGGGGAGGTTCCGGTTGGTGCCGTCATCGTGCACGATCAGTCGATTATTGCGGCTGCCGGTAATTGGATTATCGGAGCCCACGATCCGACGGGGCATGCGGAAATCAGGGCAATCAGAGAAGCAGCCCGAGTGCTGGAATCTGAACGCCTAACAGACTGCGATCTCTACGTGACGCTGGAGCCCTGCACAATGTGCGCAGGTGCGATCTCGCTTGCTCGTATTCGGCGGCTTTATTATGGAGCAGCGGACGAGAAGGGCGGTGCGGTCGATCACGGCGTACGCTTCTTTTCACAACCGACCTGCCATCATCGACCAGACGTTTACGGCGGGTTTCGTGAGCGCGAAGCAGAAGCGCTCCTGAAGGATTTCTTCAAGGAGCGCCGCTGACTTAGTCGATTTGGTTTTTTTCGCTTCTCGATCAGAAGAGGCCGAGGAATTTCTTGTCTTTCTTTTTCTCTCCAAGAATGACGTCGAGATTTTCCTGATTAGCCTGGTTCGTTGCGGATGTTGAGGTCTGCACTGTGCGATATTCAACGGGCACATCCGTCAGGCGCTGCTGGCGACCTGGCCCTTTCGGACGTACGAGACCTGCCCGTTCAAGTAGCGACCGCTCTTCAATGCTTTGCGGTATAGATTCGATCGGAACGCCGAGCTCTTTGGCGAGATCTTCCCGCGTTTTCAGTGACTCACGAGGCTTCGATACACTGTTTGCACCAATACGCGCGTTCACCTCTTCATCGCCAAACCCGGTATCTGCGAGGAGTTTGACATCTTCTTCGTCTTCGCTGAAGCGATTGGCATCGCCGAGCTCCGATCCTGCAAGCGGCTGCGCATTGGCCGAACCGATGGCCTGGTTTGGAATTGCGTCACGCTTACTGCGTTCTTCGCGGCGCTTAACCGCTGCGATTTCTTCCTTACGACCCGGGAAGCTCTCATCGACTTCATCAACCGTGTCGATCGGTGCCGGCATCGAAGCCATAACTTCTTTCGGAGGAATAATCAGCTCACCACGCTCATTGTAGCTAATGCGCTCGCGTTCTTTGTTGCCGAGCGTGCCGAAACTCACAAGGCCCGTTACGTCGCGCATCAGCGCAACTTCCGTCGCCTCGCCGGTCCCATACGTTGCCGTCTGTAACGCACATCCTGAAGCGCCAAATGCTGCTAAGGCGCACACTGCCACAGCGCGCGTCTTGGTTTTCAAAAAGCGTCGCTTCGGTGCAGAACTCACTGACTTCATCCCAGCCATCCTTCTTCCAGGCCCCTTGACCTTATGTGTTTGCGGGTGGATCGCACCACGCAAAGCCCGCTTGGACTCCCCAGTCCTAAAGCGCTTCAAGGACGCAAATCGGGCTTCGAATGAACCCGTTTCAATCATAATTTCGCAGAAAACTGCGTCCCAAGCTCTAAGCAAGCAACCGGTTTTCCCAAGTTCAGCGCAGTTGCCAACCGGTCAAGCAACGAGTCTTTATACCGCCTTTTTTTAACGGGATCAATCGAGGCGTCCTATGAACTTGTCCAGAGAGCAAATGGAATAGGAGTCCCACCCTGATAATCGTCTAAGCGGTTTCAAGCCGTTCACGCATTGCTTTTGCATCACGAAGCGACAGATCGGGAAAATCCGGATCTGAGCCAACCTCGGGCAAGATTTTCCAGGACCGCGCACATTTGCGCCCGTCCGCGCGTCCGGGCACGACGGCAACGCCTTTCACCTCGTCCATTGTAAAGGCAGAAGCGGGCCCCTCACCTTCCATCAATTGGATTGCGCTTGTGATGCAGACATCTTCGAAATCGCCAAGGCTGTTTGCGGTGTCGAAGAGCTCTTTATCGCTCACATAGACGCTCGGGGCCGCCTCCAGCGACGATCCAATCCGTTTTTCGGCGCGTTCCACCTCAAGCGCGCCCGTAACCACACGACGGATACGACGGATTTTCTCCCAGCGCTCCGCGAGAACCGGATCGTGCCATTCGTCCGATGGCGCCTCAAAGGCTGACAGGTGAATGGACGGCGTATCGCTACCATAACGATTGGTCCAGGCTTCGTCTGTTGTGAATGGCAACATCGGCGCAAGCCAGGTGACGGTTGCCCGGAAGAGGTTCTCGACCACCCAGAGGGCGGCCTTTCGCCGTGTGGAAGAAATCGGATCGCAATAAAGGGCGTCCTTTCGCACATCGAAGTAAAACGACGACATGTCGGAATTCATGAGCGCGAAAATGGCATTGAAGACGCGTTTGAAATCGAATTCACGGTAGCCGCTTTCAACGATCTTATGGGTCTCGGCAAGCTTGTGAAGCATGTAGCGCTCAAGCTCGGGCATTTCCGAGACTGCGACTTCCGTCCCATCGAAATGGGCAAGACTGCCAAGCATCCAACGGATCGTATTTCTGAGCCTGCGATATCCATCCACGTTGGTTTTTATGATTTCCGGACCGATGCGCTGATCGTCAGCATAATCGCACGTCATGACCCACAGACGCAGGATATCGGCACCATATTGTTTAATGACTTCCTGTGGCGCTGTCTGGTTACCGAGGGACTTTGACATCTTGCGTCCCTCTTCATCCATCGTGAAACCGTGGGTGATCACCGTGTCATAAGGTGCCCGGCCACGGGTTCCGCAACTTTCCAGCAAAGAAGAGTGAAACCAACCACGATGCTGGTCGGAACCCTCAAGGTAGACATCGGCCGGCCATTTCAGATCTTCGCGCCGCTCCAGACAGAACGCATGGGTCGATCCGGAATCGAACCATACATCAAGGATGTCATCGACCTTTTCCCATTCGTCGGCATCATAGGCATTGCCAAGGAAACGTTCTTTGGCCCCATCGGCATACCAGGCGTCCGCGCCCTCTTCCATAAAGGCATCAAAGATCCGACGGTTCACTTCCTCGTCTTTGAGAACCTCACCGTCCTTGTTGACGAAAACGGAAATCGGAACACCCCATGCGCGCTGACGCGACAAGACCCAGTCCGGGCGTTGCTCGATCATACCGCGCAATCGGTTCTGGCCGGATGGCGGGACAAAGCGCGTATCGTCGATCGCCTTGAGGGCCGTTTCGCGCAAGGTTCCGACTTCGGAGATGTTCTCCTTATCCATATAGACGAACCATTGCGGCGTATTGCGGAAGATGATCGGTTTCTTCGAACGCCAGGAATGGGGGTATTCGTGTTTCAGGCGTCCGCGGGCAAACAATGTCCCTGCATTGATAAGACCTTCGATGACGCGTTTATTGGCGTCGCCCTTCTTGCCCTTGTCATCGATGACGCGCGCGCCCTCAAAGCCCGGCGCCTCGCTCGTAAAGAAACCACCGTCATCAACGGTGAAGGGGATGGAAGTATCGATACCAAGGGCTGCAATATCGCGCGCTCTTGCCATCCAGATATCAAAGTCGTCGCGGCCATGGCCCGGGGCTGTATGGACAAAACCAGTGCCCGCCTCATCGGTCACGTGATCTCCGTCAAGCATCGGCACCTTAAAGTCGTAATCGCCAAGCCCGAGTGTCTTCAGCGGATGATCAAGCACGCATCCGCCGAGTTCAGCTCCCGTTACGTCGCGCAAGCGCTTCATTTCGAGCTTCGCCTTTTCGGCACATCCGGGCGCAAGCGAATCGGCAAAGACGTAGCGGCCGCCTGGCTGAGGTCCGAAGTCATTTTCCGCAGCCACGACTTCGTAAAGGCCGTATGAAATGCGATCGGAATAACAGACCGCCCGGTTTCCCGGGATCGTCCATGGGGTCGTGGTCCAGATCACCACCGACGCTCCGTTGAGGTCGCCCTCGGCATTGTTGATCGCAAACGGAACCCAGATCGTATCGCTTTCATAAGTTTCGTATTCAATCTCAGCTTCCGCGAGGGCCGTGCGTTCGACGACGGACCACATGACCGGCTTTGAGCCCCGATAGAGCTGGCCGGTCATGGCAAACTTCATCAATTCGTTCGCGATGTGGGCCTCGGCGTCAAACGACATGGTGAGATAGGGATCTTCGAAATCCCCTTCGACACCGAGCCTGACAAATTCTTCAGACTGAACGCCGACCCAGTGTTTGGCGAACTGGCGGCATTCCTCGCGGAATTCATTGATCGGCACTTCGTCTGTGTTCTTGCCCTTGGCCCGGTACTGCTCTTCGATCTT
>JBCDCU010000117.1:0-9979 GCA_039181265.1 Pseudomonadota bacterium | reverse complement strand
AGCGGTTGTTTCACCGGGCAGACCGGGCGGCAATAGATGCCTGTCGTCCGAACGGCGGTGAAAAACCGGCCGTCGAACTCAGGATCGCGGCGAAGCCGGGCCGCATTACAGGTGTCAAAATCAAGCATGGCGGAACGCTAATGGATTTCATCCAGGCTTGCGAGCATCCGCTTTTGATGAGGTCCGAAACCGGCCATTTGAGCCTGCCCATTTTTGGTGCGGAGCCTGATCTCCTTCTCCTAAGCATACCTCATCGGCCATTTCACCAAAAATCTGATTGACAAAAGAGTGTATATGCACATAAAAGACAGCATGACCGATATAAAGACGATATCTGAAAGCTGCGTCATGCAGCGGGTGAGGGCAACGGCCCGCCATGTGAGTCAAGTTTATGAGCAGGCCCTGAAGCCCGTTGACCTGACGGCAAGCCAGTTTTCCTCCCTCGTGGCAATCGCCCGGGAGGAGGGCGTCAATCTTGTTGTTCTTGCCGAGCGGCTCGGTATGGACCGCACGACCCTCATCCGCGTATTAAAACCGCTGGAGCGGCGCGGGCTTGTTCGGATTGGCGCCTCGGAGAAAGACGCCCGTGCCAAGGCGGTCTTTCTTGAACCGGCGGGAAGGGCGCTCCTTAATCAGGCGATCCCGCTTTGGGAAACGGCGCAAAGCCGGGCGCTTTCCCTCATCGGCAGTGATGATCTTGCGCCGCTCATGACCGGGCTTCAAAAACTGAAATCCCTCTGAGCGTATTTTTTTGACCAGAAACGTGCATATGCACTTAACTAAGAAAGGAACGATAATGACGACGATCCATCCCCTTGCAAAGGACGAGAGAGAGAACGAGAGCAACGATGAGACAAGCGGAGGTTGGCGGGTTCTCGGCATCGGTTTCGGCACCTATGCGATCCTTGCAACACTCTTTGCGGGCGCCGGTGTCTTCACCAAGTTCGACACCAATCTCTTCCCGGCGACCGTTGTCTTTGCGACCGTGACCCTGACGCTCAGCTATTTCTATGTGCCATCGATCAGGGCGCTTGCCGAACGCCTCGGACCGTATGGTCTTGCTGCCTTTCATGTCTGGCGGATCCCGGCGGCCCTCATGTTTCTTTATTATGACTGGCACGGCCTTTTGCCGATGACGTTCGTCAATCTTGCCGGTTGGGGGGACATGCTGGCCGGTGTTCTGGCCGCCCTTGTTATGGTGCTACCAAGAAGAACCCGCACGATTACAGGCTTTCACGTGATCGGCTTTCTCGATTTTGTCGTGGCGGTCGGGACCGGTATTACGCTCAATCTAATCGCCCCGTCCTCCATGGCGAATATCATGCTCCTGCCGGTCGCGCTCATCCCGCTGATTGGGGTGCCGATTTCAGGTGCGACGCACATCGCCGCCCTTCATATGCTTTGGAAGCAAAGGAGGGTTGCTTAAACGCGCGCATCTCATCGGTCCGCTGTTTTCATATCGGCTGAAATCCATCAGGAGATGAAAGCTTTGTCTGTCTCGCAGGGCTTCGGCCTATGATCAGAGACAGGCAGACTGATATCGGCCCAGACGGGCAGGTGGTCGGAACTGATACTGGCAAGCTTTGTCTGTATAATTCCGGCCTCGACCGGTTCAATGGCATTGCCGACGGCGATCTTGTCGAGAGCTGCCAATGGCAGGTTCGCGTGAAAGCTCTTGCCGGGTGAAATCACCCGGTGGGACTCCGATAGCGCCTCAAGACCCTTAGTGTCCGACCATTCATTGAAGTCGCCCGCAATGATGCAGCGCACTCTGTCTGGCGGAGCGATGCTCTCGATAATTCTGGCAAGCTGACGCCGCCGCGAGGGCCGCAACAGCCCCAGATGGGTGCCAACAATCGTCATGCGTTCCGCGTTCGGCAGTGTGATTTCCGCGAGGATCGCCCCGCGCGGCTCAAGACCCGGAAGATTAAGCCGCTCGATGCGCTCGAGTGTTAGGCCGCGCCGCAGAAGCATCGCATTACCATGCCATCCGAGGCTGACCTCGTTTTCCGCGATCGGCACCACATCGTAATCGGACCCATGCTCGATGAGACGGTGCTTGAGTGCTGCAGGGCGCGCGCCAAGCCGTTTATCCGTTTCCTGCAACACAACAATATCGGCTCCCGACTGATTGATGACATCAAGGATCCGGCCGGGCGCGCGTTTGCGGTCCAGTCCGACGGCTTTTCGAATGTTGTAGCTCAGAAGTTTAACGGTCATTGCGATTAAAGAACGGGTGAAAAGAGCCGTGCAACCGGCGCTCCAAGGCGGATCCAACGCGGCTGGTCTCTGAGAACCCTGGTCATCTTAAAGGACTCCGCGAAATCGCGGGCGAGCATGGCCTCCACCTCCTGGGCGGCTCCTTTGTCGAAAAAGAGTGCCATGGCTTCAAAGTTAAGTCTGAATGACCGATTGTCCAAATTTGTCGTCCCGATTGCGGCAAGGTCGTCATCGACCAGCAGAACCTTCTGGTGCATGAACCCGTTGTTAAACCGCCATATTTGAACACCGGCGAGGCGGAGTTCGTCGAAATAGGCAAAAGCCGCAAGCCACGGTATCGTGTGGTCGATCACTTCGGGAACGAGAAGGCGAACATCGACACCTGACAACGCGGCATGTTTCAGCGCAGTCAAAACGTCAATGTCGGGAACGCAATAGGGTGTTGCGATCCAGACGCGCTTCTTGGCTGCGGCAATTGCAGAGAAGAAAAAGAGCGCCCCCGTCTCAAGTTCGTCACCCGGGCCGGTGGGCACCATCAGCGCGGTCATGTCGGCCTCCGCATGGGGCGCGTCCCAGTTGAGCTCATCGGTTATCACCTCGCCGATGGCCCAGTGCCAGTCTTCGACGAAGGTGAGCTGGAGCTGGCTCACCACAGGCCCATGGAGTTCGACATGGGTATCGCGCCACGGTGCAAATTCCGGGTCGCGGCCCATATATTCATCGCCCACATTGAGGCCGCCTGTGAATCCAACGGAACCATCGACAATCACGGTCTTGCGATGATTGCGGAAATTCAACTGAAACCGTCTTTTCGGTCCCTGCGACCGCTTGGGATCGATGACTTTGGCCCCGGCTTCACGCAGCGCGTCGAGATAGGAAGAGGGCAGGTCGTGGCTTCCGACCGCATCGACAAAAAACCAGACCTTGACGCCGCGTTTCGCAGCGGTAATCAGCCGGTCTTGCAGCGCCCGCCCGAGACGATCGTCATGGACGATGTAAAACTGGACGAGAACGTAAGATCGAGCGCTGTCGATTGCTGCGAAGATTGCGTCAAAGGTCGCCTCACCGTCGATCAGGAGACGCATATCGTTGCCGCGAACGGCGGGCAGATCGGCGATCTTTTCGAAGGGAAGCGGACTGATTGAAGGCGGATAGAGAGGCGCATTATCGGAGTGAAAAACGCGAACGGGCTCTGCGACGCGCTCGCTCTCACGCCATGACATCTTGTAGCGCCGGTATTTATGATGGCCAAGATAAAGGAAAAGCGGAACGCCGAGATAGGGCGCTGCCAGAAGAAGCACGACCCAGCCAATCGCCCCTTGCGACGTGCGCGTGGATAAAACCGCCCGCCAGGCAAAATAGACCGCGCAGAGTTCGAGAATAACGAGGGCAAAAATTACAAACGCGAACATTTCTATTCTTTACACCCGTTTTCCCGGATGACCGAAGGACCGTGTTTTGCAACCCACCCATTCAAAGGGCATTGACGTTATACACTGACCGGTGCATAACGGCGCCATGGCCCGCCCGAGATCCTTCAACGACGATGACATCCGCGCAAAGCTCCTTTTGAGCTTTTGGGAGACCGGCTTTGAGGGAACGGCGCTTCCCGATCTTGAGGCGGCGACCGGCATGTCGCGCAAGAGTCTCTACAATGCCTTTGGCGACAAGCGGGACATGTTCATGAGGGCGCTTGTCGATTTTCGCGGCACGGTTCTCGATCATACTTTGACCCCCTTACAGTCGGATAACGCCTCCATCGAGGCAATCGGGGCGGTGCTCTCCGGTCTGGTGGATTTCGCAGTAACGGAGAAGGGCCGGGCGGGATGCATGATCTGCAACACGTCGCGCGAGGCGATCCGCCATGATCCGGCGGTGAAATCAGAAATCGACACGTACTTCCAAGAGATCGAAGAGCGGTTTCTGATTGTCGTCCGTGAGGGGCAGGCGAAGGGGGAGATCAAGGATGAGCCGCCGGAAGAACTTGCCGCGCTCTGTCTCGGGGCGGTCGTCAGTATCAGCGTTCTTTGCAAGGCCGGACAACCGGAAGCGATGCTGAGATCGATTGCGGCCGGAACGATCGCGGCGCTTTCATAAAAATCATCAGGCAAAAAGACACCAATCAGTAGGGAAAGGATCGGAAAATGACAGAACACCATAGCGGGAATAACGAGACAGAGAGGAAAGCGCCGGATGCATTCGCGCTTTCAAGGCGTGCGGTTTTCGCAGGCGCTCTTTTGCCCGCAGCAGCCCTTCTTCCAGCCGGTGCAATAGCACAAAGTGGCGGAGCGGGACCTGTGCCGACGATCAGCCGCTTTCGCGTTGGCGAGTTTGTCGTCTCCGCCCTCTCGGATGGCCATCTGCCGCTTGCCGCAGACGTTTTGTCGGGCGTCTCAGCGGAAGACTATGCGAGCCTCCTCGATCAATCGGGGTTTCGGGGCTCGGTCTATACCGCCGGGGTTACGGCCTATCTCGTCGAGACGCCGACACAGCGTGTGCTCCTTGATGCCGGAACCGGCGCGGTGATGGGCCCGACGCTCGGCGAACTTGCCGCAAACCTCAACGCACTCGGGATCGCGCCTCAAAGCATCGATATGGTGATTGCAACCCACCTTCATCCAGATCACATCGGCGGTCTGATTGCGAACGGGGTGACGGCTTTTACAAATGCGGAACTGGTAACCCACGCGGCAGACCGTGCCTTTTGGACCGATAGCGCGATCAAGGCACAGTCTCCGGAAGCCTTTCAGCCGTTTTTTGATCTGGCAGGTGGGGTTCTTTCCGTTTTCGATGATCGCCTTCGGATTGTCGATGGAGAGACGGATGTTGTTCCGGGTCTCACCGTCGTTCCGCTTCCAGGTCACACGCCGGGACATATGGGGGTAAGGATTGAAAGCGGCGGCGACACGGTCCTGATGTGGGGCGATATCGTCCATGCAGCACCGATCCAATTGCCGCGTCCCGATATTGCGATTGCCTTTGATGCCGACCAGGCGGCAGCCGTCAAAACGCGGCAGGCCCTGTTCGATCAGGTGGCGACGGATCGGACCTTCGTCCTTGGCAGCCATCTCCCGTTCCCGGGCTTCGGCCTTCTTGAAAAGAACGGTGACGGCTACCGATTCATCCATGCCCATTGGGAATATGTTTAGCGCCCAGAGGCCCCTGAGCGTCTCGCATAGGCATCACGGACATAGACGACCGGCTCTTCGTAGGAGTGAAGCCGGTCGATGATATCCATGACACCCGTGAGCAAAGCCTCGTCCCGCGCAATCGAAAACGAAAGAACCCGGACTGGCCGTGTCGTCGCGACGTCCATGGCGCCGCTCGCCGTTCCCTCTGACCCCCGATAGAACTGGGTGCCGGTCGCGGTTTCAAACGCCACATGGTCATAGTCGCCGTATGACAGGCCGATTTCGTCGCATAAGGAGAGGCGGATGCGCTCGTCATCTTCCGGTCCAAGTTCGATATGGATGAGCCAGACCGGCTCCAGCCGGCATGAGGGGAGTTTGATCCGGTCAAGTGTCTTAGTGAGCATGAAGGGCCTCCGGCATGCGGGAAAGAAGGGTGAGGGTTTGGGTAAGCGCTTCGTCGTCAAGTCCGAGATGGGTCACCCAGCGCAGGCGATCCGGCCTGCCGGAAACCCGGATACCGTTTTCCTGGAGATAGGCTGAGACCTTGTTCCGGATAGCGCCGTCCACATTAGAAAAGACGATATTCGTCTGCGGTGGATCGACGGTCATTCCGGGAATGTGCGACAGCGCTTCTGCAAGCTCCATGGCACGCGCGTGATCGATCTTAAGCCCGGCCACATTATGCTGGAGTGCATAAAGTCCCGCGGCAGCAAGGACGCCTGCCTGCCGCATGCCGCCGCCGAGTATTTGCCGGTGCCTGCGGGCTTTTTCTATTGTCTCATGAGACCCGACAAGGACCGAACCGACGGGCGCCCCGAGACCTTTCGAAAGACAGAAGCTCACACTGTCAGCGTGCCTTGCGATTTCGGTGACGGACACGCCCAATGCCGTTGCGGCATTAAAGATCCGCGCGCCGTCGATATGGAGTTTCAAACCATGCGCTCTCGCAAGCTCGGCAATGCCGCCCAGATAATCGAACGGCAGAACCATTCCGTCGATTGTGTTTTCAAGGGCAATTAAGCGGGGCGGGGCATGGAGGATCGATGTCGGCAGAAGCGACGCCGTGATATCGTCGATCCGCAGCGTGCCGTCGCTCTGGTTGGGAACGACCTGCGGCTGAACCCCGGCGACCATCGCGACACCACCGAGTTCCTGATTATAGGAGTGCGAGCGGCTTCCAACGAGGTAGGCGTCGCCCCGCCCGCAATGTGCCATCACAGCGACGAGGTTCGATTGCGTGCCGGATGTGGTGAGAAGGGCGGCTTCCTTATTGAAGAGATGAGCAGCATAGCGCTCCAGCTCTTCGACGGTCGGGTCGTCGCGGTAATAATCATCGCCAACCTCTGCTCTCGCCATCGCTTCGCGCATTGCGGCGCAAGGTTTGGTGACCGTATCGCTTCTAAAATCCAGATCCGGTTGTGATTTCATGATGTGAGTCCCTTCGTTTGATGGGGCTCACCCTGCCGCACTCCCAATGAAATAGGTGATTGAAGATTGCGATTATTTGCAATTTAATTGCATCGGCGCGCAACAATTGAGCGAAAGCTTATGGATCGGATTGACCGGAAAATCCTGACCTGTCTTCAGAAGGACGCGTCCATATCGAACAATGATCTCGCCGATCTTGTCGGACTGGCACCGTCGAGCTGTCTGAGGCGTGTCCGCCAGCTCAAAAAGGACGGCGTGATTACAAAGGTGATTGCGCTCACCGATCCGAAGAAGATGAACCGGCCTTTAAAGGTGATTGTGACGGTGAAACTCACCGATCACGGGGTGGCGGCCCGGCGCGACTGGCTGAAAGAAATGGAGAATGAACCCGCGATCTCGCAGGTCTATTCGGTCTCGGGCGAGACGGACACCTTCATCATGATGAACCTTGCGGACATGGAGGAGTTTCAGGGCCTAAGCCAGCGCCTCTTCGCGGAAGATGACAACGTTCTCCAATATCAGTCCCTGTTTGTGCTTGAGCAGCATAAGTTCGATCTCGCCTTGTGAGGGAGGGGGGAACACTGCGACGAGAAAGAAACCGATCTGAGGCACGTGCCGATCCCCAACGCTCCCGGCCTGAACGAACTGTTCAACGGTCTCTCATTATCCGGTGCGTAAGCAACGGATTGCGCCCGTCCCGCCCCGAACGGGCGGGCGCACACGCCCACCCTCGGGACGGGCACACTTCGATGTTTGCACATTCGAGAGGAACATAGGGCTGGGTAAGCAGGTCATCCATTCAGGTCAGGTGTCAGCGGAGTTATCTTTCTGGACCCCGGCTCGGAGGCCGGGGAACGGCTGGCGTGGTAATGAGCTATGCGGCGAAGCCGAAACTGGGGTGCCGCAACCGAAATTTCCAAAACACGAAGGCCCTTTCGTCTTGTCTCCCCGGGCCCAGACCGCATTTGGGCCGGGGTCCAGAGCGGCGATTGCAACAAGCAAAGATGCGGGAATGGGTTACGGCCCCTAACCAATCAGCCGCATTCGCAATCCGATGCTTCACGCACCGGATGGGCGTGCGTCGCAGGTGAACGTGGAGACCTGTCGGCTACGCTGCCATCTGAAACATTTTACTGGACCCCGGGTTAGGCCCGGGGAACGGGTGGCGAGTTATCAGAGACTGAGAGACCGCCGGCGTTTTGAACGTATGCGAAATGCGATGTTTGATTGTCTAACGCTTCTACTGTGTCGTTCCCCGGGCTCTGACCCGGGGCCCAGGAAAACTCTCAACACGGCGTATTCCCAGCGGGATATAAGGACTTGGAGGTTGCGCTGGTCTTGAAGCCTGGAGCGAATTCACCCGCTCGTCAAAAAACAAACGGGGAAAACGGGCGTTGAGGCAGGTCAGCCTATCGCTGCTCTCCCCCGAGTATCGTGCACGCCCTGAGGCCCAGAACCGTCCGTGGTTCAACCTGGCCTGACATAGAATGCTGGCGAGACTTATCTCCGGAAGGAGACGGACGCCGGTCGCCACAAAACCCGAACCGGGAGCGGGCACACAATGCGATTTCTGGTACGAACCGCCCTAGTTTTGCTCTCTCTCGTGGTTCTGGCGGGAGGGGGCGGCTATCTCTGGCTCATCAACTCTCCCTATTGGGCCGGAATCACGCTTTTCTCCGAAGGCAAGCGCGTCGAAAACTTTCGCGCCATGGACCGGGTGTTTCCCCATGAGGACGTGGCCAAAGGTGAAAGCGTCTGGGCGTTCGAAAGAAACCTTCGCCCGCTTCCGGAAACTTATGTCTTTGAGGGCACCTCCAAGCCCATCGGAGAGTTTCTGGACGATACCGACACAACCGGTCTCCTCGTGGTGCGCTCCGGTACGATCCTCAACGAAGACTACCGGCTCGGTGCCGATGAGGCCTCGAAATTCACATCCTGGTCCATGGCAAAATCTGTTCTCTCCGCCTTGATCGGGATTGCAATCGAGGAGGGGCATATCGAAAGCCTCAGTGATCCGCTTGATCAATATGTGCCTGCCCTCGCGGCTTCTCCTTATGCTGGCGTCACCATCGAAGAGGCACTCACCATGTCGTCGGGTGTCGCATTCGACGAGGATTACGACAATCCGATGTCCGATGTGAATCGGCTCTTTTTCAGTCTTGCCGCAGGAACGCCGCTGGAGGATATGCTCACCGCCCTTGAACGCGAGCGCGAACCCGGCACCTATAACAATTACATCAGCTCCGATTCCATTGCTCTCGGTCTCGTGCTTGAGGCAGCGACGGGCATGCCGAAGCAGGATTATCTTTCAAGCCGTCTCTGGGTACCCATGGGGGCGGAAAGCGCCGCCTATTGGAGCACGGGCAGGGACGGACCGGTGCTTCCCTTTTGCTGTCTCAATGCCACGCTCAGGGATTATGCCCGCTTTGGCCGCCTTTTCCTCGAAGGCGGTGCGCGGAACGGTGCCGCAATCGTCCCGCGCGCCTGGGTCGAAGCCTCCACCCGGCCAAGCGCGCCGCGGCTTGAGCCCGGCGAAAACCCTGCATCCTTCTGGACCTTCGGCTACGGCTATCACTGGTGGGTGCCGGAAGAGCCCAAAGACGAATTCCTGGCGATCGGGATCTGGGGGCAATTCATCTATGTCGACCGCGTGCGGCAGATCGTGATCGTGAAGACAAGTGCCGACTACGATTTCGATACGCGCGATCATGAAACCGTCAACCTCTTCCGGGCAATCGCTGCGCATTATGCAAGCGATCCGGCTTAACGCCTCGCGGGCACCCTCCTAAACGACCCTTTGGAGGAGGGTCTTCAGGGTCTCTTTTTCGTCATCAGAAATCGGGGTGAGGATCTCGCCGATCACTTCCGCAACGGTTGCCTGCAATTCGCCGACAATCTCGGTTCCCTTCGGCGTCAGCATAACAAGGGTGACGCGGGCATCCTTGGGCGACACCGCGCGCTCAATGAGACCCTTTCCCTCAAGAGAGCGGATCATCCGCGTCATTTGCGATTTATCGCGGGCAACCCTTTTGGTGAGATCATTGAGGCTGATCTGCCCAGTATCGGCAAGCGTCATCAGAACAATGCCGCCGCCGGGCCCAACGCCCTCGCGGTCAAAGCCTGGCGCCCGTTCCTGCAAGCCGAAATGAATGGAACGCATCAGTCGATCGACAAGAAGGGCGAGATCGGTATCTTGCATT
>JBCDCU010000116.1:0-10010 GCA_039181265.1 Pseudomonadota bacterium | reverse complement strand
GACGCCATCAATGGTGATCGTCTCTTTGCGATGAACGACAGTAATGTCCGACCACTGATGCAAATGGGGTTCAATGAGATCGGCTGTATCGGGATCATCGCTGCGCAGAAAGGACAAAGAGCGCGCGGAAAAAACCACACCGAAACCGAAGGTCGAACCGCTCTCATTGCGTTCAATCACGGTGACTTGGGTCTCGGGACGCGTGCGCTTTAACAGGATCGCTGCGTAAAGCCCCGCCGGTCCGCCACCTATGATGGTTACCCGCACCGCCTGTTTCCTTTGACTCTTTCCACCCGAACCAGTGTTGTAATCAAAGGCAGAAGCCTTTCTAAGTCAAGCTGCGTGACACGAGACTATCGGATGGATTCGGGGCATGCAAAGCGACGACCAGAACAACCAGCAAGGTGGAGACCGATATGCCAGCATTCAGCATTGACCGGATCGTGGAATGGGGCGAGTGCGATCCGGCAGGATTGGTGTTCTACCCAACTTTCTTCCGCTGGATGGATCACACGTTTCATGCGTTTCTGATTGATCTTGGATACAGCCAAAACGTGCTTTTCGAGGAGTACAGCGGTCTGACAGCCCCCCTGATTGACGTTGGCTGCACATTTCATGCGCCGGTTTCTTATGGTGACCTTGTCACTATCTCGCTCGATATTGCGAAAGTCGGCACGACCAGTCTCAATCTGCTCTATCGAGTGGATAACAAGGGGCAAACTGCGGCGGAGGGCCGAGAAGCGCGGGTTTTCGCGCGACCCAACCTTGGGCTTATCGAAAAGCAGCCGATTCCGCCCGAAATTCGCGCGAGATTTGATGCACTCGCAATGGCATCTTCCGAAAAGAGGGACGCCTAAGCGGGTCCAAGCCGCGTGATCGAAGCAAGAAGGCGCTCGGTCTGACGCAGCGATGCTCCGCAAGCAACACAGGCCTGGGGGATAAGCATCCATTCAAGCGCCCACATCGCGCCGGAACGTTCCTGCTCGTGAACCTGAGACTGATGCATGCCGCCTGCAAGCGTTGCCATAAACCGGTGCAGTGTAATCAGAAGTTCAGCGCGAACAGGGTTTTGCTTGTGCGCCATGGCCGATGATTTTCCGCCGCCATCAAAGGCAAGCTCATCCCGCTCGTTCTGGGCCATCAAAGCGAAGTCCTGCCCGATCTTACCCAATCCAGCCGAGAGCGCGCTCAAAACGTTGACATAGTCGACAAGACTGGAGCGTTCCGTGTGCCAGGAGCCGCCAGGGTCGTTGAGATCAAGGTTTGCGGCAAGACGAGCCCTCACCTCGACAGCCTTCTCGCCGAGTTTGTGGAGGGTTCCATCCGCTCCCGCAAACTGCAGCCGGTAGAGGCGCTCCGTCAGATCCCCGTGCCGCGCCCTAGCCGCAAGCAGTGGTGCCTTCCAGATTCTCAGCCGGTCGGCGACGGTGACTGTCAGGGCGTCCTGCATCCTTGTCCGTGCCGTGAACGCCTTCTCGCCGAAATCCGTCTCTAACGTTTCGATCCGCGCTAGGATCTTGGTAAGCCGGTCCATCAGGATACGATCCACGGTCTTCAATCGCAGGATAAGGCTCGTATCGATAACATCCTGGCTGGTCGAACCGAAGTGAAGATGGCCCGCATGGGGCTCACCGATCTTTTCCCTCATCTGTGCGATCAGGTTAGGAACACTCATACCATCCGTTTCAGCCGCTGCCGCGAGCGCCCGGACATCCGGTTCGAAATCGCCCAAGCTCTCGCGGATCACCGATGCAGCTTCTTCGGGTATAACACCCGCTTCAAATTCAGCTTTTGCCAGCGCGATTTCAAAGCGGATCATTTCCGCAAGATCCGCTTTCACCGAAAAAGACGCAGCGACCTCCAGATCACCGAGTACGCCTGCGAGAAGCGGTGCATTAAAGGGTGTGAAGCTCATCTGAAATTCCCGCCTGGACGAATGGTGAATTCGCCAGGATTCGCTAATGCGCCCTCAAGCCGAGGATTTCACGGGCTTGCGCAATCGTCGCCACAGGCCGTTGATATTTTTCGCAAAGATCCGCCGCCCGCTTGATGAGTGCGGCGTTTGAGGGCGCCAGGGTGTGGCGGTCGAGCCGCACATTGTCTTCCAGACCTGCGCGTGTGTGCCCACCGGCGGCGATAGCCCATTCGTTCACCACGATCTGACCTGCCCCAATTCCGGCAGCACACCATTGAGCTTCAGGTGCAAGTCTCGCCATCGTGGTGACATAGAATTCAAAAACATCGCGGTCGACAGGCATCGCATTCTTCACGCCCATGACGAACTGAACATAGAGCTTCCCGTAGAGTTTCCCCTCTCCATGCAACTTCACAGCTTGCAGAATGTGGGAAAGATCAAAGGCTTCGATTTCCGGTGTGATCTCGAAGGTGCGCATTTCACCAGCGAGCCAATCAACGAGATCAGGCGGATTTTCATAAACCCTCGTCGGAAAATTGTTCGAACCAACGCTAAGCGACGCCATGTCCGGTTTTAACGGCAGCATTCCGCCGCGCTCGCGACCAGCTCCGGATCGTCCCCCTGTCGACAATTGAACGATGATACCAGGGCAGTGTTTTTCTAGCCCTTCCTTCAGGAGCGCGAACTTCTCAGGATCGGATGTCGGCGTTTCATCGGCGTTCCTGACATGGCAGTGAATGATCGATGCACCGGCCTCCACTGCCTCATGGGCGCTTTCGACCTGTTCATCAATTGTCGTCGGGACCGCGGGATTATCCTTTTTCGTTGGAAGCGACCCGGTTATCGCGCAACAGAGAATACATGGGCGTGCCCTCGCTCGGGCGACTTCATGGTCTGACATCAAATCCGGATCAGTTATCAAAAAAGACACTTTCGTTCTCTCCCTGAAGATGAATGTCGAACCGGTAGAGTTCGCCATCCTGTATCGCGATCACGCGAGGCCTCAATTCCTCGTCGATCAATTGCAGCACGGGATCGTCTGCCGTTTCGTCGCCCGGCAAATAAAGGCGGGTATGAAGACCCATGTTGATACCGCGGGCGACAATCCATAACAGCATATGAGGAGCCTGGAACCTGCCATCTGCAGTCGGCACCCGACCGGGTCTGATCGTCTCAAAGCGGAATAACCCGGTCTCAAAATTGCTTACGGCCCGCCCGAAACCATGAAACGCCGGATCACCAGGGTCTCGCGGATCTTCCGGGCTCTTGTAGATCCCTTCGTGGTCTGCCTGCCAGACTTCAATGAGGGCGTCTCGCACAGGCTCGCCTGCGCCGTCAAACACCGTTCCTTCAATCGTGATGCGTTCACCCTTGACCCCGGCGTCGTAGAGAACGGAACCAATCTCGCCATTCTCAAGCGGCCGGTTTCCGCAAGATCCGGGCGCGAGACCGATATGGACGTAGGGCCCTGCGGTTTGGGACGGTGTTTCCTTCGCGATCGGCTGTTGGACCATGGACCTAGTTTCCCTCAAGCCGGTTTTCAAACAACGTCGACTTTCGGCCGCGCAGAACGATATCAAAACGGTAAGCCAAACGGTCCATCGGTGTTGCGTGTTCCATATCGAGCGGTGCGATCAAACGAGCGATTGCCGCGTCATCGCCAATCGCTTTGACAATCGGGCACATAGCAATCAGAGGATCACCCTCGAAATACATCTGCGTGATCAATCTTTGCGCGAATCCTGTGCCGAAAACCGAGAAATGGATGTGCTCCGGACGCCAGGAATTGCCGTCATTCGGCCAGGGATAGGCGCCGGGCTTTACAGTAAGGAACGCGTAGGCACCGTTCTCATCGGTGATCGTCCGTCCGCCGCCTGCAAAATTTGGATCAACCGGCGCAAGATAATCGTCGTTCATGTGGCGGTATCGGCCAGCCGCGTTCGCCTGCCAGATCTCAACCAGAACGCCCGGCACACCTTTGCCGAATTCATCGGTCACCCGTCCGTGGACGGTGATGCGGGGGCCGATCGCAGCTTCCCCAGACGCTGCGGCATTATGGATAAGGTCATGATCGAGGTCCCCGATTAGATCTCTTCCGAAAACAGGTCCGGTGGTTTCAGTGAGCGTATTCGGGATCACCACCAGCGGTCGCGATGGCGCGCGCAAACGCGTTGTCTTGTAATCCGGTGTGAATGCTGCCGGTTGTGTGGAGTGGTCCCGCGCCAGAAAGGCGTTTGCTTCCTCAACCACTTTCCCCTCCTCGCTCCCTGTTCCTTCCATCCCTCTCTGCGAACACGGCTTTGGCAATCTTTATCGCATGGTTTGCAGCCGGAACGCCGGCGTAGATGGCGACATGCATCAGAGCCTCGCGAATGTCCTCCCTGCTCGTCCCGGTATTGTGAGCAGCACGAACATGCATCGCGACCTCGTCATCGCGGCCGAGGGCTGCGAGAAGCGCGATCGTCACGATTGATCTTTCCCGCTTCGTGAAGTGGTCGCCAGCCCAAAGATGTCCCCAGGCTGCTTCCGTAATAAGGGTCTGAAACGGCGCGTCGAAATCGGTCTTCTCAGCTTCAGCCCGATTGACATGATAATCGCCGAGAACGGCACGCCGCACCTTCATGCCCGTTTCAAACCGGTCGCGACTCTCGTCCGTCATACACCCCCCTCAAATCCTGCAATCGCGGCCACGCAAGAAACCACCGCGCGTTCACCCTATCCTCGTTCGAGCGGAAGGCCCACATAGTTTTCCGCAATCGCCATTGATGCACACTCCGACTGAGCAACATATTCGAACTCAGCGCGCTGCATCCGTTGCTCGAAAGCATTGTTGTCGGGAAACTGATGCATCATGGTCGTCAGGTACCAGGAAAAACGTTCCACCTTCCAGATTCTTGCAAGACATCGCTCAGAATATGATTCAAGGAGCGTTGCTGTCCCTTCGCGGTAATGCGCAATCAATGCATCGGATAAGAGCCGTACATCGGCGACGGCGAGATTGAGACCTTTTGCGCCGGTCGGCGGAACTATGTGAGCTGCATCTCCGGCAAGAAAGAGCCGTCCATATTGCATCGGTTCGGCAACGAAAGAGCGAAGCGGTGCGATCGATTTTTCAATCGATGGCCCGGTTTCCAGACTCCGGGACGTGTCTTCGCCGAGACGGATTGTCAATTCATCCCAGAACCTATCATCCGACCAGGCCTCAACGGTCTCATCGACCGGAACCTGCAGATAATACCGGCTCAATGCCTTTGATCGCATCGAGCACAGGGAGAATCCACGCTCATGGTTCGTATAGATCAACTCTTCGGCCACGGGCGGGCGGGCTGTTAGAAGACCAAGCCAGCCGAACGGATAGACACGCTCGAAAAGCGCGATTGTGTCTGATGGAAACGCTTGCCTGGATACGCCGTGAAATCCATCGCATCCCGCGATAAAATCACATTCTATTTCATAGTCTTCTGAATCTTTTTGAAAGTGAATCCTCGGCTTGTCCGAATGGATTTCTTCAAGCCTCGTATCCGAAACGCCGAGATGAAAAATCTGTCCGCCGGTTGCGCGCTTTTCGAAAAGGTCTTTCGTGATTTCAGTCTGCCCATAGACCATCACACGCTTGCCGGTGAGGCCTTCAAGATCGATACGATGATGATCACCCTGGAAGGCGAGATCGAAGCCGCCATGTGGCAATCCCTCCGCCATCATCCGCTCGCCGACGCCCGCGTCGCTCAAGACCTCGACCGTACTCCATTCGAGGACACCGGCTCGGATACGGCCTTCAATATACTCACGCGGCTGCCGGTCGATCACAATCGTATCGATCCCCTGCCTTGCCAGAAGCTGTGACAGCAAAAGCCCAGCGGGCCCGGACCCGACGATGCCGACCGCCGTCCTGATGCGTTTGGTCATAGCCAATGTCCCCCTCGCCATTTACCGACCGGCTCGGCGTTTACAGCTCCATGAATACATGCGTCGATCATTCGCTTCATACTAGCCCCCAAACCGTCACCAGGTTTCCCCATACGGCCTCAAATCCATTTCAAAAGTCCATGCGTCCCGGCTCTGGTGATGCAAGTGATAATAGGCCTCGCCGATTGATTGCGGGTCCATCAGCGTGTCTTCCGGTGCGTCTTTCAGGTCAATTCCACGTTCTTCCCAAAGGGCGCGTACGAACTTCGTATCGACACCGGCATCAATGACGAGATGGGCAACATGGATGTTTTGAGGGCCAAGTTCACGCGCCATGCTTTGCGCAAGCGCGCGCAATCCGAATTTTCCGGATGAAAAGGCCGCATACCCGCTTCCACCGCGCATGCTTGCCGTCGCACCTGTGAAGAATATCGAACCGCGTCCGCGTGGGACCATGTAATCTGCCGCCTCACGACCACAGAGGAAGCCGGCGAAACAGCAGAGTTCCCAGACCTTCTCAAAGATTTTCGTCGATGTTTCCCGGATCGGATATTTGACATTCGCACCCGGATTAAAAATCACGCAGTCAAGTGGTCCGATATCGTCTTCGATGGTCCGGAAAATCGCCTTAACCTGATCCTCTTTGCGGGCATCGAGTGGAAATCCATAGGCAGATCCGCCATCATCCCTAATCGATGTGACAAGGCCTTCGAGCTTCTCGGCAGTGCGCCGGGCCGCACATACCGTATAGCCTCCTCTCGCGAACCGGCGTGCGACCGCCGCGCCGATATCATCCCCCGCTCCGACAATGAGAACGGTCCCTTTCCCGCTCACGCCGACCGGGCCTTTTGCAGCGCCGGACGCGCTTCAAGACGGTCCACATAAGCTTTGATGTTGGGCTTATCGGACGTGTCCACGCCGCCAATACGGGTCGAAACAATGGTCGCATGTCCCGTCATCATGTCGGCAGCACTGAATTCGCCGCAGAGGAAATCACGCCCTTCAAGGGCTGCCTCAATGGGTGGCATCATGCGTTCAAGCAGTTTTCTCGCCCGCGCCACGTTGGTCTCGCTGCGTTTTTCCGGCGACAGAAACAGCGTCTCCACAACGATGATGTTGATCTGCGGCATGATCATGCCTTCTGCATAGTGGATCCATTGCAGAAATTGAGCATATTCGGGCGAGGACGCATCCGGTTCAAAGCGGCCTTCGCCATAAGTTTTCAGGATATACTGGACGATGGCACCACTCTCAAAAAGCGTAACGTCTCCATCCTGAAGCGCCGGCACACGGCCAAGCGGGCTGATCGCGAGATAGTCCGGTGCCCGCATCGCAGGATCGCCGAGCTTGTATGACACGAGGTCGTAATCGAGGGCGAGTTCTTCCAGAAGCCAGCGAATTCTGACGGATCTCGTTTCCGGCGCGTGGTGCAGTTTGATCATCGTTGCAATTCCTCCCTGTCGCTGCAAAGCTCCCCAACGCTCTAGAGGCACAGGGAGGAGCAGCCATCATGTCATTTCAGACAATCAATTTGACGATCGCGGATCAAGTGGGAACGATTACAATCAACCGTCCCGATAACGCGAATGCACTCAATCGGCAGATGGCGAGTGAATTGCACGAGGCGGCGATCCAACTCACCACTGACCCGAATGTCCGGGCAATCCTGCTCACTGCTACGGGGAAGATGTTTTGCGCTGGCGGCGATCTTCAGGAGATGGAGGATGCTGGAGGCGGCAAAGAAACACTGCTGACCCGCATGGCGAGCGACCTTCACGGCGCGCTTATCCGTTTTGCGCAGGCCAATCAGCCGCTGGTCATCGCCGTTAACGGGACGGCTGCGGGCGGTGGTTTTTCCATGGCGCTTGCAGGCGATGTCGTGATTGCATCGGAGCGCGCCAAATTCGTGTCAGCCTATACGGCCTCCGGCCTCACGCCGGATGGCTCATCGACCTATTTCCTCGCCAAGCATGTTGGTCTTTTGCGGGCGAAGGAGCTTCTCCTGACCAATCGCCTTTTGACAGCGAGCGAAGCGATGGACTGGGGGCTCGTGACAAAAGTCGTGTCACCAGACGATTTGATGAGCGAGGCGGGCAAAATTGCAAAAGACTTCGCACAGGGCCCGACACTTGCCTACGGTAACCTGAAACGGATGCTGACGACCGCCTATTCCGATACGATGGAAACGCAGCTCGACAGGGAAACGCGCTCCATCGCCGGAATGATGCGCACCGAAGACGCACCGAACGGGCTTTCATCCTTCCTCAAAAAGGAAACGCCAACGTTTAAAGGACGCTAGGTCCGTCTCAGATCAGTCTCCACCCGATCTGATGATACCGTCGCAACTCCATACATTGCAGCGGCCATCGCGCACGCGAACAAAGGCGCCCGTGGGCCGGAAGAAATCATAGTCAAAGGTCTGGATCACATTGCAATCAAGGGAATCACCAGCGACGATAATGCCAGGCTTCTTGGCCTGAAACACACCCTTGGCTTTGGCGAAAGTGAGAAGCCTGTCGCAATCCAATTCGCGAATATCGACGACATCGAGGTTGTGGAATCGGAAGTTCACGGTCGGTCCGTCGTAGTTCGGGTTCTTGCCGGACCCGGCGTTAACGGCTGCTGCGGAGGTGAGCACCATCAGCGCTGCAATCATCCATTTCATCATCTATCCTCCTGTTGGATCATCTTGACCCAATGAGGGCCTCATGCCTTTCAGGTGGGCGCGAGACCAACCCACACAATAGCACGAGGGGACAAAGGCGCTCTCGTTCGATCACGATCGCGCTGATGCCACGTGATGAATTGGCTCAGGTTTTATCCCAATGAGAGGTTTCCGGTTGCCGGAAGTGGCCAAACGGGTGAAGCGTTTTTCTGTCAGAGATGGCGCGTTTTCACGGCATCAAAGGCTGCTTCGAAACTATCCGAGACGCCGGATTGCTCTGCAGCACTTCCAAGATCGCGCCACGACCACCTGTGATCGGTCGGTTTATCAAGGTCGCGCATCACACGGCCAATAAGCGCTCCATCCTTGAAAAGGCTCCAGTCGTCTTCACGTTCTGGATTGGGCCTGCGGATGAAGATCGGATAATCATCCATTGTCGCCTCCTTGCTGGAATCAGAGGAATAGTGCGATTCTCTGCGCCCCCGCCAGCGCTTATTTCCTTCTATGCGCCGATTATGAACGTGTGAATGAGCAGGCAAGACGCTCCCCGCTTTCCACATATTTGTTTTGGTAAGCGCAGTTGGGCTTGCGCGGATCAACCTGGCGCATCTTGTGAGAAACGTGCCATCTCAGACCGAAGCCATTCCTCGAAAGCGCGTGATGCCGGTGTCGCCGCATGGGTCTGGGGTGAGAGAAGAAAGTAGGCTTCCGAGAGTTCGGGAGCGTGATCGAAGGGGCGGAGCAAAACTCTGTTCGACAAGAGATCTGATACGAGTGTGTCGTGCGCCATCGCAACGCCTGCCCGATGGATTGCCGCTTGTATGGCGATAACGAAAGTCGAGGTGAGCGTGACACTGCCATCTCGGTCGAAGGTTTTCCCCTGAGATTTAAACCAGGTCCCCCACGACCCGGTGAGCCCTGCGCAATCCATCAAGATTGCTTTCTCGAGATCCACCTCACCCTTGTGATAATCCGGCGCACAGACCGGAAAGAATCTTTCATGGGCGAGCCGTTCTGCAGCGGGCGACATGTCATCCGGGCGTCCGAAACGAATTTCCATGGCGGCGTTTGCTGCGTGGCGTTCAGGGTCCCAGATCGGCGTTACGATATTGAGGACAATCCAGGGATATTCAGCGTAGAGCCGGTGCAGGCGCGGGGCGAGCCAAAACACCGAGAACGCCATATTACATTGTAACACCAGATTTCGTCCCCGGTCCGCCCCGGTAAAGGCGCGGGTGCCGCTCGCCAGCATGTTGAAGGCTTCACGCACGACCGGCAGATAATTGCTGCCGTCTTCCGTCAATTCCAGTGCGCGCGTTTTGCGTATGAAGAGCTCGCGTCCGAGGAAGGCTTCGAGGCTGCGCACATGCTGGCTGATGGCCGATTGAGTGAGGTTCACCTCAGTAGCCGCACGGGTAAAAGACAAATGCCTGGCCGCCGCTTCGAAGGCGCGCAACCATGTTAAAGGCGGAAGGTCTTGAGGGCTGCCGGACATGCGCAATGCTAGCATTAATTTTATTAATG
>JBCDCU010000115.1:0-10020 GCA_039181265.1 Pseudomonadota bacterium | reverse complement strand
TGTCACAATCGGGCTTGCCCTGTTATGGATCGCTGCTGCTGTGACGCTGATCACGGGATACGACTATTTCCGGGCGGGCATCCGGCATCTTCTGGAGGATGATCGATGAAACTTGTCTATTTCGCGTGGGTGCGCGAACAAGTTGGTGTTGCTGAGGAAGAGATCACGCCGCCCGCAACCGTTGCAACCATCGCAGACCTCATGGAGCATCTTGGCGAACGCGGCGACAATTACGCCTTGTTCAAAAATGCATCGCAATTGCGCGCTGCGATCGATCAGGAGCATGTGGATCCCGCAACACCGATTGCTGGTGCGCGCGAAATTGCAATCTTTCCACCGATGACAGGCGGTTAGGAAAAGGGACATGACGTCCATCACAGTTCGCATTCAAAACGAACCTTTCGATATCAATGCAGAAGCTGAGACGATGACGGGCGATGCGCATGCCAATGTCGGTGCGCTTGTCACGTTTACAGGCTATTGTCGCGACGAGGACGGACGTTTGTCCGCTCTTGAGCTCGATCACTATCCAGGTATGGCAGAGGCCGAGATTGCCCGGATCTGCAAAGAAGCCGCAGAGCGCTGGCCACTTGATGCGCTGACGGCCATTCACCGTCATGGGAAACTTCAGCCCGGCGCGCCGATTGTCCTGGTTGCCGCAAGTTCCCGCCATCGTCGCGCAGCTTTTGAGGCTGCGGAATTTGTGATGGATTTCCTGAAAACTCGTGCTCCCTTCTGGAAGAAAGAACATCCAAAGGACGGCACGCCAGGCGGCTGGGTGGATGCGAAGGAAACGGACGACGCTGCCCTCAGCCGATGGACGTCTTAGCAGGCGAAGACCCTACACATTATCGGAGAACAGGAGCGATTTGGTCCGCAAAATGCTCGATAATGCGCGCTGGTGATCCCAACCGGCCGATCTCAACCTGTTCTTTCAAGACACGACGCACCCGTCCGAAAAGCCGGACGCCTGATGATTGCCGCCCTTTGTCAAAAGCGCCAGCGCGATGCTCACCGTATAGATCCTGCAAGGCTTTGGCGGCCTCAGGATCTGGGCTGGTTTCGAACGGCTCTGCCTTCGCGAAGTAGATACTCGTCGGCTGGTGGCGCGCCACCTCGCGAAAACCAGCCCGCGCTGCAGTCATCAACAATGTTTCTTCACAGAAATTGTAGATATGGCCGTAGTGAAAAACATTGCCCGGTGACTTTGAGCGGCAATAACCGCGGAAATCGGGAACTTCAATATGCAAGATCGCAGTATCGCTCATCAGCCGGGAAATGAGCAGCAGTTTTTCGACCGGATCCCGCATATGCTCGAGTACGTGGTGCAGACGAACGAAATCGAATGGCTCTTCTACAGAAAAGTCATCAATTGAACCGCAAAAGACCGGACATCCGAAGGTCTGGGTCACATATTCCGCATAGGCTCGGGTCGGTTCGACGCCTTCTGCTTCGAACCCGAGTTTTGAGAAGAGTGCAAGCGCCTCTCCGCTTCCCGAGCCGATATCAAGGATACGGTGGGCCTTTCGGTAAATGCCAGGATTGGCTGCAATCTGTGCAGTCACCCGTTTCGCATAGCGCACATGGTGGCGCAGCTTGGGAACTTCGGTGTTCTTGTAGTCGCGCCGGTAATCCTCCGAATAGAAACGCTTCAGGGCCGCTTCATCCGGGATCGGGTTGTTAAAGACGAGGCCGCAATTAAGACAGAGCCTCGTCTGCAACGCATTTCCCTTCCGGTCGCGTTCGCTGATCGCGGCGGTTTCTTGCGCTTTACAAAGCGGGCAGGAGACGGTTTCGATAGTCAGCCGACAATCTCACGACCGGGGAACCAGAAAGCAATTTCCTCAGCGGCGGTTTCCGGCGCATCGGAACCGTGAACGGAATTCTCACCGATCGATTCGGCGAAAGCCTTCCGGATCGTGCCTTCCGCCGCTTCAGCGGGGTTGGTCGCACCCATCACGTCGCGGTTCTTGGCAATTGCATTCTCGCCTTCAAGCACCTGAACCACAGTCGGGCCGGACGACATGAACTCGCAAAGTTCGTCAAAGAAGGGCCGCTCCTTGTGAACGGCGTAGAATGCTTCAGCGTCCTTACGGGACATCCACACACGCTTGGAGGCGACAACCCTGAGGCCAGCCTCTTCAAGCATTGCGGTGATTTTTCCTGTAAGGTTCCGCGCGGTTGCATCCGGCTTGATCATGGAAAAAGTGCGTTCGATCGCCATTGTTTGTTCCGTATTCTTATTTGAGGGTCATTGGCGCGCTGTATAACGCCCGGCCTCTCATCCCACAAGGCCGCGCGCTCACCAATTTGTCCAAAGTCTGGTATAGGCCCGCCTAGCGCACTTAAAGCGCGTTGTGGCGTCCATCGATCGCATCAAACCAGGTTTTGACGGGATCATCATCAGCAAGCAGTGGAACATCCGAAACGAGACTTGCCCATTTGAATGGTCCGAAACAGATGTAATCGGAATAAAGCGGGCTTTCGCCACCGATAAACGGTTGGCTGCCAAGCATCATCCGCAACGGATTGAGGGATGCTTTGAGGGCATCGCGTTTTCCTTCGCGCGCCTCGTGAAGAGCTTCCAGCGTCGTTCCGAAGCGCTTCTCCCGGCTCTCGCGGAAATAGACCTGATCGACCTCGTCTAGACGGTCATAGACATTCTTGACGACCTGTTGAGCGAAACCGCCCATAAGAACCGTGTTCGCAAATCCTTCAACGAAACGCGCATGAGCCAGCCCTGTTTCACCACCGAAGAGGGTCGGCGCATCCGGGTATTTTTCTTCAAGGTAGAGGGCGATCTGGAAGGAACCGCCGACTTTGGTATCGCCATCAACGAGGAAAGGAACTGTTTTCGTCGCACCCCCTTCGATTTCGGGAATCTTTGTGAAAGGCGTTGGCACGCCATCGTAGGTCACGCCTTTATGGGCAAGCGCCATCTTCGCGCGCCAGCAGAACGGTGAAAAGCGGATATCCTGGTCGGCGCCACAAAGGTCGTAGAGTGTGATTGACATGAGAGGATTGTCTCCTGTTTGGTGCGCCCAGAAAATTTCAGAGGTGAACGCAGAAAGGACGGATGCCATGAAGGCGCATTTTGAGATGTTTGCAGCCTACAATCATTGGGCAAACGCCAGGCTCTTCGAAGCAGCAAACGCGCTATCCGATACCGCTTATCATAGCGATGAGAAAGCGTTTTTCGGCTCCGTTCACGGTACATTGAACCACCTCCTCGTCGGAGACCGGATCTGGATGCGGCGCTTCACGGGTCAGGGTCCAGAACACCGCGACCTGAACGAAATTATTCACGAAGACCGGGCAGCACTGGCACAAGCCCGAAAAAAGGAAGATGAGCGCATAATCACCTGGGTGGATGGTCTGAGCGAGGCCGAACTCACAGGCGACATTACCTATATGCCGATCACAACACCGCGCGAGATCCGTTCACCGCTCGCACCCCTGATGGCTCATTTTTTCAATCACCAGACACACCATCGTGGCCAGGCCCACGCCTTGTTGACAAGGCTTGCGGATACTGCGCCGTCGCTCGATCTGGTTTATTTCAATTACGAACGGATGGAACTTTCCAACTGACGCGATGCTGCACGTCAACGACCTCACCTATAGAATAGCCGGGCGCACCTTGTTCGAGAGCGCAACAATGGCGATTCCGGCCGGTACGAAGGCTGGTCTTGTTGGACGCAATGGTACCGGAAAGTCGACGCTCTTTCGCCTCCTGAAAGATGACATCGCGCCGGAGTCAGGCAGCGTATCCATTCAAAAAGGCGCTCGGATTGGAGAGGTTGCCCAGGAAGCTCCCGGGACTGACGTGTCCCTAATTGATACTGTCCTTGCCGCTGATCGCGAGCGCCTGACGCTCCTCGAAGAAGCGCAAACCGCCACCGATCCCAATCGGATCGCGGAAATCCAGCTTCGCCTTGCAGACATTGGAGCGCACAGTGCTGAAGCCCGCGCCGCCGCGATCCTCCATGGCCTCGGGTTCGATGCCAAACAGCAGGCGCAACCCTGCGCTGCCTTTTCAGGCGGTTGGCGGATGCGCGTTGCTCTGGCTGCGGTATTGTTCTCCGAACCCGACCTTCTTCTTCTCGATGAGCCGACCAACTATCTCGACCTTGAAGGGACAATCTGGCTTGAGAACTACATCAACCGCTATCCCTACACCGTTTTCTTAATCAGTCACGATCGCGACCTCCTTAACCGATGTGTCAGCACGATCGTCCATCTTGATCAGGCAAAACTCACCGTCTATCGCGGCGGCTATGACATATTCGATCGCCAGCGCCGAGAACGCCAGGCCCTGCAACTGAAACTCAAAGCAAAACAGGAGGATCAGCGTCGCCATATGGAGGCGTTTGTCGAGCGCTTTCGTGCAAAGGCAACGAAAGCCAAGCAGGCCCAATCACGGTTGAAAGCGCTCCAGCGCATGGAACCGATTGCTGCCATGGTGGATGAAAAGGTGAAACCCTTCCGGTTTCCCAATCCGCAGAAACAACTCTCGCCGCCGATCATTCACATCGATGAGGGCGCGGTCGGCTATCAACCCGATCAACCCGTCCTCAACAAAGTCGGACTTTCCCTCAACCCGGATGATCGAATTGGCCTTCTGGGGGCAAATGGAAACGGCAAATCGACACTCGCAAAGCTTCTGTCCGGCCGGTTGAAAATCCAGTCAGGTCGCATGAAAGCGCATCACAACATGCAGATTGCGTATTTCGCCCAGCACCAGCTTGATGAATTGCGGCCGAATGAAAGCGCTTATGATCATGTCCGTGCGATGATGGAAAACGGATCGGACAATGTGACGGAAGCGCAGGCCCGGGCACGAACCGCTCAGATCGGGCTCGATGCGTCAAAAATGGACACGCCGGCGAAGAACCTCTCGGGCGGCGAAAGAGCCCGTCTTCTCCTCGGTCTCGCAACATTCAACGGCGCGCATCTGATCATCCTAGATGAGCCGACAAACCACCTTGATATCGATAGTCGCGAGGCGCTCGTTCACGCCCTCAACGAATACGAGGGTGCCGTCATTATGATCAGCCACGACCGGCATTTGATCGAGGCCTCAGCCGACCGCCTGTGGCTCGTCGCGGACGGCACTGTCAAACCGTATGAGGGCGACCTCGACGAATACCGCGCCTATATCCTTCAAACGAAAAAGGCTCAGCAAAAAACAGGGAATGAGAAGAAGCCGGACGCGAATCGGGTCAATTCCTCGGCCAATGCCGCAGAGCGGCGGCGGGAAGCGGCTGAAAAGCGCGCGGAAATCGCTCCGCTCAGGGCGGAAATAAAAACGCTGGAGAAGACGATCTCGGTTCTCCAGAAGAAGATCGCCCTTGCCGACGAAAAAATGGCAATACCGAACCTCTTCACCGATCATCCGGAAAAAGCGACCGAACTTGCGAAAATACGGGCGCGCCTCGCTCGCGAACTCGAAGATGCCGAGGAAGCCTGGCTCGAAAAAAGCGAGGCCCTGGAAGAAGCCGGCGCTTGAAATGCGAACGCTAATTGGCGCTTTTTATTGATTCGGAACGAAACCGCTACGATACTGAATACACAGTGCCATTCGGCTTCAGGAGCGCATGATGGACAAGACGATTGACCACCTCATCAACGTTCTCCCGAAGGCCGAACTTCATCTTCACATCGAAGGAACCCTTGAGCCGGAGATGATGCTGGCTCTCGCCAAACGCAATAATGTGACCCTTCCCTACGAGACCGTTGAAGATATCGCGAAAGCTTACGAGTTTGACTGCCTGCAGGACTTTCTCGATCTCTACTATCTCGGCATGTCCGTTCTCGTAGAGGAGCGCGATTTTTACGATCTCACCTATGCCTATCTTGAGCGGGTCGCCGCCGACCGGGTGACCCATGTGGAAATCTTCTTCGATCCGCAAGCGCACATGGAGCGCGGCGTTTCCTTCGACACGGTCCTTTCAGGTGTTACGCGCGCCCTTGAGGAAGGTCACAAAGCCCTTGGCATCTCTTCAAAGCTCATCATGTGCTTCCTGCGGCACCTGCCGGAAGAAAGTGCATTCGAAGCCTTTGAATGCGCGTGTCATCACAAGGACGCAATATATGGTGTCGGTCTCGATTCATCTGAACGCGGTCACCCGCCTTCAAAATTCTCTCGCGTCTTTAGGGCAGCGCGCGAAGAAGGCTTCATTCCGGTCGCCCATGCAGGCGAGGAAGGCCCTGCCGCTTATGTGAAAGAGGCGCTGGATGACCTCAAAGTCGCACGGGTCGATCATGGCTATCGCGCCTTTGACGAGCCAGCTTTGATTGCTCGTTTAAAGATGGAGCAAATGCCACTCACCATGTGCCCACTGTCCAATCTGAGATTGAAAGGCATTCAAACCATCGCCGAAAGCCCGGTAAAAAAAGCCTTAGATCAGGGGCTCTTGGTAACCGTCAACTCCGACGACCCGTCCTATTTCGGGGGCTATGTGAATGATAACTTCCGGGCGATTGCTGACGGTCTATCGCTGTCCCCACAGGAAATCATCCAGCTTGCGAAAAACTCGTTCGCTGCCTCGTTTCTGGATGATCGGGAAAAGCAGGAAAAGCTCGATGCGATCGAAAGAGAGATCTGAGGTCTAGGCAGGCCGATGCCAGACTGCGAAACTGTGATCGATCACCCGGTCTCCTCGTGAAATCGAAAAGCGTTTATCCGACACCTGGGTGAGGCCAAATCGTTCGGGAAGGCGTAGATTCGTTTCTTCAAGCGGCCAGGGCGGACCATCAGCATCGGCGCCATCGGGGCGCGTGCGACTGTAGACCAAAAGCGTCCCCCCTGGTGCGACGAGCCGACAGATGGCTCGCGCTGTCTCCTCAACACCCTCCGGCGGTAGGGCCTGGAGCGTGTAGCATTCGTGGACTAGGTCAAATCCCGGCGCCCAGCTTTCAGGTGGATTGAACAAATCCGCCGTCTCATAGGAAACGGCAGTTTCGGGAAATCGTTTCTTTGCCCACGCAATCGCCTCTTCCGCAATATCGAACGCGATCGTTGTGTATCCAGCATTCGCGAGCGCTTCCGCGTTATCGCCAAGTCCACAAGCTATATCGAGCGCCCTCCTCCGCTTCCCTGGATGATCGGCAAGGTAGGAGAGAAGCTCCGGCTTCGCTTCGAGATCCGCCCAGGGGATGGCGGCTTCATCGCCAGCAGCCCGCTCGTAGACCGCATCAAAAAAGTGCCGACGGCCTGCTGCATCCGGCGCATCGTTCCCGGGAAGCGCGGACAGTTGGGCGCGGGCGGCCTCCCGGCGTTTTTGGAAGTCTTCATCCTTTGCGTTCACGCTTTTTTCTCCCAGCCGCCACGCTCATTCTGCGCCCAATAGGTGACCGCGTGGCCGGCCTCCTTGTCGATCTTCCAACGGCTGCGCGCATGGGCAAGTTCCGCTTCGTCATGGCCGTTAAAGACATAAATCACGCGTTCATAGGGCGAGAGATCGGCAATCTCGGTGCCTTCGATCAGAAACCGTATCGTCGCTTTGTTTGGATTTTCATCCTGATCAGTAAGAAAGATCGGCTGGTCTTCGACGTTGCCGTCGTCCCGGCTCCCGTGGGGAAGGAAGCTTTCATCCCGATAGGTCCAAAGCTGTTGGTTGAGCGCTTCCACTCGCGCTTCGTGGCCGGTTTGAACAACCACCCGCCAGCCGCGTTCAAGGCATTTTTCGAGAAGCTTCGGCAAGACGTTCTCCAGCGGCTCGTTCACAAGGTGATAATAGAGGACTTCAGTCATGAGAACGGACAATTCCTGTGGGAAGCTGGCTGAATCTTTGAGTCTGTTGTTTCTCGACGCTAACAGGAAAAGCATGGTTTGTTTAGCGTAAGCGCGGTGGACAGTGCGAATCATGCGTGCTGCCGATCTGAAAGAAACACCCGTATGATCAAGCAAAAAACCGTCCTGCTTCTTTGCAGTCTTGCAATCGCTTCACTTGCAGCCTTCTCACTTGCCAAGGCGGAAACAACCGTCACCGTACCGGTTGCCTTCTCGGTTCCTAAGCCGCCGGACTGTTCCTTTCCCTGCGAAGAAGATCTGACCCTTCCTGACTTCGCGAGGGATCTCAATCTCATTGGTCAGCAGGGCCAGTTCTCGACCAACCTCACGCGAAAGGCGTTTCGCTTGCGCCTTGAAAGTTGGCGCAAACATGCAGAGGTCTATCGCCGCAGCGCAGAGTTCGCGCTCAGCCGCGCAGAGGACTGGCGCGCGGCAAGGCTCGATCACCTTTTAAAGATTGCCTACTATGAGGAGCTCCTCACCGGATACCGAATTGCCCATGCGATCGACCGCGCGGGCAATGCTGAGTACGGCGAGGTTGGCGAGTGATCGCAACGGTTGCGTTCAATCGCGCCGCTAGATGCTTTATTCGTAATTGTCGCGCACAAGCCGGTCGAGCAACCTGACACCATAACCTGACGCCCAGGATTTGTTGACTTCCGTCTGCGGTGATCCCATTGCTGTCCCGGCGATATCAAGATGCGCCCAGGACGTGTCACCAACAAAACGTTTCAGGAATTGCGCAGCCGTTACCGATCCCGCCATTCGGCCGCCGACGTTCTTCATATCGGCAAATTTGGAATCGATCATCTTGTCGTATTCAGGCCCAAGCGGCATCCGCCAGACTTCTTCGCCCGTTGCGCGCCCGGCCCCCGCAATCTGGAGCGCCAGGTCATCGTCATTGCAATAAAGCCCCGCTTTATGATGGCCGAGAGCCACAATGATTGCACCGGTCAGGGTCGCGAGATTAATCATGAATTTCGGTGAGAATTCGCGAGAGGTGTAAGTCAGCACATCGCAAAGCACGAGGCGCCCTTCCGCATCTGTGTTTATGATTTCCACTGTCTGACCCGACATGGTCGTGACGATATCACCCGGTCTTTGGGCATTCCCGTCAGGCATGTTCTCAACAAGGCCGAGGAGACCAACCACATTCGCCTTGGCCTTACGGGCGGCCAAGGCATGCATGAGACCGATCACAGCCGCTGCACCGCCCATGTCGCCCTTCATGTCTTCCATACCGGCGCCCGGTTTCAAGGAAATGCCACCTGTATCGAAAACAACGCCTTTACCGATGAAGGCGAGTGTATCGGCGTCTTTGGCGCCGCCCATCCATTTCATCACTGCGAGACGCGGCGGACGAACAGATCCTTGCCCTACCCCGAGAAATGCGCGCATCCCAAGATCGGACATTTCCGTTTCATCCAGGATTTCAACCTCGACGCCGAGTTTCTCAAGCGCCTTGGCGTGATCAGCAAATTCGACTGGTCCGAGCACATTCGGTGGCTCGTTCACCAGATCACGCGCAAGGATTGCACCATCGATGACGCCGCTTTCGCGCGCCCAGGTTTCTGTAGATGCTGCCGAGTCCTCCACCGCAACAAAGACATCGCAAACCTTCGTTTCTTCGTTGTCTTCGTCCTTGTCTTTCTTCTTCGTTTTGTAGCGATCGAACTTGTAGGACCGGAGCTTCATGCCGCTCACGACATTCATGATCTGCTCAATGCTCATTGATTGATCGTCAGGTCGCTTCAAAAGGATCGTTGCCCGTTCAAGCCCGCTTGATACGATCGCGCCGCCGATCTTGCCTCCAAGCTTCAACCAGTCCGCCTCAAGCATCTTGGTCGTATCGCCGAGACCGATTATCATCAACCGGTCGCTCGCGACGCCTTCGGGCGCAATCAAATCGAGTGTCGAAAGCGATTTTCCGGAAAATTTCGTCGCATCGGCAGCCCTGTTGAACAAAGCTTCGGGAACAATAGCTGCAGCTTCGCCTGAAAGCGCGCGCTCTTCCGCACACAGCAGGATGGTAAGCCCTTCCAAATCATCCGCCGTTGCGGAAAACGCAATATTGAATTCCATAATCAATCCTATCTCGGTCAGCCCTGTCGGAGCACCTTACTCGATCCAGCTGCTGCAGGTTTTTCGGGATGCGACGTCATCGATGGCTCAAACTTCGTACCCGGTTGGCCCATTCTGCACGGTGCCCTGTCCTTTACGGCGGT
>JBCDCU010000114.1:0-10073 GCA_039181265.1 Pseudomonadota bacterium | reverse complement strand
CCTGTTCACGGAGCATACGGGATTCAAGGTCAGGATCTGAAGCAAAGACCCCTTTCGGCGCAAAGAAGGCTTTCGACAGTCCGGTTCCGTCTTTTTTCAAAAAGAAGCCGAGATGCGCCTCCCGTAAGTCATCCTCATCGCCCGAGGCCGTAAGACGTCTGGCAAGCGGTGCGCGTTTCTCATATCGGGTCGAGCTTGCTTCGAATTCCGATGCGAGGAAACCGAAATGGTCCTTTGTGAAATAAGGCGATGCGGTGATCTGGGCCTTGAGCGCCGGCGCTGTCTCATCTGCATTCAGGCCAAGAAATCGGGTCAGATCTTGGAGCGCCCCCGGCAGACCATCCTTAGCCTCAATCCATTTCGAAATGTTCGTTCGTTGCAGGAGAATCTGATCGAGCGCGCTGGAAATCGCCATGTCTCCGCTTGTTGAGAGTGCAAGCGTCAGAACCTGAGCAAGCTCGCTTTCAGGGTCTCGTTCACCGGCAAGCAGGGTCTCTGCGCGCGCCTCATGGATAAGCTCCGCCTTTCCATTGTCATCGAGGACCTCAAAATGTCCTGCCACATTCGCTTCCACCGGAAACTGGTGCAGGAGCCGTTCGCAAAAAGCGTGGATCGTCTGGATTTTAAGGCCCCCGGGAGTCTCCAGGGCGCGGGCGAACAGTCGACGCGCTTCAACAATGTCATGGGCTTGGGGCGGTCGTGAGAGATAGCCCTCCAGCGTGGCCGACAGGGAGGCATGATCAAGCGTTGTCCATTCCGAGAGGGCATTAAAAACCCGCTCTGACATTTCAGCAGCAGCCGCTTTCGTGAACGTCAAACAGAGGATCCGAGACGGGTCTGCGCCTTGCAGGAGAAGCCGGATAACCCGCCGCGCAAGCACGAATGTTTTTCCTGAACCGGCATTCGCGCCGACCCAAGCCGATAGTGCCGGGTCGGATGCAGTTTTCTGGCGCTGCTTTGTTCCAGGATCGATGGCAAGAACAGGTTTCTTTATGTCGAGGTCCATCACGCCTCGCCTTCTTCGGCGGCCAGCCATTCTTTGACCCGCGCCAAATGATCGAAGGGGCCTTCATGGCGGAACTGAAAGTCAACTCGCGGGCGGGACATGTAGCCTTGATCGGGATTCCGGTAAGCCCGTACCATCGAGGTGATCTGCTCAAGGGCGAGCGCGCCAAGGTCGTCTGGTGAGAACGCCGGTTCGTCTTTCCTGGGCGTTTCGACTGCTGATCGGAGCGCCACCTCGTCGCTGAGCCCATCGAGTTTCAGCCAGCCGAGCTCGGCTACGTTGCAGTTCGATAAGTGGCCGAGAAAGTCAAAAGCCCCAGCCTGAATCATCGCGGTTTCAAGGGCAAGTTGTGCCGCAAGGCCAGATTTGACCTGTTTGGGATTAGGAGGGTCGCCGGTTTTGAAATCGATGACGGAAAGCGTACCGTCCATGCGTTCATCAATCCGGTCAGCTTCAGCCGTTAGAAAGAAATCGAGCCCATCGACCGGGATCGCGAGACGGGCAAAGACTTCCGTATGCCGTTTGCTGATCTCGTGATCACGACCGGCTTCAAACGCGACGAACGCCTGTGCGAGACGTTGGAAACGCGGCCACCACGCGGCCCTTATTTCGGGGAAGTCTTTCAGCTCGGTTTTGAAAAGGGTCGACCCGAGTTCTAAAAGCCGGGATTTTGCAGATTGATCAAAGGGGCCATCCCAGCCGGCGATAAAGCTATCCAATGCTTGATGAACCAGGTTTCCGCGGGTTGCGAAATCCGGCACGGCTCCCAGCGGATCGATCGGTCGCAGATTCAGAATACGTTCGCAGTAGATTGCATAGGGATCGCGGACCCATGTCTCGATACGGGTGACAGAAAGCTGATTGGGCCGGGCTGAAACAGGTGGTTTTGGATTGGGACGTTCGGCGCCTTTTGCGTCTTCGTTCTTCGGCTGATCGAGAGCACGAGCATAGCCCAGATAGAGCGACCCCCGCTCAAGAAGTGTCTCCTCCCGCTCTTTGCCGATCACAGCAGTAAGGCGTTGTAGCCACCTGGAACGGACTTGCGGTGAGCCGCTGCGCTTCCTCGTCCGGCTTAAGATGACCTTTTTTGTCCCGAGGCTTTGAACGACATCGTGGGCAGACAGTCCGATCCGACGTTCCGGGGCTTCGAGGCCCATGACGGCACGCATACCGCGCGACATAAAGGCGTCCGTTTCGGCGGGACGTGGCCAGCTTCCCTCATCCAGCCCGCCAAGCACGATCAAATGCGGAGAAAGAAGCCTTGCCTCAAGGACACCCAGAATAAGCAAACGATGGTCACCCGGACCGGTGTCAGGGACGCTTGTCCCGCTCAGGAGTGCTCGAAAGAGCGGAGGATAATCGAACGCTGTGATGTCAAGGTCCCGACTAGAGCCGGAGGCAAGAGCATCAAAATGATTGAAGAGCTGTCGCGTCGCGGTTTGGTCGTTTCCAACGATGGCGGAGAAAGCGGCTTTGTGGGCTTCAGCAAATTCGGAAAGTGGGGGTGTTCCTGCTCTGTCGAACAAGATTTCAAGCGGGGTGAGGGTCGCGTGTAAAGCTTCACATAGGCGAAGAGCGAGATCGAAATCGTCGGACGTGAGTGTTTCGATTGCGGGGTGCGACCGCCGCTTTGATGTTTGGTCCTCAGCGTTCCTCAGATCTGAAGCCCTATCGTCTTCTGTTCCCCCTTTGGTGTTTCCCGCGAAGGCTCGCACCCGTTCTAACAATGCCGTGCTGCCACCGGATATGCGGGGCGTTCTTAGAACGGCAAGATCAAGGACCCTGGCGGCACGCCTGGCCTCGCCCGGTTCCATCCCAAAAACGGCCATCGGGTGTTTGAGAAGGGCAAGAAGCTTGACCGGGTCCAGCCCGCTCAAAACCGTTTCAGCGATCAGTTGTGCGAGGATTGCGGGTGGAGTTTTCGCCAGAGGCCGGCCTGCGGAATCGTCAACCGAAAGACCCCAACGGTTGAGTTCCAGTGCGACCCGGCGGGCGAGGGACCGGTCTGGTGTCACGAGACATGCCGTGCCCGTGTCGGTTTCGATGAACCTGCGAAGCGCACAGGCAATTGCGAGCGCTTCTTGCGTATCGGTTTCCGCTTCAATGAGTGCGATATCGGCGAGCGCACAGTCGAGATCAGCGTCGGAGAGCTTCCGATGCGCTTCGCCCCAAAGGTCCGTTCGCGGCGCTGGAAGCATGACATCGCCCACAAGGCTCGTCCGATTTTCCAAAGGCCGTTCGCTTCGGTCAAGCTCAACGACGTCTCTGCGTTCAATCCCGATAAACTCACCCAAGAGGCGCTTCATACCGTATTGCGGATGACTGTTTACGGCCTCGCCTGGATTGATCGGTCCACCGATCGCGTCGAAAACGTTATCTTCGAGGAACATGTCCAGGCCGGGCAGAACCACCGCGCCATTTGTTTTGTGCGCAATCGTTGCCAGAAAATCCGCCGTCGATGGAAGAGTACCTGTTGATCCTGCTGCGATGACGGGCAAGCCGATTCCCTCTAACCGGCGGGCTTCAGCAGCGATCAGTCGGTCGCGTCGTTCAGCGGCATCGATCCTCCCCATGGCACTGAGAATCTGCGGCCAGTGCTCAGTCGCGATTTTGAGAAAGTCGAGCGTGAGCTGCCAATAGTTGGCGTAGTCATCGGGTACGAGATCGCCGAGGCGTGTCCATGGGACGCGTTCGCTTGTAGCGCGGTCCATCAGATCGCCAAGATCGACTGCAAGGTAACTCGCATCCGCAGGCGAAGCCGGTACCAGCAGGGGCGTGCCCGATCTATGATTGCCCATGGCCTCACCCCAGGCGAGGATGAGTTTCGTTAGGATGAGCTGGCGAGACAGGGGTTCGATTGCTGGCGGTATGGTGACCGCTGGATCACCGGAGAGATCATTCTCAGGATAAAGGTCTTCGCTGGGATCAACTTCACCGAGCGCCTTAATGCGGGGCAGGACAACGACATCGTTTGCTGCCGCGTCGCGAAAGTGTTTCGCCAGAAGGCGCGCCGCACGGCGGGTCGGCAGATAAATCGTTAGATCTGCAAAGGCGAGGGGGTCTTTTGTGTCGAAGCCTTCCGGAAGGAGCGTCCCGTCAATGATCTCTTGAGCCAGGGTTGCTAGAAAGGGGAGGTCCGGCGGAATGGAATAGACGGCGGGCGCACTGCTCTTCAAAGGCATGGCGATTAGCTGAGGGAATTATCGATCGCATATTCTGCCTCGGCAATCGCCTCGGGCGTACCGACATGGATCCATATTCCCTCCATTTGCGCGCCGAACAAACGACCGTCGGCAAGCGCTCGGTCGAAAACCACGTTCATGGAGAATGGCCCATTAGGTGTTTCGTCGAAGATCCGTGGATTGATGATGGCCGCACCCGCATACGCAAAAGGCGCAATCACGCTCTCCTCCCGGCGTTTCAGGCGGCCATCCGGTTCTATGGAAAAATCACCGCGTTCATGAAAACCGGCTGCTTTAACGGTACTCGCAAGGAGAAGCAGGCAGTCCATCTTTTCAGGATCCCAGGTTTCGGCAAGGAGCTGAAAGTTCGGCTTCACGCCTTCAATCCAGAATGAATCGGAATTGAGATAAAAGAACGGTTCTTTACCAAGTTGGTCGAGCGCTTTCTTGACGCCGCCCCCGGTCTCCAGACGCTGGTCTCGTTCATCGGAAATGACAATCTGCGGCATATTACGTTTTGCCAGATGGATTTCGAGCAGATCCGGGAAATAGTGAACATTGACCACTGCCGAGGTAACGCCTGCCGCAGCAAGCGTATCAAGCCCGTAATCAATCAGACTCTTACCCTTGACTTCAATCAGCGGCTTTGGCGCTGTTGCGGTGAGCGGTCGCATGCGCTTGCCTAATCCAGCCGCAGCAACAAATGCGATTTTCGGTCCGGTGGCCAAGTTCTTTATTCCTCATCAAATATGTGCGCCGATGCGTTGTGCGTCGAGACAATTCCTCAAGCACGCTAGCAGCGTTACCTAACAAATAGGCCCAGATTGTTGCGATACCAACCGGCAAGGTCGCTTAGCGCAGGATGACTCAGTGCCCGGTCGAGGTAATCGAAAGTACGCGGCAGATGCTTCATGTAATGCGGTTTTGCATCGCGGACTTTGAGCCGCGGCCACAAACCAAGAAGACGCGTCCCGCGCTGAGCCGCTATGATCGCATAGTCCCGAGCAAAATCAACCGGGTCGAAGTCCTGTGAAATCGCGATTCGTGCGGCAACGTACCGGTCTACCAGCGCCTTCTCATTCTCCGCTGTGACTGTGACCCGCGCATCCTGACAAAGCGAGGCAACGTCATAGGCGGAAGGTCCAATCAGCGCGTCCTGATAATCTATGAGGCCGATCCGCGCCTCGCCGGTTTTGTTTTCTCGCCACATCAGATTCGGCGAATGGAAGTCCCTCAGAAGCCAGCTTTTTTCGGCCTGTTCAAGCTGTTGAAACAAAGCGCCCCAAATCTCGCGATAGGATTGCTCCGCTTCTGCGCTCAAGGACTGCTCAGCGACGTGGGGAACATACCAGTCGATCAGGAGGCTGATTTCTATATCGAAAACCGAGCGGTCGAACGTTGAAAGATAATGGGTCCGGTCTTCGTTGACTGAAGCACTATCCGGCCAATCAAAACTGTGCAGGCGGGCGAGAAGATCGACGGCGACTTCATATCGGGAAATGACCGGCTCTGAGTTTTCCGCGACAGTTTCGCTGCCGAAATCCTCCATGACCAGAAAGCCGCGATCAAGGTCGATGCCGTAGAGCTCCGGTGCCGGAAAACCGCGACCCCGCAAAGCTTCACCAATTGCCACAAAAGGCCCGACATCGGTCGCGAGATGGGCTGCTTCACTATAGGTTTTACCGTTCTGGAGAACCGGTTGCTCTGTCTGTGCGGGCCAGTTCATCAAGATAGCCTTACCGCGCGCCGGATCTTCGATGATCTCATAAGCCCTGCTTGAGGCATCGCCTTGTAGAAAGCGTCGTTCAGGTGATGAAAATCCGCTCTCTTTCAGAAAGTCACGGATACGGAGGCTGCGGTTTACGCGGCCAACGATCCCGGCATCGCCACCCAGCGTCACTCTGCGCCCTGTCCCTTCGATCTCGATCCGGATGGTCATTGCCATCTGCGGCAAGAGCGCCTCGGCGTTTTCCGGCCATTCGACGAGCGTAATGGATCCTTCGAGATGATCGGAGAAGCCGATTTCTTCGATGTCTTCAGCTTCAGTGATCCGATAAAAATCATAGTGGTAGAGGGGTATACGGCCCGCTTCAAAAACATTGACGAGCGTGAAGGTTGGGCTTGGGACTTCCGCTTCGTCGTCTGCAAGGTGCGTGCGGATCAAAGCGCGAGCGATCGTGGTTTTACCGGATCCAAGATCACCTGAAAGCAGAACCGCATCGCCTGCGCGCAGGGAAAGCGCTAAATCCATCCCGAATCGATGACTGTCTTCTTCGTCGGCCAGAAAAAGGGTCAAACCCGTCAACGCCGCACTCATCGCATCCTATTCCGCCGCGATCTCATCGCGTTTCGGTTCCGCCGGGATGGTGCAAATGACCGTCGTTCCGACACCTTCCGCGCTTTCAATTGCAACGGTCCCCTCATGCAGTTCCACAAAGCGCTTTACGATCGAGAGACCAAGCCCGGCCCCGCCGCGTGCCTGTCCCGCTTTTCGGCTCTCAAAGCGCCCGAAAACGTTTTCGATAAACACGTCCGGTATTCCAGCACCCCAATCCTGGACCGTGAAGACAATCGAATCTTCTGAGCGCCTCACTTTTACGGCAACCTTGCTGCCATCATCGGAAAACTGGATAGCGTTCGACAGAAGGTTGAACAGGATTTGCGTGATCCGCCGTTCGTCGCCGATGAATGCACCTATGTCTTCTGGAACATCGAGATCAAGCATGATTTCGCGGTCGGTGAGCCGGTCTTGCAGACCTTCGATTGCATGGTCGACTGCAGACCGGATTGCAACCTCTCCCAATGCGAGTTCAAGGACACCTGCATCAGCGGTGGCGAGATCAAGAATATCGTTGATGATTGCAAGAAGCGATGACGATGAAGACAGGATATAGTCTGTGTATTCCTGCTGCTTGTCGGTGAGCGGGCCCATGTCGGCATCTGAGAGCAATTGGGCAAAGCCGATAATGTTCGTCAGCGGCGAACGCAATTCATAAGAGACGTGCTGAACGAAATCCGACTTCAGCTTATCGGCCTGCTCAAGGGCCTCATTCTTTTCGGTGAGAGCCCGCTCGAAGTTCACGCTGTCGGTAATATCGACAAACGTTACCATTGTGCGGCCGTCGATCAGCGACGCAGTTGCAAATTGGACAACCGAACCGTCGGGACGTTCCATTGTGCCGGACGTATCTTCAGGCTTATCCATGACGCCGACGATCGCCATTTTCAGCGCGTGCCATGCCGGTTCATTGGCATATCGCGTAACACAGGCCGCAGCGATGTTGTTGATGTGCGGTTTCTTTGTAAGCTCGGTCTCGTCAAGTCCCCATTGTTCGAGGAAAGAGGTGTTGGAGAGCGTCAGAAGTCCGTCGCTTGAGAAAACCGCAACGCCGTCACTCAACCGGTTAAGGGTCTCCGCCTGAAGCCTTGAAAGAACATTTACCCGGCTCTCGAGATTGATTTGGGTTGTAACGTCCTCGTAAATCCACGTTACGCCGCCGGATGTGTGGGGGCTTGCGATCACCCGCAGGGTTTTTCCATCCGGCAAATGCCAGGTGAATTCGGAGACGTCCAGGCTTTGGTGCGTCTTAAGAAGATTGCGTTTCCATTCCCGGAAGTTCGCTTCAACCGGGATCTTTTCAAGCGCCCGGAATTTATCGATCAGTTCCGAGTCGCTCGGCTGGCTATCGAGGAATGCTTCGCTCAGACCAAACAAGATCCGATAGGCCTGATTGTAGAACGTGAGCTTTCGCGATTTATCAAAGATCGCGATTGCCGTCGGCAATTCGTTCAGTGTTTTTTCGTGATTTGAAATCGTCCGGTTGAGGGCTGATTGCGCCTTCTCGGCTTCGCTGACATCGGTTGCAATGCCGATCGATCCATTCTCTGTCGGCACGGACACGACGTCGAATGTCGAGCGCTGCCCTGCCGACACGGCATGAACACGGTTCGTGAAGGGGTTCCCATCGCCATGTGTGGTGACTTCCTCTTCGCGTGCTTCGCTATCGAGGAGTTCGCCATAGGGCAGGTCGGCATCGGGATCGTGTCCGGTTGCGTCTTGATATGCGCGGTTGCTCCAGATGATGGCCTCGCCTTCGTCGTCACCTGCCTTGCGCAGCCAAACGGGTTGTCTGATCGCATCGAACAAGGTTTTGAATGCGTTCAGGTCGGCGGTTCTGTCCGCAACGGTGCGTTCAAGTTCAAGCCTCACGCGTTTGTCGCCTGAAAGATCCCGGAAGCGCAGGAAAATGCGGCCGCCGACTGTGCGCCCGAAAACATCAATGTAGGATCCGACTTTGCTAACCGCGGCCATCTGGAAGGTCATGCCCGACTCGCGTAGCGCAGTGATCGCCTCCTGGAGTTGATGGGCTGAACTCGCATCAAGCCACTTGCCGAATGCCAGGAAGGCGGCTTTGTCTGTCGGCGCACCGCAACGATCCGGTAATGTCCCGAGAATGGTTGGTCTCGCATTCGGAGATGGCCAGATCACCAGTCTCTGATCATCAATCGCAAGAAGCGTCTCTATTCTGTCTGCCCGCGCTCTGTTGTCTGCGAGTTCTTCCACGAGGCGATCACGCTCCAATGCAATACGGCGTCGTTCCCGCATGAGAATGAATGTGCTGACAATTGCGAAACCCAAAGTTGCTACAAAAGCCGCGTAGGCGAGAACGTGTGTTGAACTGAGGCCACCGAAAAACAGGCCCTCTGCCGCAGCCGGTCTCGTGCCAAAAAAGGTAGCGGCGAGGGTCCCTGCGAGAACGCCAATTCCATTGAGAGATCGGCTCAGAGACGGGGTAACAAGCGAAGTCGACGCCTTGAAACGGGTTTTGACGTGCGTTTCGGTGGTGCGGCGCCGAAATGGCATCAAATTTCCTTTTTCGAATCCGAAAAAGGGCAGAAGTGCCACCCCCAAACTAACGGCGCTTCAACCCAGGCTTCTCATACCCATGTAGCGAATCACTTTTAAAATACCTTTATGGCCATAGAGCGCGAAGGGATTTGGGGTAAATTGTGGCAAAAAAAATGCGGCCGCGGCGCATAGTTGCTCCGCGGCCACAATATTTGGTGTTAACGCCCTGTGGCGCTAATATTTGTAGTGTTCCGGTTTGAAAGGCCCCTGTGGAGAAACCCCCAGATACGCAGATTGTGAATCGGTAAGCTGCGTGAGTTTTGCACCGAGTTTTGCGAGATGGAGTTCGGCGACTTTCTCGTCGAGGTGTTTCGGCAAAATATAGACGTCGTTTTCGTATTTGCGTGTCGTCGCATTCGAATCCGACCAAAGCTCGATCTGGGCGAGGACCTGGTTCGTGAAGCTTGCCGACATAACGAAGCTTGGATGGCCGGTTGCGTTTCCAAGATTGACCAGGCGGCCTTCCGAAAGAAGAAGCAGGCGGTCTCCGTCCGGTTTCTCAATAAGATCGACCTGAGGTTTGACGTTGTTCCACTTGTAATTCCGCAATGCCGCGACTTGGATTTCGTTGTCGAAATGGCCGATGTTGCAGACGATTGCCATATCCTTCATGGCCCGCATGTGGTCGGCAGTGATCACATCCTTGTTGCCGGTTGCCGTTACAAAGATATCGGCATGCGGCGCTTCATCTTCCAGAGTGACGACTTCGAAACCGTCCATACTTGCCTGAAGGGCACAGATCGGGTCGATCTCGGTGACTTTCACGCGTGCACCGGAGCCGCGTAGAGATTGGGCGGACCCTTTGCCGACATCACCGTATCCGCAAACGACAGCGACTTTGCCGGCCATCATTGTGTCGGTGGCACGCCGGATCGCGTCCACGAGGGATTCGCGACACCCGTAGCGGTTATCAAACTTCGACTTGGTGACACTGTCATTGACGTTGATTGCGGGGAACGGCAATTCGCCCTTCTTG
>JBCDCU010000113.1:0-10130 GCA_039181265.1 Pseudomonadota bacterium | reverse complement strand
TTTAGCTGCTCTTTAACGGCATCCGAAAGCTGGCTTTCATCAACGGCAGAGGCTTGGCCGCCCGGGCTTGCTTCAAGTGTCATGGCATCAATCCGCGGTGTGTCTCAAGGATCGCGCTAAAGTGGCGATGGACCTGACCGGCTCACGATGGCGAAAGTCCGGTCCCCCTTGGGGAAAAGGCGGCGGAGTTACTCGAAAGAAACCCCGCCGCAAATGTCACATGGGTGACGTGGGTGCTTCTAGTAGCCTGCCGGCCCGATGATGTTGGAAAGTTCGCCGAGTTTTGCGAGTGCTTCCTCTGCGGCTTTCACGCCTTCGGCATCGCCAGCGTTTTCAGCTTTGATTTTTTTCTTGAAGAGTTCGATCTGGCGAACGTCGATCAACTGAGCGTTCGAAGAGGCGAGGAATGGACCCCATCCATCGCCGATACCTTGCAGGACTTCGCGTTCCGCTTTGACCTTCTCTGCATCACCGAAACGACCGAACTGCATGAAGAAGTAATAGATCTTCTCTTTTGCTTCGGCGGAAAGGTCAGCACGCCAGACCATCGGGTCGGACGGGATCAGCGGAGAGCGCCAGATTTCTTTGATATTGGCACGTGCTTCCGGGTTGCGGGCAGCAAGACGTCCCATGGATTCGGTGTTGTTGGTTGCGACGTCGACCTTTTGGTTGGCAACAGCCAGGGCATTGCCTTCGTGGTTCGAATTGGTCACGCGCTTGAAGCAGTCTTCCGGTGTCTTGTTGTTGAGCGCCCAGACATAGTATCCGGGGATCGCGAAACCAGACGTAGAGTTCGGGTCGCCGTTGCCGAATGTTTTTGTGCCGTCACAGGCGAGAACGTCGTCAAGTGATGAAAGCGGGCTGTCCTTGTGCGTGATCAGGAGTGAGTAATAACCGCGTGCACCGTCGTCTTTGATGGTCTGTGCGAAGACTTCCCCGCCAGCGCGGTCAACGGCCTCGATCGCAGACTTGTTACCAAACCAGGCGACATCGACCTTTTTGAAACGCATACCTTCGATAACGCCAGCATAGTCTGACGCAAAGAACGGCTTTACTTTAACGCCAAGCGACTTTTCCATTTCCTTCAGGAACGGGCTGAAGGATGCTTCAAGCACAGACGATGATTCAGTCGAGATGATGCCGAAATTGATCTGCTCCGGCAGGTCGGCTTTTGCTGGCATGGCCAAGGCGAGGGTCGCCGCGGCTGCCATCATGAGTTTCTTGAGCATGTTCCTCTCCGATTTTGAGCGTTATGCGGCAGCTCCGGCTGCCTTTGTGTTGAGGGCGTCATCAATTGACACCCGCGCCGCATGGGCCGGTCGTTCGTCGGCCTGTTCGGACTCCTTTGAGGCGACCTTTGCGCCGTCCATCTCAATTCCATAAAGATCCGTCAGATCGTCCTCGGTGATCGCTCCGGTCGGACCGTCGAAGACAATCTCGCCGTCCTTGAGGGCGACGATGCGGTGACAATGCTTCATGGCGTGGTCGATCTGGTGCAGCGACACGATCACCGTCGTACCGTCCTGCTCATTGATCTTGGCGAGGATCTCCATCACCCGCTCCGCGGACGCTGGATCGAGCGAAGCGATCGGTTCGTCTGCGAGAATGATTTTTGCCTGCTGAGTCAGCACGCGCGCGATCGCACCACGTTGTTGTTGGCCGCCTGAAAGCTGCGATGCGCGCTGGTGCGCGAAGTCGACCATGCCGACGCGTTCAAGAGAACTGAGGGCCAGGACTTTGTCGAAGCGTTGGAAAAGACCGAGGGTCCCGCGCCAACCAGCTACGCGACCGAGCCGCCCGGCGAGAACATTGGATAACAATGAGAGCCGCCCCACCAGATTGAACTGCTGGAAGATCACACCAACATCGCGACGCAACTTGCGTTGCTCCTTAGTCCGCGTTCCATCTTCCTGGACCCGTTTGCCGAAGAGCTCGATCGAGCCGGCATTCTTGTCGGTCCGTTCCAGCCCGGAGATTAATCGAATGAGCGTCGACTTTCCCGAGCCGGAGGCGCCGATCAGTCCGACCAATTCGCCGCTCGACACTTGAAGATCGACGGATTTCAACACAGGATTGCCGCGCCGGAAAGACTTGGTGACGCCCGCCACATGAATCGCGGTTTTGCTCATGGTTCGCCTCCGGTTTCTCGCACGCGTAAGCACCTTGCGTGACGCGTTCGTTACACTTTTGTGAAGCTTTTCTGACAGTCCCCGCTAAGTTGTTATGCATCTAAAAAGGCTGCATAATTTTCTCTGTCAGACCCGCTCTAGTTGCAGATATGGCGGTTCCGGGTACCGAACCCGGATCGGATCGTCGGCCTTGATCGGACCGCCGCGTTTTACGATCCCCATGACCCCGGTCTTCCTTTCAATCTGCCCCTCACCCCTGTGGATGAGGACTTTCGAAAGAAGGCCCGGCATGAAGTCCTCGATTTGATGGCATGGATTGCGAAGCCCGGTGATTTCTACGACGGCGCTCTCACCGAGTTCGAGAAGTGCACCCTTCGGAAGATCAAGCAGTGCGATGCCGCGGGTCGTAACATTCTCGCCGAGATCTCCTGGTGAGACGTCGAACCCCTCTTCCGACAATTCGTCGAATAACTCACCGTGGATCAGGTGAACCTGCCTGAGGTTCGGCTGGGTCGGGTCGCGTTTCACACGGGACCGGTGTTTGACCGTTTCGCCCATATGAGCATCGCCCTCAACACCAAGCCCTTCGAGAAGCCGGATTTCCTCGCAGACTGATTTTGAGAATCTGTGGGTTGCGTCAATTGCAACGCTTTCGACCCTTGCTGCTGTTGGCGGTGTAAGCTGCATTCCCTCACGCTCCGTATTTCTCAAGAAAGGCTTCAGCTTGAAGAGCGCGGAAATCCTTGAGCGCGGCGCGCAACGTAGTGTGTTCCCAATCCCACCAGGACAGCGCATCCATGCGAGCGCCGATTTTTTCATCGAACCGTTGGCGGATCACGCGCGCAGGAACACCGCCAACGATTGTGTAGGGTGATACGTCTTTGGAAACGACGGCGCCCGCGCCCACGACCGCGCCGTTTCCGATTGTGACGCCGGGCAGGATGGTCGCGCCATGCCCGAGCCACACATCATGACCGATCGAGACAGGCGTGCTGCGCCGCCATTCGAAAAAGGATGCTTCGTCTTCGGCATCGTCGAAATAGTCGCCGGCGCGATAGGTAAAATGATGAAGGGTCGCGCGATCCACCGGATGATTGGTGGCGTTGATCCGCACATGGCTCGCAATATTGACGAATTTTCCGATCGTTGCGGCGAACGACTCGCCTTCCTGCATGATGTAGGAATAGTCGCCGAGTTTGGTTTCCGTCAGCCGGCACCGCTCATCCACCTCGGTGAAGCGCCCGAGCGTGCAGTTCACGAGCACTGCCGTTTCATGCACTAGGGGTGTCTCAGAAAGCTTCGTCATGCCGCTTGAACCGCCGAGAACGCGGTGACATCGATAATGTCGTCGGCAACCGCCTCGCGCACATCCTGATCATGGAAGATCCCGAGGAGCGCTGTTCCGCTCTTTTTCTTCTCCCTTATGAGGTCTATGACGACGGCCCGGTTTTCCTGATCAAGAGAGGCTGTCGGCTCGTCGAGAAGCAGGATCGGGTGATGGGTGACAAAGCCACGGGCAATATTGACCCGTTGTTGCTCACCACCGGAAAACGTTGCGGGCGGCAGGTGCCAGAGTTTTTCAGGCAGGTTGAGACGTGCGAAGAGGTCACGGGCGCGGGCCTCGGCTTCTTCGACACTCCGCCCCCGTTGAAGGAGAGGCTCTGCAACCACATCGAGCGCAGAAACACGCGGAACAGCGCGCAGGAACTGACTGACATAGCCAATCGTGTCGCGCCTTATCGCAAGCACAACACGCGGGTCGCCTGCCGCAAGGTCGACGAAATCATCATGGTGCTGAACAAGCACCTGTCCCTCATCGATTGCGTAATTGCCGTAAAGCATTTTCAGGATCGAGCTCTTGCCGGTCCCGGAAGGCCCACCGAGCACCTTGCACTGGCCGTTTTCAAGCGCGAAGTTGACGTTGCTCACAACCGGGATCACAAGACCGCCGCGCAGGTGCATTGTGAAACTCTTCGCGACATTGGAAACGATCAACGGCGACGACATGGCTCAGACCTGCAAAATCGAGGATACGAGAAGCTGGGTGTAGGCTTCGTGCGGATCATCAAGGACCCGATCAGTAAGCCCGGTTTCGATAACGACGCCGTCCTTCATCACCATCATGCGATGGGATAACAGCCGCGCAACAGCGAGGTCATGGGTCACCACGATCACCGAAAGGCCGAGATCGTTCACAAGGCCGCGGACGAGATCGAGAAGGCGCGCCTGTACCGAAACATCGAGACCGCCGGTCGGTTCATCCATGAAGATGAGACGCGGCTTGGTGACAAGGTTTCTGGCAATTTGCAGGCGTTGACGCATACCGCCTGAAAAGGTGCGCGGCTGATCATCAATCCGGTCGGCGGCGATTTCCACACGGCCCAGCCAATCCGTCGCCGTATCCCGGATCCTTCCGTAATGACGCTCGCCGACAGCCATCAACCGCTCTCCGACATTGGCGCCCGCAGAGACGCTCATGCGCAGTCCATCCGCGGGATTTTGATGGACGAAACCCCAATCGGTGCGCATCAAAAGGCGGCGTTCGGCCTCGCTCATCATGTAGAGGTCGCGGCATTCGCTATCGCGCATCCGGTAGCGGACCGATCCGGTGGTGGGCAAAAGGCGGCTCGAAACGCAGTTCAAAAGTGTGGTCTTGCCGGATCCCGATTCCCCGACGATTGCGAGAACTTCGCCCGGCCACAGCTTGAAGCTGACATTCTTGCAGCCGATCCGCTTACCGTAGAACTTGGTAAGGCCCGCCACGTTGAGGAGCGGCTGGTCGGCTTGTTCATGGGTGGACGTCGTCTCGGTCATTGACTGTCCCCACCCGCTTGACTGTTTTTCCTTGCGCGGCGGGTTTCGCAATAGTATGTGTCGGAGCAGACGAACATTCGGCCCCCCCGATCGTCGAGAACCACCTCATCCAGATAGACCCGCGTAGCGCCACAGAGTGCGCAAGGCTGATCGAAACGCTGCACTTCGAACGGATAATCCTCGAAATCGAGGCTCACGACATCTGTGTGTGGCGGGATCGCATAGATCCGCTTCTCGCGACCGGCTCCAAAGAGTTGCAGCGCTTCGGATTTGTGCATTTTTGGATTGTCGAATTTCGGTGTCGGACTCGGATCCATCACGTAGCGACCGGCAACCGTCACCGGATAGGCATAGGTTGTCGCGATATGGCCATTCTTCGAAATATCTTCGTAGAGCTTCACATGCATAAGCCCGTAATCTTCCAGCGCATGCATTTTGCGGGTCTCGGTCTCGCGCGGCTCCAGGAACCGGAGCGGCTCGGGGATCGGCACCTGATAGACCAGAATTTGACCGGAGGTGAGCGGCGTCTCGGGAATACGGTGCCGTGTCTGGACGATGGTCGCTTGCGTGGTTTCCGTCGTGGTTTCCACATTGGCGGTTTTCGCAAAAAAGGCACGGATCGAAACAGCGTTGGTCGTATCATCCGCGCCTTGGTCGATCACCTTGAGGATGTCATCCGGTCCGATAATCGATGCGGTCACTTGAACCCCGCCGGTTCCCCAACCATAGGGCATTGGCATTTCGCGGCTTGCGAAGGGAACCTGGTAACCTGGAATAGCAATCGCTTTCAAAATCGCACGGCGGATCATGCGTTTGGTCTGCTCATCCAGATAGGCGAAATTGTAGGTTGCAAGCTCGCTGACGGCGTTCATTCAGCAGCCTCCTGCTGATCACCATTGTCCTCTTGCTGCGCCTCGTGCTCAGCGCGCATTCTTCGCACAAGCTCGAGCTCAGCCTGGAAATCGACATAATGGGGAAGCTTCAGATGTTCGACGAAGCCGGTTGCCTGCACATTGTCGGAATGGCTGATGACGAATTCCTCGTCTTGGGCAGGGGCGATTAAATCTTCGCCGAGTTCCTCTGCTCTAAGGGCCCGGTCGCACAATGCCATCGACATCGCTTTGCGCTCGGATTGACCGAAGACCAGCCCATACCCTCTTGTGAATTGCGGCGGAGTTTTTGCCGAACCCTTAAACTGGTTCACCATCTGACATTCCGTGACTTGAACCCGGCCGATCGTGACGGCAAAACCGAGTTCCGGCAGAAAGACCTCGACATCAACGTCTCCGATGCGGATTTCACCGGCGAAGGGATGGCTGCGCGCGAAGCCGCGTTGGGTTGAATAACCAAGACCGAGCAGGAAGCCTTCGTCACCTCGGGCAAGCGCCTGAAGCCGTGCATCACGTGGCATCGGATAACGGACGGGCTTCTGCGTAATGTCACTCACCGGTTCGCTTTCGCTTTTTCCGATGACTTCGCCGTCACCTTCAATAAGACCGTCGTGAGCCAGGATGTCTGATACCCGGACATAAGCGGCATCGTCGCTCACCGTCCGTTCAGGCTCCTCGACATTTGGTGTATCCGGTCCGTCTTCGGCAAGCGTTGGATCGAGCAATCGGTGTGTATAATCAAACGTCGGGCCGAGCGTCTGCCCACCCGGCAAATCCTTGTAGGTTGCCGATATCCTGCGTTCGATTGCCATCTTCCCGGTATTGATCGGCTCGCTATGGCCAAAGCGCGGTAGAGTTGTTCGGTAGGCACGGATGAGGAAGATCGCCTCGATCAGGTCGCCGCGCGCCTGTTTGACGGCGAGCGCTGCGAGCTGGCGATCATATAGAGAACCCTCGTTCATTACGCGATCAACGCCGAGCGCCAGCTGTTCGGCGATTTGATCAAGGGATAGCGCCGGGACCGAGCGATCGCCTCGCCGCCTGTCAGCCAACAGCTTGTGAGCGTTGCGGATCGCCCTTTCGCCCCCTTTTACTGCGACATACATGGATCAGGCCTCCACAGTCCGGACGGTCGTCGAGCGGGGCAGGGCGGCGACGTGTTTTTGAGTAACGAGGATGAGGTCGACGCCACGCGGAAACATCTTGCGGTTCGTTTGCAGGGCTTCAATCAACGGCACTGGAAATGGATCCGCGAAGAGCCGGGTTTCTCCGTCGATGCCCGGTCCGTCGAGGATCAACGTCGCGTTATCGTTTTCAGCACTGCCGAGCCTGTCGATACCCAAGATCAGTGTCGTGGACGTTTCCGGATATTCAGCACTCCCCAGCGCGAACGTCGAGAGATCGGGCATGGCCTCCGGAGAAAGGATGAGAGCAAAGTCGGCATCGCTGGGATGATCTGCAATGGGAGCGCCGGTCTGAAATCCAATCCACGCGGAGATTTCAGGTCGTGCAAGAAGATTGGGTTCCAGCCAAACGCTGGTATCGTGGTCGCACAGCGTCAACAGGATAGCACCTGCTGCCGGGGGGATTGGTTTTGGTGGGATCACCCCGTCTGAGAATGAGTGCACAGTTCCCGGTTTTGCCATCGCGTCCATAATCGCGCGGAATGCCGCCTGCGACTGAAAGACCGCGTCGTCGAAGCCGCCGCTCAAATAAATGTTATCGATTGGCGCGCCTGTCACTCGTCTTCACCTCTGACCAGCGTGAAGAAATCGACCTTTGTCGCCTGAACTTCCTCTTTGCGTTTGGTTTCTCGCGCTTCGAATTGTTGCGTGAGCGGTTCGGTGATCGTTTTATCGATTACTCCGGCGCGCACTGGGTCTTGAGCGAGCGCATCAATCAGCGCAATCAGCCTTGCTTTTTCGCGGCTGCGTCCCAAAATCAAAGATGTTCCGACTGATCCGTCGTGCAGTTTCACTGTCGCGCGCGTCACCGTGCAATCGCCGAAATTGAAAGCGGAGCCGCCGCCGCCAATGCGCCCACGAAGTGAAATGAGACCTGTTTCCGGTCCGCGGACCAGTTGGTGTGGAGGATCTTCGCCGAGCATGGTGAAAGCTGCCGTTAGGCTTGCTTCATCGCTAAGGGCTAGGACAGAAAGTCGCTCTTGCCTTTTTCGATCGCTTTGCGAAAGGTCATTATCGGCCATTTAATTAGCCATATCCAAGCTGATGAATTGGTCTACAATAGTAGATGTATTGACCCGTCTCGTTTACTTAAGGCGTGTGACATCCGTATGACGCTTGAAGCCAGAATTATGGGGAATGCGGGATGAGCACCGACGAGTTTCCGCTCGAGCGTCACTCGGGGATCGCCCTTTGGCGGCAAATCGCTGATAAACTCCGCCAGGCTCTTCCTGATCTTGCCGACGAGCGGGGCAAACTCCCACCGGAACCGGTGCTTGCCGAACAGTTTCAGGTAAACCGTTTGACTCTAAGGTCTGCGGTAAAAGCCCTTGTGGACGAGGGCATATTACGTCGTGAACAGGGTCGTGGAACGTTCGTTATCCGGCAAAAAAGACTGACTTATCCGATATCGCGGCGCACGCGATTCTCTGCCGGCCTCGCTCAACAGGCCGATGAACGCGAAGTGCGGGTCATCGGTACAGACGGTAATCTTGTGGAAAACCGCGCAGCCGACAAACTCAAACTCCCGGCAGCGACACGCTTTGAACGCATCGAAACCGTCAGTCTCGCGGATAATATCCCGGTGATCTGGGGCATGTCGTGGTTTCCGACGGACCGGTTTTCCGGAATAGGTGAGCGTATCGAGGAACATCGCTCGATCACAAAGGCCCTGCGTGATTTCGGCGTTGAAGATTATATGCGTGAGACCACCGAGATCGAGGCATTGCTTGCCGACATCGAGGATCGCAAACGTCTGCAGCTCTCACCCGGTGCTGTCGTCCTGAAAACGACCGCGGTGAACGTTGACGCTGATTTCGTGCGAATTCAGTTTACCGAAAGTTGCATGGCTGCAAATCGGGTGGTGCTGAAGATCGATAGCGAATTGCCGGAAAGATGAAACGTCTTCGGGCCGCAGATAACGACACCGAACGGGCTCTTGCTGTTCTTAAAACGCTTTGAATGTGAGCGTCGTCAAAGACCTGTCGATACCGTCAATACCGAACACATTATCATTCAGGTACTTTCCAATATCGGCATCTTTCGGGATGTAAATCTTGGCAAGGAGATCCCAGTCGCCGCTTGTGGAATAGAGTTCGGAACAAATCTCACGATCATAGAGACGATCCGCAACCTGATAGGCCGTACCAGGCTTACAGCGTAGCTGCACAAAAACGCAATTCATCAGGCCTTGCGACATGGCGGCTCTCCTTTCTCTCGCCGGCTTGTCCAGCGTGTGGCGGCTATTACCGGCGATGCTCTAAAACTCATAGCCGGGCGGAGGCACATCGTTGGTTTTTTCCTTTGATTTGCAAAGATCGGCGATTACGCAGACATCGCATTTCGGCTTCCGGGCAACGCAGATATACCGCCCGTGCAGAATGAGCCAATGATGAGCATGAAGTTTAATATCATCCGGAATGACGCGGTGAAAGGCGTCTTCGACATCGTTTGGGGTCTTGCCGGGCGCCATTTTCATCCGGTTGCCGATCCTGAAAAGATGGGTATCGACCGCGATCGTCAATTCCTGAAACGCCATATTGCGCACGACATTGGCGGTCTTCCGGCCAACGCCCGGCAGGGTTTCAAGATAATCCTGATCGTTCGGCACCTCGCCGCTATATTCAGCAATCAGGCGCTCTGAGAGGGCGATAACGTTCTTGGCCTTCGCTTTGTATAGACCGATCGTTTTGATGTAGTCACGCACCTGCTCCTCGCCGAGCGCAAGCATTTTTACCGGCGTATCCGCGACCTTGAAAAGATCCTTGGTCGCTTTGTTGACGCCGGCATCGGTTGCCTGAGCGGAAAGAACAACGGCCACAAGCAGGGTGTAGGTGTTCACATGGTCCAGTTCGCCTCGCGGTTCGGGATTTTGCTTCTCGAGACGCTTGAAAATATGGCGGACCTCCGCTTCGGAATATATCCGCCGTGGCGCTCGTTTTTTCTTCCGCGCGGCCGGCTTGGAAGCGGTGCGGGGCGTTTTTTCTGCCGATTTTGCGGCATTTTTGCGCGGAGCGGATTTATCGGCCTTGGTGACTGCCATTTGCTTCTATACTCATATGGTGATGGAGCGATATCTAACCCCTCAAGGCGACAGCGCAAAGTCGTGTACGCCA
>JBCDCU010000112.1:0-10268 GCA_039181265.1 Pseudomonadota bacterium | reverse complement strand
GCAGAAGCAGTCTTTATTACTCATGCTGCTGTCAGCCAGCAAATGAAGGCGCTTGAAGAAGAATGGCAGATCAAGGTCTTTGATCGTACGCGCCGCACACCCGAACTCACACCCGTCGGCCGCGCCCTCGTTGCCCGGGCGCGCGAAGTTGTGAGCGCTTACGACAATATGGTCGCTTCCGTGATGGGAGATGACTGGATGAGTGGTGAGTTGATCCTGGGTGCCGTTCCCACAACTCTAACCGGTCTTGTGCCCCTTGCGATCACCCGCCTCAAAGAGCGCTATCATGCCCTTAAAGTCCGGGTGATACCGGGTCTGACGCATGATCTTGTCGCTCAGGTCGAGCGCGGGACACTTGATGCAGCCATCATATCCGAACCGATTATGAGCGAACGCAATCAGGTCTTCCGTGAAGTTGCGCGCGAGCCTATGGAGCTTCTCGCCTCGCATGAGACAACAAGCAACAGTCCAAGCGAACTCCTTGAAAAGAATCCGTTCATCCGTTTTTCACGTCAGGCGGTCGTTGGACGCATGGTGGAAGACTGGTTGAAAGCAAACTCAATCAAGGTTCAAGAGAGCATGGAACTTGATAGCCTTGAGGCGATCTCGTCCATGGTCCTGAACAATCTGGGCGTTGCCATCGTGCCGAGAGCGTGTGTCGAGCCATTGAACCCCTTCGATCTTCGCCGTTTCAGTCTTGACGAAAAGCGCTTTGTACGGCGTCTCGGAATGACCTCAAGGGTTGACTCGATAAAGGTCGCTCTGCTCGATGCGGTCTATGACACGCTCATCCAAGAAGTCCAGCGCGCTCCCGAAGCAAGCAACGCAGCGTAACGTTATCCAGTCCCACGTATCGATGACCGGCTTTCGATGAGCCTCGAGGTTCTCGTTTTCCTCGCAGCCGGGGCTCTCGCAGGTGGTTTCATCAATGGGCTCGCCGGTTTTGGCACCGCACTGTTTGCACTCGGATGGTGGCTTCAAATCATGCCCCCGGTTGAGGCCGTCGCGATGAGTGTCGTGCTTTCGGTCGCAAGCGGTGTTCAAGGCATGATCCTTGTCTGGCGCACGATCGATTGGCGGCGATTGATGCGTTTCCTCCTGCCCGCTCTTTTCGGTATTCCGATCGGTATTGAACTTCTTCGCGATTTCGATCCGTTTTATCTCAAGATGCTCGTCGCCGGATTTCTGCTTCTTTACGGCGGTTTCTTCGTATTCCGCAGAGAGCTTCCGAACATCCAGCGTGCAACACCCGGGACCGATGTGGGGGTCGGATTTGCAAGTGGCGTTCTTGCCTCCTTCGCGGGATTGTCGGGCGCGCTCCCGACCATGTGGTGTGCGATGAGGGATTGGCCGAAGGCGGTGACGCGGGCGGTGCTCCAGCCATTCAACTTCTTTGTTCTGACGCTTTCCGCCCTGCTCTTTGCCTACAACGGCGCGTACGACGGCACGGTGCTTTTCAATCTTGCAGTCTCCATACCGCTTGCACTGGTTGCCGCGAAGGCCGGGATCATTGTTTTCAAACGCTTGTCCGATGCGACCTTTCGGCGGCTCCTGATCATTCTCATGTTTGCGTCCGGCGTTCTGCTGATCGTCCGTGAAGCGCTTGTTTAGAAACGAACGGTCTAACTAGATTGCCTTCAAGCGAAGCCGTTGCGTCACCACTTCGAGAATGACGACGGTCAAGAAGATAACGAGCAGGATCGTTGCGACGTGATCGTAGTCGAACAAATCCCACCGTCCTTTAAGTTCCGTGCCGATCCCCCCAGCGCCGACAATACCAAGGACAGTCGCGGTGCGGATATTCCGCTCAAGGATGTATTGGATGTAGGCGTAGTATTGGGGCAGAACGTGCGGGATGACGGCGAAACGCAAGACTTTGAGACGGTTTGACCCGGTCGCCTTCAGTGCCCGTTGTGGGCCCGGATCCGCATTCTCGATTTCATCCGCGAAAAACTTGCCAAGAAATCCGCTGGTATGGAGAGCGAGCGCGAGAATACCGGCGATCGGTCCGAAGCCATACATCAGCACAAAGAAAAGCGCCAAAATGAGTTCCGGCATTGCCCGGTTAAAGCTGCAGATCGCACGGCTGACATGATAAATCGCCACGTGCGGCGTGTAGTTCCTGGCGCCACAGATAGCGAGTGGAATGGCAAGAAGGACCGAAAAGATGGTGCCCCAGATTGCCATTTCGATGGTTTCCCACATTTTGATCAGGACCTTGATCAGGTAACCGATCGGCTTCACCAGAAACTCGGCTTCCGTTTCCGTGAATTTCTCTTCAATCACGCTGTACTCGCGCTCAACACGGGTCTCGACATAGGAAAACCAGGGGAGATTATCGGGATCGAAATTCTCGATGCGGTTGGTTTCCTGAATGGTCGACATCTGGATTGGAACCGCTTTCGCCAGAAAGTTCGTCGCGCCGTTGATGACCTTCGATTCCCCATAGCCGAATGTCGATAGGACGGCCTGCCAGGTTTCGCTTGCCGCTTTGTCGAGTTCGACATTCTTGGCAGAAAAAGCCGCAAGGATCGCGATGATCAACAGAATGCCAATGGTCTTCGGCGTAATGGAGCGATGCAACTCCCAGCTTTCCGATGGCAGTCGGCTCTGCGTCTCAACAATAGCCATGCTTGGACCCCTTTGCGCTAAACAGCCGTTTTCCTGGCAATTTGTGTCACCGTTGCCGCTTCGATGATGCCATCGGTTGTTATTCTGGTGGGGGCGACCGGTGCTGCGACCAGGTCACCTTTGTCGCCGCCGTATATTTCATGAAGGCGATCTGCGGTGAGTGCGGCGGGCCTGTCGTCGAAGACGACGGACCCAGCACGCAGAGCGATGATGCGGTCGGCATATTCGATCGCGAACTCGACCTGATGGAGGCTGCAAAGAACCGTCGTGTCGCGTTGGCGGGACGCTGTTCTCAGAAGCGTCAGAACATGGCGACTGACGGTCGGATCCAAGCTCGCGACCGGCTCGTCGGCAAGCACGACATCCGGCTCGTTGATAAAGGCGCGCGCAATGGCGACACGTTGCTGTTGGCCACCGGATAGCTCGGAGGCGCGCCGATGGATCTGTTTTTCTTCAAGCTCAACTTCCTCGAGCAGGCGGCAAGCCTTGCGCTGTTGCTCTTCCGGGAAAAGCTTCAGGAGCCCCCGCAGAGTCGGTGTCACCGGAAGAAGGCCGGACAACACATTGTGCAGAACGCTGAGACGAGGAACCAAGTGAAGCTGTTGGTGGATCATTCCGATCCGGCGGCGCACAGCTTTCAGTGTTCTCGGGTTAATCTCTATGCCGTCAAGGGCCGCATTTCCGCCGGTTGGCAGAATGAGCCCGTTAACGGAATTGAGAAGTGTCGATTTGCCCGCACCGGATGGTCCAAGCAAGACGCAGAACTGACCTTTTGGAACCGTCAGTGAGATGTCATTCACTGCCCTCGTTCCATCCGGGAACACATGGGTAATCTTATCGAAATTCAACATCGGCAACCCTCATCTGGAACGAAGAAACCCACGCAGGCTGCCCGGCGTGGGTCGTTTCTAGGAGGTGCGGCTTAGCGTTCGCCGGCCTTTTCGATGATTTCGCCCTTAACCCGTTTCGTGAGTGCGGAAAGTTTATCGAGCGCACCGAGCATTTTTTCGAGCGGATAATCGGTGTCGTACCGGTCAACGGTTTTGCCGCCGTAACCGCGAATGAACTGCGGATCCACCTTTGTATGAATTTCGCTGAATGCGATGCGGATGTTCTTCTTCACTTCCGGATCAAGTTTCGCATTCATGGCAAGTGGCGGATTTGGAATGCCTTCGCTTTTTGCGAGAACCTTGAATTTGGTCGGATCGATGATGCCTTTTTTCACGGCCTTTTCCCAGGCATTGAACGATGCGGCTGCCGCTGTCACGCGCCCCTCCTTGAGGGCCGCAATCGAATTGGTGTGGCTTCCGGCGATGACGATCTTGCCGAGATCTTTTGCTGGGTCGATGCCCGCATCAATCACCATTGCAAACGGGAAGTTGAAGGAAGATGTGGAATTCGGGTCACCGACAGCGAGGCTTTGCTCTTTAAGATCAGCGAGCGTTTCCAAGCCGGAATCTTTCGAAGCGTAAATTCCTGAGTAATAGACGCTGTTTCCTTTTTTCACATCGACCGCAAGAAGTTCAGCGCCGCATAATTCACGTGCCTGCCCGTAGGTGACCGCCCCGTACCAGCCAATATCAGCCTGATCGTTGCAGAGACCCTGGACTGCGGCAGCGTAGGAATCGCCCAGTTTCAAGTCGAAGTGGATGCCATACTCCTTGGTGATTGCATTGAAGACCGGGCGATAATCGCTGAGTGTGTCGCGCGATCCGATTTCAGCCGGAACCATGATCACGCGGATCGGATTGTCGGCAGAGCCGTCCGGCAATTGCTGCGCATGTGCAAATGACAGCGGCATCACGATCGATACAGCTGCTGCAAGAAGCTTCATCAAATTCATTCAGCCCTCCCTCAGGCGGATTGTGGGTAAAGCGGCCGATTGTCGACCGGACTAGACGAATTTGAAGGCTAAGGATTTTCGATGTAGCCGATTTAACGGGTTAATGAATTCTTGATGACGGAAATTGGCTTTGTAATTGCGATGGAAATTCGGCCTAAGCGGTCACTGCCTAAATTTTGACCGCGATCAATTTTGGTTGGTGCCCTGTTCCTGGCGGAAATTTCTTGAGACCCATATCAAATCGTGCAACCGAGCCCCTCTTATCCGAGGAGTGACACAACGTTTTCGCGTCCAACAATGGCGAGTTCCAGAAACAGGCGCTCCCGTGTGTCGGCGATATCGCGGTAGCGGACACCTTCGAAGCTGAGGGTGCGCGCCGTCGACTGGGGAATGAGACCAATGCCGAGACCGGATGCGACCATTGCAAGCTGGCTGTGAACGCGGGGCGCCTCGGCAGCGACATCGAGCAGGCCGCCGGCCTCAAACGCAAGCCGTTCAATGGCACTGTAAAGCGATGGTCCTTGGGCTCTTGGAAACAGAACCAAGGGCTTGCGAACAACATCGCTGAAGGTCAGCGTGTCCAAATTCGCCATCGGCCAATCCTTTGGTATGGCCGCGACAAAGGGATCGCGGTCTAACACTTTAACGGTGAGATCCTCCATTTCGATTGGTGTGTGCAAGATGCCGAGGTCAATCGAACCATCGGTAAGACCCGCTAATTGCTCGGGCGTTGTGAGTTCCCTGAGCTTTGGGCGCGGCAGATTGTTTTCCGCAAGCTTTCGCAAACACGCGGGCAGAGCTTCGTTGAGGGCGGCGCTTACAAACCCGATATCGAGCGGCTTGTTCTCAATGACGCTTTCCCGGACCCGCCTTTCCGCGCGTTCAAGGCGAGCCAGGATCTTGCGAGCTTCTTCCTCAAGGACTTCGCCGGACGGCGTCAGCACCATGCCTTTTGCCCGCCGTTCGAACAGGGCTACTCCGAGGCGTTCTTCCAAACGTTGGATGGTTTTTGTAAGCGGCGGCTGCGAGATATTGAGCGCGTCGGCTCCGCCCCTGACGGAGCCTGCCTCAGCGACGGCCTGGAATTGGCGAAGAACCCGGTGATCGAGAGCCGGGTAGGGCATGGTACCTTCCTTCGAAATAGTGATATGCAATCAGTATCGTTATAGTCAGAAATAATATTAGAAAGAAATCGGTTGGGAAGCTAGCTCTTTCACGTGTTGTTAGGAAAGAGAGGGTTTCCGGATGCGTAAAGCGTTTGTTTTCGCCGTTGTCTTTAGTGTCGTTTCATGGGTTGGAAATCCTTCCGCCCATGCTGAAATCGATCGTCAAGATTTCCAGGTTTCTTCAGAACCCGATATCGATCTATTTGTTCGAAAAGTCGCAAATGCGGACAACGATGCAGGAACTCCGATCCTGCTTGTTCATGGTGCACGCGTCGGCTCGCTCGCTTCGTTCGACGTTGATGTTCCGGGTTATTCGCTTACGCAGTCCCTCGCCGATGCGGGGTTCACAATCTACCTTGCAGATGTTCGCGGTTATGGGCGCTCAACACTCCCTCCGTCCATGTCTGGTGACCGGTTCCAAGGACCACCTGCCGTGCCAACGGAAATTGCGGCCAAAGACCTCCTTGCTGTGATTTCCGAGATCCGCCGCCGTCATCCTGGAGATCCGCTTGCTGCCATGGGCTGGGCGACAGGGTCCCATTGGCTCGCCGCCACGGAAGCCATTCAACCCGGATCGATTGACCGTCTGGTCTTTTACAATAGTGTTTATGGCGGCGAGGGGCCCTGGCGTCTGACAGAGGTCTTCGCAAAAGAAGGCGCTCCGTCAGAGTTCAACTATGAAAAGTTCGGCGCATACCGGACCTCGGATGCAAAGAGCCTTGTTGGTCGATGGACCCAATCGGAAGCAATCAGTGAGGCCTTCATCAACCGGTATGTTGAGATGGCGATGGAAGGGGATCCGACCGTTTCAGACCGCACACCGCCGAGCTTCCGACATCCGTCCGGGCCCATAGAGGATACGCTTCAAGCCGTTCATGTTGGCCCGCTTTATGATGCCGCTTTAATTCGCTCCGATGTTTTGATCGTAAGATCTGGCAAGGATTTCTGGTCGCGTCCGGTTGATGTGGAGCGCTTTCAGCAGGATCTCACCAAGGCGCGGTCCGTGACGATCCGCAAACTTGTTGACGCCTCTCATTACGTCCATCTGGAGCCAGGTGAAGGCCGGGATGAACTTCTGGAGCTTGTGACGGATTTCATCGCAGATGGTGTCCTGGCGAACTGAGTGTCCGGTCGGTTTCTCACATCCCGGACATGAACCAGTCGATTGCCGGATTGCTGTGGTCCTTCCGATAAGCAATGCCGTTTTCAAGTTCGAGTGGGCAGTCCGGGATATCAATCGGTTTTGTGCGATCCGGGATGCGTTCTCTCATTTCCTCTGGCAAGAGAGCGGTCCCGATACCGGCTGCTGCCATACCCGCCGCCGAGAGAAACGACGAGGCTTCGGCGACGATATTGGGAGTGATGCCTAGAGCGGATGCGGAGCTGATAAAGGCATCGTAGAGGCGGGGGGCGCGGCGTCGTCCATAAAAGACAAACGGGTCACCTAGAACGGATATCCAAGGTTTTGGCGTTTCATCCGGCGAGAGGTCACTGTGCTTCAGCGCGAAGAAGTGAGAGGGCTCTAGGTTCCTGATCACAATGTCAGGCCGGTCGAGCGGAGGGTGGAGAAAACCAATATCGATGTCGCCGGTTGCAAGCGCGCTTTCCTGATCAATCGTGCCGAGTTCCAGAAGCTGAATTTCCGTATCGGGATGGTCCTCGCGAAACCCTGAGACACGTTGAGGCGCATCGCCGAGCATGGCAACCGTTGTCATCGCGATGCGCAATACATGGGTCTTGCCACGCGACAATGCGAGGGCGACGCGGCGTCCGCCTTCGATCCGATCAAGGATCGCTCTCGCCTCATACAGGAAGTGTTGCCCGATCGGTGTCAGGCGAACCTCGCGTTTGGTTCTGGCAAAGAGCTCTATGCCGAGTTCGTCCTCCAGCCGCCGGATATGGACGGAGAGGACGGACTGAGCCACGCCCGCCCGTTTTGCCGCGCGCCCGAAATGAAGGTCCTCCGCAAGGATCACAAACAAGCGCAGACGTCGCGTGTCCAAAGCACTTCTCCTTTCCTGATCGTTTTTGACGATCACACAACGCAGAACGCGAATTTCTCTTTCCAAATTGAGAGACCATCTAGGCAAAGGTCTTCAACAACTATCAAGGGATAGAGGATTTTTGATAATGAACCGAACAGTTTTCGGATTGATGATGTCATCGCTCATGACGATTACAGTAGTGCCGTCTTACGCTGATACACCCTATGCAGCCTTTCAGGGTGGCAAGCTGGTGGCAATCAGCGATGGGGATATGCTGGCGTCAGCCTATGTGAACGGGCAATTGGGGCCGAAGGAAAGCGACGATGCACTGATCATCGCAACGGTGAGCCCCGATCTTACGACTACAAACATTGCGACGGTGAAAGTATCGAACTCGGTTGCCGGTGCGCCGACTGCTGTTGCCGTCACTCCGGATGGCCGCTTTGCAGTCGTCTCGGAATCGTTCGGCGAACGCGGCGCGGATGCCGCGACGTTTCGGGATCTGCCGATCGGAAACCTTCTGACACTTGTTGATATCTCCGACGCCGCTAATCCAACCATCGTTCAGCAGATTGAAGTCGGTACCCGACCGGAAGGGCTCTCTTTAAGCCCGGCTGGCGACATGGTTGCAATTGCCATGCATCCAGCCGACGGTCGCGGCATTGCCTTCGTTCCGATTTCAAATGGTGAATTCGGAGAACCGAGTTTTGCATCGGTGCCGGGAACCTCGCCGAGCGACCGGTTGAGCCATGTGGAATGGCACCCGTCAGGCGATTTCGTTGCCATTACCGACGTGAACCGGGCAATTGTTCGCTTTGCCCGCGTCGTGCGTGGAGACAGCGGCGTCACCCTTGAGGAATGGGGCAATCCGGTTCTCGTTTCGAAATATCCGTTCATGGGCCGGTTCACGCCCGATGGCCGCCATTTCATGAGCGGAAATCTTTATTGGGGGAGCGATGTCGTTGGGATCTGGACCGAAGCGCCAGCCGGCGACGTGACATCGATCCGATTTGCAACCGAAGCCGGTGATGGCGGTCCGAGACACTTTCTTGTCGGCAAGGCCGAAACCGGTATCTCTCCGGAGGGGATTGCGATTTCACCCGACGGCGAATGGGCGGTTACCACCAATCTTGAAGTCTCCTATGCACCGACAGACGATCCGCGTCATACGCCCTATTCGTCCTTGACCCTCATCGATATCGATCCCGCGACAGGCCGTCTGGAAACGGTTGGAACTTATGCGTATGACGGCATTCTGCCGGAAGCTGCGACGTGGGACGCATCTGGCAAGTTCATTGCGGTTGTCAATTATGATCAGCTTGATCCCGCGCGACCGGGCGGATCGATTGATTTCTGGAAGCTTGTCGAAGGCGCGGAACCGTCGCTTGTGAAAATGCGGACGTCCATTGAAACGCCGCACGGCCCGCATTCTATTGTCCTCTCCAATTAAGAGGATCTGTCCGGGCGGGCGGCTTTCCGTTCCGCCCGGGTTTCTTTATCGAGTCTGTAAGCTAAGTTTGAGGCAGACGATTTTTCAGATGCCCGGACGTTGACATGAAGCTTTGAGGCTGGGAGGACGTGCTCCGCAAAGACAATGGCCTTCACCGGCCCCATATACAGGCGTCTGACTATGCAATGGGTGCTTCAAGAGTTTGAAGATACCGCCAAACTGGCTGAGGCGCTCGACCGCCTCGGTCTTTCCTATACCTGGCACAAAGTGGTGCCATTTGTTGGCGATCTGATCCCGGAACCGGTTGTTGACGATCCCAATGCCGTTGTGATGTTCGGCTCCTATTCGCTTTGGCGATATGCCGACGCGAAAGGATACTGCCCGGGGGTCTTCAAGCTCACGCCCTTTGTCTACGAAGAGGCATGGCACCCGTTTCTGCTCAACGGCTCGGACGCGCATTTTCTGAAGCTCCAGGAACTCCCCGCTCGATTGCCTGATGATGGAAAGCACTGGTTTCTGCGCCCGGTCGATGACAGCAAGGAAGAGCCCGGAAGGGTTAAATCATCAAGCGAGATCATCAGTCTGGCGAATAGCGTTCTTGCGCTTGACGAATCCGAGATACCGCATGGATCCCTGCGCCACGACACGCAATTGATGCTCACTGAGCCTGTCCGCATTTTCAAAGAATGGCGGCTTTGGGTGGTCAGGGGAGAGATCGTCGCCTACTCGCTTTACAAGGAAGGATCCCGTGTCGTCTATCGCCAGGAGATTGATGATGACGCGCTCGGTTTTGCCCGCCGACTGGTTGCGCACAACCCGGACTATGCGGATGCTTATGTCATTGATGTTTGCAGGACTGCGGACGGTTTAAAAATGCTGGAAACCAATTGTATCAACGCAGCCGGGTTTTACGCAGCGGACCTTATCAGTCTGGCGTCAGCGATCGATGGTCTAAGTCCCTGCTAACATGCGTTCCGTCCTCAAATCACTTCGTCCGTGCGGTCGTCCGTTTCGCCATAACGTTTCAGCACTGCCGGTTTTGTGCCTTCGTAGACCCGCTCTAGGTTTTCCGCGATTTTTGAATTTTAGGGTTCGATAAGGCAGGTGACGTTGAGATCGGAGGCCACCATGAAGGCACAAAACCGGCAGTGCTGAAACGTTATGGCGAATCGGACGACCGCTCGGACGAAGTG
>JBCDCU010000111.1:0-10316 GCA_039181265.1 Pseudomonadota bacterium | reverse complement strand
CACTCGTCGCAGACCAGGTTCAGTCCGGAGTGAACGTTGATGCGTTCGGAAGCGATGCGGGAAGCGTCATTTCCAGCACGGAAAGCAGTTATCAGGATTACAATTATGATCCAGAGTACTTGCTTGTGCCGGCCAGCGGGCAGGGGATCGAGCCCAACGCGGATAGCGTTTTTGATGAGCAGATCGCAAGCGAAGTGCGGAATCTCTCTGACGAGCCAATCTCGGGTCTTTACGGGAAGGATGGTCAACCGCTTTCAAGTGATCAGATTTCGCAGCTCAAGAAATCCTTAGTCTAGAACGCGGCTTTGTCCGGTATTTGAGGTCGCGCGCGGGTAGGTGCACCGACCTCAAGCCAACCGGCTCTTCCAGCCCTCACTCAATTAAGAGCAGGAATGATCGAAATGAACACGGCAGAAGCGCTCGATCTCTTTTCCAATGAACTAGAAACTGGTCCGCTTTCCTTCGACGGCGAGGGGAAGACGAGTTTCAAACTCGATGATCACTACAAGATTACGATCCACAAGCTGAATGACGCAGTCATGGAATGGGTCTTTGCCCTCCGGGATGCCGATTATCCCACCGACGAAATGATGCGTCTCATGCTGGAAAGCAATATGCTCGGAAACGGGACTGGCGCGGCCCGGTTCTTTCTTGACGAAAACGATCGGGTTTATATCGCATCGCGGCTCGACCTCACCGATGTATCCGAAGATCATTTCGCCGAACGCTTTTCGCTCTTCGTGAATGCCATTGCGTTCTGGCAGGAGGAAGGCGTCGACCGATTGAATGAAGCGGTCGGATATGGTCTGCCCCTCGATATGTTGAATGACGCAGCAGTGACCTTCAAAATCGATGACGAAGGGCTGCTGGTAGACCCGGACGAATCCTGAGCACAGCCGGGGTCGCAGTCGCGGTCATCAAACGCGTCGCAGCCAACGTTGAACCCACGTTGGATGCCAGCGTTATAAACGTCATCAATGACTTGCCTTGCCGCTGAGACTTTGATCTGCAAAAGTACGCGGCGTGGATGCGGCGACCTTGGCAATTCAGGGATAAAGAACGCATGAACAACGTTTCTAAGCGCAGGTCCGGCCGGATCAACCCGGTCCGGTATCTCATTCTCGCTGCTGCCGCAATAATGTTTGTTTATGGGCTGAAGCTCATTCTCGACACCACAATCTTTCTAACCGGAAATGATGGCGCGGACTTCCAGACCGTGCTCGTAATGGGCGATGATGCGCCGGAAACGAGCGGGCAGACTTTCGCCGAGATTTACGGTCCCGAGCTTGCCGTCAACAATTCTGGCGAGCTTGCGTTCGATGTCTATGTAACGCGTCCGGGCGATAGTCAGGTGCGCGATGCGGCTATTTATCGAAAGTCGGGTGATGCGGTCACGCTTGTGGCAAAGCAGCGGACGCAAACGCCTCTCGGCGATCCGCGCATTCTCTTCGATAGCTTTCATGATCTTGGTCTCAACGCGAAGGGCGATATGAGCTTTGGCGCTATTTTGACGGGTGAGGGTATCCGATCCCGTGCCGAAGACGGTAAACCGGCAAACCACAATGCGCTCTTTGTAAAATCCGGTGAAAGCTTTCTTCAGATCGCGCGCGCGGGTGAGCCGGTTCCAGGGTTGGAAGAAGGTGTTCTCTTCCGCTCCTTTGACAACTTCATCATGAACGATAAGGGGAATATCGTCGTCATCGCTTTTCTGTATGGTCCGGGAGTTACCACACAGAACGATATGGCAATCGTGACAGGAACGGCGGATGGCCTTTCGGTCCTTGCGCGAACCGGAAGCCTCGCGCCGGGCGGCGGTGAAGGCCGCTTTTCCAGATTTTTCGATCTGGCGCTAAACAACAATGGCATGATTGCCTTTACGGCTGGCCTTGTTGGTGTGACACCAGGGGCGGGTCTTTTCACCCACGCGGAAGACGGTACAGCGCTCGTTCTCAAAGACGGCGACGAAGTGCCGGGCCTTTCCGATAAAACGTTCTTCAAAGCTTTCGGGAGGGCGCCGAATTCCGGCGTCAAACATCGCGGGCTCGCCTTGAATGATAAGGGTGATCTGCTCTTCGTCGCCCTTCTGACCGGCAAAGCCTCTTCATTCGACAATCGCACGGCGCTTTTCAAAATGGCGGATGGTCCCGTGGAGATTGTAGCGCAGGCCGGCAAGGCCTTTGATCCTAACATCAAGAGCTATTTCGCCGATTTCCGATCGGTTATGCTGGATGCGGACGGAACGCCTTACTTCTTCTCAAAGCTGCTTGGCCCGGACACAACGGCTTTTGCAACCGGCGGGATCTTCTGGCGACCGGACCTAGACATGATGCCCTATCTTCTTGCGCGCGAACAGGCATATGTGACCACCGGTGGGACGGAGCGCAGGATCTATGATATCGGTTCAAACTTCGCGCTAAGCGCGGACAAGCGGCTCTCTTTCAGTGCACGCTTTTATGACCAGAAAGGCGGTGTGTTCACAGTGCCGCCGCAAGACGAAACGCGGTAGTCGATGGCGAAATCCTCTCCTTATCAGGTCATTCGCGGTGGCCTTGTCCTTGATGTTGACAAAGAGACTGCTGAGCGAAGCGATCTCCTGATCGAAGGAGAGAAAATCATCGAAGTCGGATCTCCGGGCCTTGCAGCCCCGGAAGGCGCGACGGAAGTTGACGCCTTTGATCGCCTGATCACACCGGGCTTCGTCAATTCCCACACCCATGGTCATGGCGCGCTCGGCAAGGGTCTTGGTGACAAGTGGACACTTGAACTCCTGCTCAATGCCAATCCATGGGCATCGGGATCGTTCCGCGAAGAAGATCTCAAGCTCGCCGCCGAACTCAATGCTGCCGAAATGGTGCTGAAGGGCTCCACCGCCGCCTACGATATGTGTTTCGAGTTTCCTTCACCCACTCTCGGGGGGATCAAAGCGCTTGGTGAAGGGTATCAAGCGGTCGGAGTACGGGCTCTGATCGCGCCGATGATGGCCGATACGACGCTTTATCGCGCCATTCCAGGTCTGATCGACGCACTTCCCGAGCCGCACAAAGCCCGGGCCGAAAAGATGGCGGCAACCGATCACCAGACCCATCTCGCAGCCTGCGCAAAGATCCTCGAGGACTGGCCATTCGACCGCAACCGGATCATGCCGGGGCTTGGACCGACAATCCCGCTTCATTGCAGTGATGACTTCATTCGCGGTGCGCGCGATCTGGCAGCGGATTACAGTATCGGCGTTCAAATGCACCTTGCCGAGTCCAAGGTCCAGGCCGTCGCAGGAATGAAGCGCTATGGCAAGACGCTCACCGCCTATCTTGAAAGTCTCGGTCTTCTCTCCGACCGGTTCACCGCAGCCCATGGGATCTGGCTCGATGACGAGGATCTGAAACGTCTGGCCGCCCATGGCGCAGGCGTTGCCCATAATCCGGCGAGCAATCTGAGGCTCGGTTCCGGTGTCGCGCCCGCCCGCGAAATGTTGGATCATCAGCTCAAGGTTGGGATCGGCACCGATGGATCGATTTCATCGGATAACCAGAACATGTTCGAAGCCATGCGGGCCGCAGCCTATGTATCGCGGATTGCGTCGCCTGACCCCGACCGCTGGCTTGGGGCCTGGGATGTTCTTCGCATGGGGAGTGTTGGCGGCGCCGAGCTTATGGGGCTTTCCGGAAAGATTGGCAGGATTGCTCCGGGTTATTTCGCTGATCTGGTTTTCCTCGATCTCGCCAATGTGAATTTCGTTCCGTTCAACAATGCCGCAAATCAGATTGTGAACTCTGAAGATTCGAGTGCGGTCGACACAGTGATGATCGGTGGACGGACCGTTCTCTCTGGACGGCAATTCACGGAATTCGATTTTGCAGATTTGCGCAGACGGGTCGAACAGACGATTGCCCGGCTCAATGCGGAAAGCATAGGCAAGAAGGAACCGTTTGAAGCGATGGCTGAGTTCGTTTCACGCCACTGCGTCGGGCTTTCATGCAGTCATTACCATGTCGAGCGCCGCCTTCCCCATTAGAGCGCGATTTCGGGGTGACGCGGCCTCGAGGTCTAGTCGGCTTCAATCACGCTCACATGGGCTGACACCACACGCCAACCTTCGGGCGTTCGGACCCATGTCTGGCTTTGCCGGCCGATCTTTCCCGGTGCATTGTCTCGGGTGAACATGGTGTTTGCCACTGCGAAATCGTCGCCAAATGTTGTGATTTCGGGTCGCACTTGTTGGCGCATCAAACCGGATGAAGGGCGGGAAGCGCGGAACGCAGCGATTTCAGAATAGCCGTAGAGGTTTTCTGCAGCGCCATATCGGATGGTGTGCTCGCTATCCCAGAACAATCGATCCAGAACGGCCACGTCGTTTTCGACCAGAGCGCGTTCATATTCCGCGAAGGCTTTTTCCACCTCCGCGACAATATCCGGCTTGTTGATCTCCATGATTTTTCTCCCGCAAACAGCGTCATTCACCCCTATGACTTACCGCGATCCTTCAGGATATTTCCTGATGAAATTTTGTGCGCGGCGTTAGAGACTGGGCAGTTTCTCAACAAAAATCCAGTTGATACCGTAGTTTCATACGTGAATACCCGTAAGTTTTTCTTGGCACGCTCTTTGCGAGTTAACGAATGGTTAACAACGCGAGAGGAAGTAATATGAGCGTGACGAGAACTATTGGGAGTGTCAGCCGCCGCGCGGTTCTGGCGGCGGTCGCAGCGACCGCCCTTGGCGCAGGCGCTCTCTACTCAAACCATGTCCGGGCTGAGGACACGATCAAGATCGGTCTGATCGCAAGCCTGTCCGGACCGTCAGCGAAGTCCGGCGAGGCGATCACCCGCGGCCTGACGATTGCAATCGATGAGATCAATGAAGCTGGTGGGCTTCTCGGCAAGAAAGTTGAGCTGATCCGCCGCGATGACGAGAACAATCCGGGCAAAGGATTGATCGCAGCGCGTGAACTCGTTCAGCGTGAGAATGTTGCTGTTCTTTTCGGCGGTCTCCAGACACCCGTTTCCCTCGCAATCGTGCCTTTCATGAACCAGATCCAGAAGCCCTTCATGGGGCCTTGGGCGGCTGGTACGCCGATCACCAAGAACGGCGCCGATCCCAATTACATCTTCCGGGTTTCTGCCGTTGACGAGATCGTGGATATCGCAATGGTCGACCGGGCTGTTGCCGTCCATGGTTCAAAGAAGCCGGGCATGATCCTCATCAACAATCCATGGGGTGAATCGAACGAGAAAGGCCTCAAAGCTGCCCTCGAAGCAAAGAGCATGGAATATGCGGGTATCGAGAAAATCGAAGCCGCTGACATCGATGTTGTCCCGCAGCTTACCCGGTTGAAGGACGCTGGCGCTGACACGCTCTTTATGGTCGCGAATGTTGGCCCGTCCGCGCAGGTCATGAAATCGCTTGAGCGCATGAAGTGGGATGTGCCCGTAGTGTCTCACTGGGGTCCGGCTGGCGGTCGTTTCTCTGAACTCGGAGGTCCGCGCGCCAAAGACGTCGAGATGATCCAGACCTTCACATTCTCCGGAAATCCGGATCCGAAGGCAGCTCAGATGTTTGAGAAGCTGCAGGCAAGTTTCCCTGAAATCAAATCGGAAGCCGATGTGACGCCAGCGGTTGGCATTGCTAATGCCTACGACGGAATGCATCTTGCGGCGCTTGCCATCAAGAATGCCGGTTCGACCGATGGCCCGGCCATTCGCGAAGGCTTCTACGCGATTGAGAAACATGAAGGCCTGATCAAGACCTACGAGAAGCCCTTCACGCCGGACCAGCATGATGCGCTCGGCCCGCAGGATCTTCTTTTCACCCAGTTCATCGACGGCAAGATCATTCCGATCAAGGAGTAGTCTGACGTCCATCAATACCGGCGCAGCCGCACCCGATCCGGGGCGGCTGCGTCACCATTTCTCTTAATGCCAGGAATGCGAATATGGAGCTCGTCGTCTCCGCGATAATAACCGGCCTTGGCCTTGGATCGATGTACGGTCTTCTCGCGCTTGGCTTTCACATAACCTATGTCGTCTCGAACACGGTGAACTTCTCGCAGGGAAGTTCCATGATGCTGGGCGCGGTCCTCGGCTACACTTTCTCGGTGACTTTGGGCTGGCCGTTTCCGTTGGCCGTTTTGGCAGCCCTTTTCCTTTGCGGCGTATTTGGTCTTTTTGTTGAACGCTTCCTGGTTCGTCCCTTCGCTGATCGGGGATCGAATGGCTGGCTGATGGCAACCGTCGCAGGCGGCATCGTCCTTGATAATGTGGTGCTTTTCACCTTTGGCAAAGAACCGCGCAGTTTCCCGTCGCCGCTTGCCAATGAGGCTATCACCGTCTTCGGCGTCGGCGCCTATCCGCTTCAATTGATCATTCCGGTGGTTGGCATCATTGCCGCCGCGATCCTGAGTTTTGCCCTCACCCGAACGAAGTGGGGCAAGGGCATGTCCGCTGTCGTTCAGCAGCCGGAAGCCGCAAAGCTCATGGGCATCAACACCCGCATGGTGATTGCAGGTGCCTTTGCGCTCTCGACGATCCTTGCAGGCATCGCGGGCTTGCTGATCGCGCCCTTGTTCAACGTCTCATCCGGAATGGGTCTCGTCTTCGGCATTAAGGCCTTCGCGACTGCTATTCTTGGCGGGATCACCAGCGCATGGGGCGTTGTGATCGCCGGGATGCTTTACGGTCTCGTCGAGGCTTTGACGACAGCCTTCTTCGGCTCGTCCTACACCCAGATTATCGCCTTCAGCATGATCATCCTGACACTGTTTCTCCTGCCGAACGGTCTTCTCGGCCAGGCAGCGCTCAAAAAGGTCTGAAGACGATGGCAAGTTCAGACATTGGCGTGAGCCTCAAGCCCGATTTATCGCCGTCCTTGCGGAAGTTCCTGACGGGCACCGGCATTGGCTATCTTTCTATCCTGGTTGGAACAGCCATCGGCGTGACGCTGACCTTTCTGATCGACGGGTATTTCAGTTTTATCCTGGCCCTTGTTGCCATGAACGTGATGGTCGGGGTCGGGCTTAATATCCTGCTTGGCCTATCCGGGCAGGTGTCCTTCGGCCATGTCGGTTTCTTCGCGATCGGCGCTTACGCGGTCGGTATTCTCACTCTGAACGGTGTTGATTTCTGGCTCGCCTTTCCAGCCGCCGGACTGATTGCAGGACTGATCGGATTGCTTCTGGCTGTTCCGGTTTTGAGGGTGACCGGTCCGTATCTTGCCATGATGACGATTGCTTTTGCCTTCATCGTTGAACATGGCGCGATCGAATGGCGGGGGCTCACGGGCGGCGCCAATGGGCTCTTTGGTTTTCCGCAACCGGACTTTTTCGGCCATGCCATGAACGAAGCGGACATCGCTCTCTTGAGCATGATCTGTGCCGGATTGTGCCTGCTCTTCTATCATCGTTTGTCCTACTCACTCTGGGGGCAGGCAATGACAGCCGTTCGCAACAGTGAAGTGGCGGCGCAATCGGTCGGCCTCAATCTAACGGTGATCAAGACCGTTTCCTTTGTGCTTTCAGCGCTGTTGACCGGACTTGCCGGCGCGCTCTTCGCACCGCTCAATGGTTTTATTTCGCCAAGTTCCTTCCCGTTCTTCCAGTCGATACTCTTCATCCTTGCCGTTGTGGTCGGGGGTGCCGGAACTTTGTGGGGTCCGGTTGTGGGGGCCATCGTGATCGTGCTTCTGCCGGAATTTCTGTCCGACTTTGCCGAGTATCGTCCGTTGATGTTCGGGCTTCTCCTGCTCGCCGTGCTCTGGGCCGCCCCACGCGGGATCGTTGGAACGCTTGCCAAATGGCTGATGCCGGAACGCGAAGGTGAACGACCGGAGTCCGCTTCGGCGAGTAGTGCTCTGTCCGGCGCAACTAGAGGGATGACGCTCAAACTCGACGGGCTCGGAATTTCCTTCGGCGGTGTCAGGGCAGCTCACGATGTGTCGCTTGTCGCCGAGCCCGGTCGGGTCACGAGCATCATCGGGCCGAACGGTGCCGGGAAGACAACTGTGCTCAATATGGTCAGTGGGTTTTACAAACCGCAGGCAGGATCGATTGCGCTTGAGTCAGATCTGACTGGATTAAGCGCCCATCAGATCGCCCGGTCTGGCATTGCCCGAACCTATCAGACGACCCAGCTCTTTGCCGATATGTCGTTCATCGGCAATGTCATGATCGCTCTAAGACGCGGACATCTCGGCATGCTTCTCGCCGACGGAGACACGAAGTCGGACCGTGAGGCAGCGCTCGCACTTCTCGCCTTTGTTGGCTATCGCGGTGATGTTGAAAAACGGGCCGGTGATCTTCCCCATGTCGACAAACGCTTGGTCGAGGTCGCGCGTGCCCTTGCAACCCGACCGAAGGCCTTGCTTCTGGATGAACCTGCTGCCGGTCTCATGAGCGACGATAAAAAAGCGATCGCAAAACTTCTGAAGACGATTGCCGAAAGCGGCATCGCGGTGATCCTCGTCGAACATGACATGTCCCTCGTCATGGGGATCTCGGACCATATCCTTGTGTTGGATGCGGGCGAGCCGTTGCGGGAAGGAAAGCCAGAGGCAATTCGAGAAGACCCCGCTGTCCTTCAGGCCTACCTTGGTGAGAGCACCTTTGAGGGACGCCCGCGCGCCGAGCCTTGGAAGGGGGAGAAAGTCGCGATCCTTGCGACCCGCGATCTCGAGGCGGGCTACGGTGCGGCACCTGTCCTGAAAAAGCTCAACGTCATTGTCAATCCGGGCGAGATGGTGACGATGCTCGGCGCCAATGGCGCAGGTAAATCGACAATGATGCGAGCACTTTCCGGGCTGCACAGGCCGGTTGAAGGCACCATTCTTCTTGATGACAAGAAGACGGAAGGGGACGCGGCACATGAGATTGCGGCAGCCGGTTTGGCTCTTGTCCCCGAGGGGCGTCAGGTCTTCCCGGAGCTCACTTTGCGCGAGAATATCGAGCTCGGGGGCTGGTGCCGGAAAGATCCCGTCACAGACGAGGAAATCGCCGCTTTGATGAAGCGGTTTCCGCGTCTGAAAGACCGGATCGACAGCAAGGCTGGTGTGCTTTCCGGTGGTGAACAGCAGATGTTGGCGATCGCCCGCGGGCTTATCGCGAAACCGAAAATCCTCCTCCTCGATGAGCCCTCGCTCGGCCTCGCTCCATCGATGATCGCGGAACTCTTTGATGTTCTTGCGGATCTGCGCGATGAGGGCGTTACGATCCTACTGGTCGATCAGATGGCGAACCTTGCGCTCACGATTGCTGACCGCGCCTATCTTCTGGAAAGCGGTGAGATTGTGAAAGAAGGCGAGGCACACGCCCTTAAGGACGATCCCTCAATTGAAAAAGCTTATCTCGGCGGTAGCTGACGGAAAGAAGCGATAGCGATCCCGTCGCTTATTGTTCCCGGCCCGCCGCATGAGCCTGATACGGAGACCAAAATGGACCTCACCCTAAGAAACGCCACCCTTCAGAGCGAACCCGGGGAAACGCTCGATATCGGTATCTCCGACGGCAAGATCGTCGCGATTGGCAAGGATCTAAACCCCGCCGGACTGGACTATGATCTTGACGGGAAACTCGTCGTCCCTGGCTTCGTTGAGACTCACATCCATCTCGATAAGGCCTGTATCCTCGATCGTTGCTCGTCCAAAAGGGGTGATCTCAATGAAGCGATCGACGAGGTCGCGCGCCTTAAAAAAGGGTTCGTCGAAGAGGATGTCGCGGCCCGCGCAGGGCGCACACTCGAAAAATGCCTGGTGAACGGCACGATGCGGATGCGCACCCATCTGGAAGTCGATCCGACCATCGAGCTGCGCGGTATTGAAGGTGCGAAGCAGGCGATCAGCGAATATTCCTGGGCAATGGATGTTGAAATCTGCGTTTTCCCGCAGGAAGGGCTTCTCAACAATCCCGGCACGGATGAACTGATCGTCGAGGCTTTGAAGAACGGTGCCGTTGCCATCGGCGCCGCACCCTATACGGACAGCGATCCGCACGGCCAGATCGATCGGGTTTTTGAACTTGCCCGCGAATTCGATGTCGATATCGACATGCACCTCGATTTTGGAACGGATGCAAGCGCGCTTGATGCAGATTACGTCTGTCGAAAAGCCGATGAATTCGGTTGGGGCGGTCGGGTCGCCATCGGTCACGTCACGAAATTTGCTTCGCTTGATCCCAATGGCATCGCGGCGTTGTCGAAGCGGCTATCGGATGCAGGCGTTGCCGTGACGGTTCTTCCGTCGACTGATCTCTTTCTGATGAACCGGGATTTCAGCCACAATGCGCCGCGCGGTGTGGCACCGGTCCATGCGATGCTTGAACACGGCGTCAATTG
>JBCDCU010000110.1:0-10323 GCA_039181265.1 Pseudomonadota bacterium | reverse complement strand
TTCCAATCCGGAAATTATCATTGCCACCAATTGCGCCGATGCCGAATGAGCGACCGGTTGCATCAGGATCTGAGGCAAAAGAAGAGACAATAACTGTGCTCAACACATCTTCAAAATTCACGACACGGTCAAATGAAACACCATCCACGGAACCGAATGCGAAGTCGTCATTACCATCAACTTCGGTAAAGGTGATTTCGTCGATCCGCACAGTCGTATCGAAAGTGAAGACAAGCACGTCGTTTCCGAAAAAACCATCGATTGCGTCGTTGAACAGGCCCGGTTCGTCTGCGCCAAGACCGTTAAGATCCTGATCGACTTCGCGTGCGGCAAAGCTGATGTCAGACGGGTTTGGTCCGCCTGTAAACGCGCTCGCAGGAAACGTACCCGCGGTCACATCCACGGTGATGCCATCAGATGTAAAAGTGCGGTCGCCATCTGGCGCAATGCTGCCGAAGAAGTCACCTGTGAAATCGAATGTTACGGCTTGTGCTGGGCCTGCAACTGCAAGGGCCAGTGCGCCTGCGAAGATCGCCCCAATTACTTTTTTCATGTTTAGCTCCAGAATTGGACGTGACACTAAAATGTACGCGGCTCGTCATTTCTATCGGCAATTTTCGCCCCCACCACCGTATAGATGACAGAAATGCCGCGTTAGATCCGCGTTGTGAACCTATCCATTCCGTTTCGGGAAGTCAGACATTGAATTGTATCAAATTGTGACAGAATCTGGGCGGTCCACTTTGACGGTATGGAAGGTACAATATTCTGAATATGTTGTATAAATCAAGCTATCGAAGTATTCCATAGTGCTCAGTCTCACTAGATTTGGAGCGGTAAGTGGGTACTTTCGCGCGATACAAAGACGCCGCACAGCACCGTGAAATCTGGATCTTGTAGATATACATGCGAATCGCCGTTCTCTCGACTCTAGAGACTGTAACGTCGCGGCGCTCTCAGGGTTTCGGGAGGAACCTAATTTCCAGTCTGGATATTTGCCCGTAAAAACACCGAGGATGTCCTTGGGTATTTTTTAGGCAGTGGCGAAATTTTGTGCGCTGATTGCCCGTTGAGCGTGCAGAAATAATAGGCGCTGCAATTTAAGCGATTTTAAACCATTGATCCTCTGCAACAATTCCAGACAGCGCCTGATTATTTGCCGCGCAAATGCTGGCACGCTTCGTGCTTGTTGATCGCCGTCAAATTTTAAACGGGAGTCCAGTATGACAAACCTCAGGAAACGCGTGGCACAAACCGCCGCCGCTACCCTCTTTTCCTTGCCGCTTATGGCAGGCCAGGCCCTGGCCGAGGACGATACGATCAAGGTCGGCGTCCTTCATTCCTTGTCCGGAACAATGGCGATTTCGGAAACCACACTTAAAGACACAATGGAAATGCTGATCGATCAGCAGAACGAAAAAGGCGGTCTTCTCGGCAAAAAGCTCGAAGCCGTCGTTGTCGATCCGGCCTCTGACTGGCCACTTTTTGCCGAAAAAGCGCGTGAACTCCTGACGGTTCATGAGGTCGACGTTATTTTCGGTAACTGGACATCTGTTTCCCGCAAATCCGTTCTCCCGGTGATTGAAGAGCTGAACGGTCTTCTGTTCTACCCGGTTCAGTATGAAGGCGAAGAAAGCTCAAAGAACGTCTTCTATACCGGTGCTGCTCCGAACCAGCAGGCGATCCCGGCAACCGACTACTTCCTCGAAGAGCTCGGCATTGAGAAATTCGCCCTTCTCGGCACGGACTATGTCTATCCGCGCACGACCAACAAAATCCTTGAGCAATACCTCAAGGACAAAGGCATTCCAGCTGAAGACATCTTCGTCAACTACACACCATTCGGTCACTCCGACTGGTCGAAAATCGTTGCTGACGTCGTAGCGCTCGGCGCGGACGGCAAGAAAGTCGGCGTGATCTCAACGATCAACGGTGACGCGAATATCGGCTTTTACAAAGAGCTTGCAGCCGCTGGTATCTCAGCTGACGACATTCCGGTTGTTGCCTTCTCCGTTGGTGAAGAAGAACTCTCCGGTCTCGACACATCGAACCTCGTTGGTCACCTCGCAGCCTGGAACTATTTCCAGTCAGCCGACACGGATGGCAATGCAGAATTCATCAAAGCGTGGAAAGCGCGCATGGGCGAAGAGCGTGTGACGAACGACCCGATGGAAGCTCATTATATCGGCTTTAATATGTGGCTTGCCGCGGTTGAAAAGGCCGGTACGACCGACGTCGATGCCGTGCGCACTGCCATGTATGGTCAGGAATTTCCGAACCTTACCGGTGGAACGGCTGTCATGCTTCCAAACCATCATCTCGCCAAGCCGGTTCTCATCGGTGAAATTCAGGCCGACGGTCAATTCGACATTATCAGTCAGACCGAGGAGGTCGCTGGCGATGCATGGACCGACTTCCTGCCGGAATCAGCTGTCCTGAAATCCGATTGGAAAGAGCTTGGTTGCGGAATGTACAACACCGAGACCAAGACCTGCGTTCAGATCAAGTCCATCTACTAAGACGGTCTGATTGAAAGACGCTGAACCCTGGAGGAGGCCCGTGCGGCCTCCTCTTTAAAAGGTCTTCATTTTCATGCGCCGATTTCTATTGCTCATTGCAGCGACCGTCGTTTTTTTCGCAGGTTCATTGTCTGTCGGCCTGCAAACGGCATACGCTGAGACACTCCAACCGACCCTCCAGGACAATTCCAAAGCGGTCGAACGGGCATCGCGGCGAACCATCGCCCCGGTCATTGAAGCGATCCTTGAGAGCGGCTCACCGAACATCCAGGTCTTTCTGGAGAAATGGCGTGAAAAGGAAGTCTGGCTCAAAAAAGAAGACGGGCAATTCTATTTCGCCGAGGATATCGGCAACCGGACCTTTCGCCTGATCGATATCGACACGGGTGCTGCGGCAGGCGAAGTCTCCAAGCGCGATCTCAAACAATTAAAGCCGAACAGCGGCGTGCGCGCGATTATCGCCGCAGCCCTCGTCCAGTTTCAACTCCTTGATCCGGATCCCGCTCGGCGGCAGGAAGCCCTTTCCGCTATCGAACGCGACCCGGAAGCCTCTCACCTGGCGGCCCTTCGCGCGTCGATCGGTGATGAACCCAACGCCGATCTTAAAGAACGGAAAACACGGCTTGAGCGCCTTTTGACCATCCGCTTTGCTGAAGAGGATGACGAGCGCGTTGAAGCGATCAATCATTTTGCCTCCGATACCGGCGTCGATGTCCGCGCAACCCTTAATCAGGTTCTGCAAAGCCGCCTTAAGGTGGCAGTGTCTCTGCCAGAGACCGAAAACGTCGCGCGCATTCTGACGCTTGAAGACGGTCTTGTTCTTGATGAGGCCTATGCCAGACTGACTGATGCGGGGCTTGCTGAAGCAGCACCCGATGCCGATCAGCGCAAGGCGATCCTGATTGAGAACATTGACAGCGGTGAGGTGGCGGGTGTCGAGGTTGCAAGCCTCGATACGCAGGCTGCCCGAGACAGTGCTTACGCCGTCCTCGTCTCAGCGGGCAATGCGCCGCCGCTCGTCACCGAAACGGAAATGGCCATGGCTGTTTCCAGCCATGTTTTCTATCAAGCCTATGTTGAGCCTTCAAAAGCCGTTACCGATGCCGCGAGCGGTGTGGTGAACGGTCTTGAGACGCGGCTCTTTTCTTACAACCTGATCGATCTCGGTCTCGACGGTCTGTCGCTTGCCTCGATCTACTTTCTCGCAGCCATCGGTCTTGCGATCACCTTCGGTGTCATGGGCGTCATCAATATGGCCCATGGCGAATTCATCATGATCGGCGCCTATACCGGTTATGTCGTCCAGCAATTCATCCCGAATTACACAGTTTCGATCCTGGTCGCCCTGCCGCTTGCCTTTGCGGTTGCCTTTGCAGCTGGGGTCGCCATGGAGCGGCTTGTTATCCGGCATCTGATGCACCGCCCGCTAGAGACGCTCCTTGCGACCTTCGGAATCTCGATTGCTCTTCAGCAGATTGCCAAAAACATATTCGGGACGCAGGCACGTCCCCTCACCTCACCGGACTGGCTTGATGGTGCGCTTGTCTTCAATGATGTGATTGCCATCAGCTACATACGGATTGCGATTTTCGTTCTGGCACTCATTTTCCTGGCGCTGCTTCTCTTCATCTTGAAACGCACGCGGCTCGGCCTTGAAGTGCGAGCTGTGACCCAGAATCCTCGGATGGCGGCGTCCATGGGGATCAATCCCGACCGGGTGAATATGCTGACCTTCGGACTTGGGTCAGGGATTGCGGGCATTGCCGGTGTTGCCATCGGGCTCTTCGCGCAGGTTACCTCAGAACTTGGCTCCGCCTATATTGTGCAGAGCTTCATGACCGTTGTTGTCGGCGGTGTCGGTAATATCTGGGGTACGCTCGCAGGTGCCGGGATGATCGGGTCTTTCCAGAAGGTGATCGAATGGTTCAACCCGTCGAACACGCTTGCGGCGCAGACCTACATGATCATCATCATCATTATCTTTATCCAATTCCGGCCAAAGGGCATGATACCGCTCAAGGGCCGGGCTGCGGGGGACTGACCATGAATCCGTTTCCCTTTCTGCTTTTTCTCCATGAGCCGGAGCGCGTCTCTAAACAGGATCAAGTCTTGAAGCCTGTTGCGAAGCCCGATCCCTGTCCCTGCCCGTCGTTCTTTGCCGGGCTGTTTTGTTTTCGATCCGCCGGGAACAAGGAACGGAAGATCTGATGAAGACGGATGTCCCACTCTCGGAACGTTCGGCGGCGGGTGCGGCCGGTGGCAAGCGGCGGCCTTTCCTGATAGAAAACCCGTCCGTTCTGATCTTCATGGCAGCACTCGGGCTCTTCACGCTCGGCGCAACGTTGTTGTCTGAAGGTATGGGGATCGGCTTTTTCTCGACAAGCTTTGTGAAGACGCTCGGAAAGACCCTTTGCCTTTGTCTGATCGCGATCGCCATGGACCTCGTCTGGGGCTATTGCGGGATCCTGTCGCTCGGCCATTTCGCCTTCTTCGGTCTCGGTGGCTACATGATCGGCATGTGGCTCATGTATGAGCGCACGAAAGAGATCGTCGTTGCCTCGTTCGAAAATGCACCTCTGCCGCCAACACCCGATGAGGTGCGGGACGCGATCGGGGTTCAGATTTTCGGGGTCGTCGGCGGGGCGGAAATCCCCACAATCTGGTTTTTCGCCGATAGCCTTTTCATGCAGCTCTTCTTTGTGGTGGCTGTTCCAGGTTTGCTCGCGCTCGTCTTCGGCTGGCTCGCCTTCCGTTCCCGCGTGACGGGGGTTTATCTCTCGATCCTGACCCAGGCGATGACGCTCGCCCTCTCGCTCTACCTCTTCCAGAACGATAGCGGTCTTCGCGGCAACAACGGCCTTTCCGGCCTTCAGAACATTCCAGGCCTGACCCATCTCTCGCAGGATATCCTATCGATCTATTTCCTTTGGGCATCGGCCCTGGCGCTTGCAGCCGGGTATCTTCTCGCGACCTATATCGTCGGCGGCAAATTCGGCTCGGTAGTTTCCGGCATTCGTGATGACGAGCCACGCGTCCGCTTTCTCGGCTATCCGGTCGAAGCCTATAAGCTGATCGTTTTCACGATCAGTGCGGTGATCGCCGGGATTGCGGGGGCGCTCTATTATCCACAGGCCGGTATCATCAATCCCGCTGAGATCGCTCCGATCGCCTCGATCTATCTTGCGGTCTGGGTCGCGATCGGCGGACGCGGACGGCTCTACGGGGCGGTGATCGGCGCAGCACTCGTATCGCTTCTTTCCACCTGGTTCACTGGCGGCCAAGCGCCTGACATTCCGCTTGGTTTCTACACGATCCAATGGGTCGACTGGTGGCTCGTCCTGCTCGGCTTCGGCTTCGTGCTTGTGACACTCTTTGCGCCTTCTGGAATTGGCGGGCTCATTGACAGTCTTGTCAGAAAGAAGACCCCATGACCGCGCTTCTCGAAGTCTCCAATGTTTCGGTCGCCTTTGACGGATTCAAGGCGATCAACAGCCTTTCCTTCGAAATCGGCCGCAAGGAATTGCGTGCGATCATCGGGCCGAATGGCGCGGGGAAGACGACCTTTATGGATATCGTCACAGGGAAAACGCGTCCGGATGAAGGCACCGTCACTTACGGGGAAGACGATACGAAGACCCGTAATCTCCTGCGTCTTTCGGAAAGCGCTATCGCACGGGCCGGGATCGGGCGAAAGTTCCAACGCCCCACTGTGTTTGAGCATCAAACCGTTGACGCCAATCTTGCCATGGCGCTCCGTAATCGGCGCTCCCCGCTCGATGTGCTCTTTTACCGGCGTACTGGCGATGATCAGGATCGGATCCATGAGATTGCGACCGAGATCGGCCTTGCGGATACGCTCGATAAGAGTGCGGGAACCCTGTCGCATGGACAGAAGCAATGGCTTGAAATCGGCATGCTCCTTGCCCAGGACCCGAAGCTCCTTTTGGTTGATGAACCGGCTGCGGGCATGACGCTCGGCGAGCGCGAACACACGACGGATATCCTGAAGAAAGCAGCCGAGACGCGTGCGGTCATCGTGGTCGAACACGACATGGAATTCGTCCGTCGGCTCGATTGCAAGGTGACGGTCCTTCATGAGGGATCGGTTCTGGCGGAAGGAAGTCTCGACCACGTCACCGCCGATCCCGATGTGATCGAAGTCTATTTGGGGCGGTAGAGCACATGTTGGAAATTCGAGATCTCTGCCTTCATTACGAACAATCGCAGATCCTCTACGATATTTCGCTTGAGGCTGAGACCGGCAAGGTCTCCTGCGTCATGGGAACGAATGGCGTCGGGAAGACAAGCCTTTTGAAGGCGATTGCGGGTACACATCCAAGAAGCTCGGGAACGCTCTCCTTGAACGGCGAAGAGATCGGAAAGGTCCCGGCCCAGGTGATGGCGCGGAAGGGCCTTGCCTATGTTCCACAGGGCCGCGATATCTTTCCGCTCCTGACGGTCAAAGAAAATCTCGAGACCGGTTTCGCCTGCCTTCCGAAATCAGAGTGGCGCATTCCGCCTGAGGTCTTCGAGCTCTTTCCGGTTCTCGACGAAATGCAAACACGGCGCGGCGGCGATCTCTCAGGCGGTCAGCAACAGCAGCTCAGCATCGCCCGCGCGCTTATTACGAAACCGAAGCTTCTCCTTCTCGATGAGCCGACGGAAGGCATTCAACCGAACATCATCCAGCAGATTGGCAAGGTGATTTCCTATCTGCGGGATCAGGGCGAAATGGCGATTATCCTCGTCGAGCAATATTTCGACTTTGCCTACGATCTGGCCGATCAGTTCTACATCATGAAGCGCGGTGAAATTGACGTTTCCGGTGCGAAAACGGCGCTGCAAAAGGATGATTTGCGGTCGAAAGTCTCCGTCTGAGTAGATGACCTAGCGTCCCTTGAACACAGGCGGGCGTTTTTCCATGAAGGCGCGGCGGCCCTCCGTATAATCCTCTGACGCATAACACTCCCGCGCCATGCGGTCGATATGGGTCCAGTCGCCCTCGTGCTTCGCTTTGGCAATCTCAACTTTAGCCGCCTTGAAAGCCTTCAGCGTCAAGGGTGCGTTCGCCGCAATGCGTTCAGCGAGCGTGGTTGTTTCTTCGAGGATAGCGCCCTCGTCGACTATGCGCCGGACAATGCCTGACCGGAGTGCCTCATCGGCATTGATCAGGCTGCCTGTATAAAAGATTTCCGCAGCCGCCTGCGGGCCGAGTTCACCGATGAGTTTTTTCGAACCGGCAAAATCATATCCAAGGCCAAGGCGTGCTGCAGGCAACCCAAAACGGGCATCGGGTGTGCAAAGCCTGATATCGCAGCCAAGCGCCAAGCCAAGGCCGCCGCCGACACAGGCTCCGCGGATCATGGCCAATGTCGGTTTCGGAAAGGCTGCAAGGGCACGGTCGGCAGTGGAGGATGTCTGATTATAAATCGTGACAGCCTCATCGCCGGAGCGTTCGGTTTCGAATTCGGAGATATCGGCACCGGAGACAAACGCTTTGTCGCCGCCGCCTTTCAGAACAACGACCCGGACGGTATCATCGGTTTTCAGCTTTTCAAGGTGTTCGGAAAGCTGCTGCCACATCGCAAGCGTCATGGCATTGCGGCGCGCTTCGTTCCGAAAGGTCAGCCAGGCGATCCCATCGCCGATGCCAAGGGAGACTGTCTTGTCGGTGGCGGTCATCGCACGCCCCCTAACCGCGCCATTGAAGGCCGCCGTCAAAGTCTATCACGGTGCCTGAGAGATAATGGACTTTTGGGCTTGCGAGCATCACGGAAAGGGCTGCAACTTCCTCCGCAGTCTTAAGACGTCCAAAAGGAAACTTCGTGCCATCGATCATCTCTTCCCACCGGCTTTCATCGCCAAAATTCGCTTTGGCGCGCGCCTTCGACATATCGATGATCCGGTCGGTCATGGTCGGTGACGGGTTGATGCCGAAGACCCGGACATTGTGTTCGGGCGATCCTGCACCGAGCGCATTCGTGAACCCAATCAGCGCCGCATTTCCGGCAGCACCGCAGATGTAATCGTAGCGCACAGCCCGCCCGCCCATGCCGACGATGTTGATGATCGTGCCCTCCCCGCGCTCGGCCATCTTGTCCATAAAGAGCTTGCAAAGATGGATGTAACCGAAGACCTTCAGCTCCCATCCAGTGCGCCAGTCTTCCATGGAGAGATCAGACAGGCGACCGGCTTTAATTGCGCCTGCATTGTTAACGAGTATGTCGGCATCGCCATGGCTGGCGTACAGCGTTTCCCGTCCTTCTTCGGTTGAAAGATCAACGGAAACGGCCTCGATATTTGCACCGGTTGCATCCGCGATTTCTTTCGCGCGTTTTTGAAGAACATCTTCCGTGCGCGAGACCATCGTGACATCCGCGCCCTCTTCTGCGAAAGCCCGTGCAATGGCGAGACCGATCCCTTTGGATGCACCCGTAACAACTACGGATTTTCCCGTAACATCAAGATCCATTTTCGCCCTCCGAGCCGTTGTTCTGATCCTACAGCTATACCCGCAGTGACTCAGTCTACAAGCAGATTGTTGCATGAGACGCTTTCGGGAAAATCGAAAAACACAGACATTTCAATAATTATGAGAAAGAACCTGCTGCCTTCGCTATGATGTTTTTCGGGCGCGCAGGAAAACCTTTCATCATTTCCCACGCCACATTCGTAAAATACCTTAGTACAGGTCTTTACTTATGCCCCGTTGTCTTGTCGTATGGGTTTACCGGGCCACTTCTTCTTATAGGGGCTCCCTTTTTCGGAAGGGTGATGAAGGCCCAAGCGGACCTTTCGCGGCACTACAGGTGAGGCTGGCCAGCGAAAGCCGGAGAGTGCCGGTGTAAACCGGGGGCGGCGGTCGTCGGCACTTCTCCGGACGACTAACTCAGGGAGAGAACACATGGATCAATTCACCTTTTCGCGGCGCACGCTTCTAGCGGGTATCGGCGCAGGCGCAGCTTACGCAGCCCTGCCGGGAAAAACCGCATTTGCCGCTGAACCGCTGAAACTCTGGACGCTCGGAATTGCAAAAGTTGGTGCGAAAGACTGGAGCGCTATGGAGGCGCAGGCCGGTATCAAGGTCGCGTTTACGGCAAAAAGCGCCCGTGCCGATGAAGCAATCCAGAAAATGGTGGTCGGTGATGGGAACCGGCTCTATGACGCGCTCTCCGATAATGGCGGCGGCATGGAAGATGCGCTCGCCTCGCAAAAGACCATCGTTGATCTCGATGTGAGCAAGATCCCGAATTGGGGGAACATTCTGCCGGTCTACAAAGAAGGCGGTGCGGCGGCGGATACAATACGTCATAAGGGTAAGGTCGTCTGCATTCCTTATATCTCGAACGCGGACTCGCTTGCTTACAACCGTCAAGAGATCGGCGGCGAACTCAACAGCTGGGAAGCGCTCTTCGATTCCCAGTTCAAGGGTCGCGCTGCAATGCAGAACGATTTCGGGCCGACCCTCACCAACACTGCCATCTATCTGAAACAGAGCGGCAAACAGGATATCGAAAACCCGTCGGATATGACGCCTCAAGAAGTGAAAGGCGTCTGCGAGTTCCTGATCGATCTAAAGAAGAAGGGCCATTTCCGTACGTTCTGGGACGGCTTCCAGAACGGAGTCAGCCTGTTGTCGTCGGAAGAAGTGCTCGTTTCCTCCTGCTGGGAGCCGATCCAGGTGGTTGCCGCTAACAAAGCCGGGAAAGACATCACGTACGGCACCATGAAGGAAGGCCACCAGACCTGGAACAACATGTTCATGCTGACAAAGGGCGGCCAGGAACGGGGTCAGGAAGAAAAC
>JBCDCU010000109.1:0-10337 GCA_039181265.1 Pseudomonadota bacterium | reverse complement strand
TTGTTTACCCTGAAAATTTACGTTTCGTTGGGAAATGTTGACGATTGGCTACGATGAAACCAGACGAAAAGCAGGAGCCGGGAATCGGGTTCGCCAAGGCGTCATTCGCCTTTGCGCGCGTTGAGACCGTGCGCATGCGTATCGTCGGTGTGCTCCCGTTGGCTGGGCTCGTCCTTTTGTTCGGTAGCGCCGCACTCGCGCAAGAAACGCAAGGCCTTCCGGAAGCTCGAACGCTGCCGCGGCTTGATGGTCTCAATCCGGCCCTTGCCTTTCCTATTGTGACCCCAAGCCCCGAAGCGAGTGAGGAAGGCGATACCGAAAGTGAAACCGAAGGGCAAACTGCTGATACCGGTCGCTCCGACCCGCTTCTCCTTTCGCCACGAGGTACCGTACCAGCGGCACAGGAATCTGGGGATATCGTCCAGCGGTCTGTTCCCCCGGAAGAAACAGGCCAGACGGCAATCGAAAATGTGCCGCAAGTCCAGGGCGGAACGGTTGCGGCTGTTCCAGCCGATTCTTTCGCATCTGAGGGCATTAGACGCGGGCGCTTCGTTTTCCGTCCTTCGATAGAGACATCTGGTGGCTTCACAAGCAACTCAACCAATGATGTGACGGGGTCCAGTTCAATTTTCAGTCGGGCTCAGCCGGAACTTGTGGTGGAGTCGGATTTTTCTCGCCATGCACTCGGCTTTCGTGGAACTGGCACCTTTGCGCGTTTTGAGAGCGGAGATGATCCGTCAGATATTGGCGCAGATATCTCGGTTGATGGTCGGTATGATCTCGATCCCGACACATCCCTTTCTGCCATTCTTCAATTGATTCTCGTGGAGGACGATCTCACGGGCGTCGCGGATGATCCCCTGGAGCGGGTCATTTCAGGATCGGTTCAATTCGATCATCAGTTGAGACAATTGGAGACCGAAACCGAGTTGACGGTGACACGAAATCTCAACGGCTCTTTCATTGATGCCGCAGGCGTCCTCATCAGCCAGGACGATCTCAATTCCGTTGAGATATCCGGCCGCGCACGCGGCACAATAAGGCGGGGAGCCGTTTTCGAGCCGTTCGCGGAAGTGACAATCGGGCGCGAGATCTTTGACGAGGACGTCGACGAATTTGGCAATGAACGCAACGTGACCGCCTTGCGCGGGGTTATCGGCGTGGCAGTCGACAGGGGCGAAAAATTCTCCGGCGATATCGGTGTCGGCTTTGGGCGCAATCTCGTAGACGGAGATGCGATCGAGGATTTCGGTGGTTTCATTGCCGATATCAGCCTTGTCTGGTCGCCAAGGCGGCCGACCGCAGTAACGTTCACCGGAAGCACCGTTTTCGATAGTTTTCCATCTCTCGCGACGCCGGGTGACATCACCTATACGGCGAATGTTGGTGTGACGCACGATCTGACCGAGCGTTTCGAACTGAGTGCTGATGGCGGGCTTATTTTTCAGGTCGATGGTGGTGCGGGTGGTTTCGACACCACGCTTTCCGCCAATCTTGGAATTGACTACGAGATCTCGCCGGCCTTCACCCTGCGGGCGGCGTACGGTTTCGTCCGGCAGTTTACGCCCGGCGGTTTTGCCGATTTCACCGCCAATACGATCCAGATCAATTTGCGCGCGGAACGGTGAGTCAAGGCAGCTAGAGATCGCCGTCTAGAGGATCTTTTCAAGTTCCTCGCGAAAGTCCCCAGCGATGTCCGGGCGTTTCAAGGCGAAGGCAACATTGGCTGCGAGAAAACCCACTTTCGTGCCGCAATCATAGGCCTCACCTTCGAATTTCACACCTGTAAAGCGTTGCGATTCTGCGAGTGTGAGCATGGCGTCGGTCAGCTGGATTTCGTTACCTGCTCCCGGTGTTTGATGTTCTAGTATGTCGAATATCTCCGGCTGCAGGATGTAACGTCCGGAAATGAAAAGATTGGAAGGTTCCTCACCCTTTGGCGGTTTTTCGACCATCTCTGTGATGTCGAAGCCGTCCATCCCGCCGTCGCCGATACCAACAACGCCGTATTTGTAGGCTTCCTCAGGTGGGCATTCCTCGACGGATATAACGTTGCCACCGGATTTTTCATAAGCCGCCATCATTTGTTTCAAGCATCCCGGTTCGCCTGCCTTCAACATGTCGGGGAGAAGAAGGGCAAAGGGCTCGTTGCCTACGATCTGTCTCGCACACCACACCGCGTGGCCGAGGCCAAGTGGAGCTTGTTGGCGGGTGAAGCTTGTTGCACCCGCAGTCGGCAGGCTGCTTGCAACTTCCTCCAGAGCTTGCGTCTTGCCCCGCTCGCGCAGAGTGGTTTCAAGCTCGAAGTGGATATCAAAATGCTCTTCAATCGGGCCTTTATAGCGGCCTGTTACGAAGACAACGTGTTCAATACCCGCTTCCAGGGCTTCGTCGACCACGTATTGAACGACCGGTTTGTCGACTATCGTCAGCATTTCCTTCGGGATTGCCTTCGTGGCGGGCAGGAACCGGGTTCCCATGCCGGCTACCGGTAGGACAGCTTTTCGAATCGGTGCGTTCATCGCGTAAACCTTAAGCATTTCTTATAGGGTGCCATTTATAGGCTGGTGTTACTTTATTTGGATGGATGCGGCTAGCCTGCTTTCGGCTACCAGTCCGAACACGATGAAGAGGCATCAGTGCGGCGATGGCAATTCTGGTTACGGGCGGGGCCGGCTATATCGGAAGCCATATGGTTCACACACTTCTCGATCAAAACGAGGAGGTGCTGGTTGTCGACAATCTCGCGACCGGCTTCGAATGGGCGGTGCCGCGTTCAGCAACCTTTGTGAATGGTGATGTCGGCGATCAGGCCCTTATGCAGTTCCTGATAGAAACCAATGATGTCGACAGTATCATCCATTTTGCCGGATCGGCCGAAGTTCCCGAATCCCTGAAGAACCCGATCAAATATTACGCCAACAACACAGCGGCGAGCCTCGCGCTCATGGATGTTGCGGCAAATTGCGGCGTGCAGAACTTCATCTTTTCCTCGACGGCAGCCGTCTACGGTATTCCGGATGATGGTCCCGTGACAGAAGAACAGGTGCCGCGGCCGGAAACGCCTTACGGTGCGTCTAAGCTTATGACCGAGCAGATGCTGCGCGACGTTGCGTCAGCGCATGCGTTGAAGCACGGTATCCTTCGTTACTTCAACGTCGCCGGTGCTGACCCGCAGGGCCGCACAGGACAGTCAACAAAAGGGGCAACCCATCTCATCAAAGTCGCGTGTGAGGCGGCACTCGGAAAACGCTCCCATCTCAGCGTCTTTGGAACCGATTTTGAGACCAAAGACGGGACCGGTGTGCGCGATTTCATCCATGTGAGCGATCTTACATGGGCACACTATCTGCTTTTGCAGCGGCTCAGGCATGACCTCGAGAGCGTAACGGCCAATTGCGGTTACGGTCAGGGATACTCTGTGCTTGATGTCATTCGGACGGTCAAAGCCCTCAGCGGCGGTGATTTTGAGGTGCGCTATGAGCGGCGGCGGGACGGCGATGTGGGTGAAGTCGTTGCGAGCAACAAAAAACTGATGGATCTCATTGACTGGGTTCCCGCGCATAAGAACCTTGCTGATATCATCGAGACGGCACTTTCGTGGGAAGCAAAGCTCGACAGACTGCAAAAGGGTGCAGCCTGATCGTTTAGCTTTCAAAGCGCGTCATGCCGCGACGGTTCTCATCAACCAGAAGGTTTTCGAAAAACGGCTCGTTGGCGCGCTGAACGCAGCCGCGCCTTGGACATAATCGACAATTGATCCCGACTTCGGTTGCCTCGGTTTCCGCATGGATATCGAGATTGGCCCCATAGATCGTCTCGCCCGCATGTTCGATGGCACAGCCAAGACAGAGTGCGAGCCGGTTATCCTCACGGGTGAAGCGGAGCGAAGGCCTGTCAACTGTTCGGTTGATCGTGAGATAGCGCGCGTTATCCGGCATCTCAATCATCTGGGTCATGATGCGTCCGGCAACGCGAAAACAATAGTGAACATCGAGGCGGGGACAGGTGCCACCGTAGCGGGCAAGTTGTATCGGCGTGGCATTGAAGCGTTTGGTGACGTTACCAGCACGGTCTACCCGCAGCATAAAGAAGGGGATTGCACGGGCACCGGGTTTCTGCAGGGTTGTGAGCCGATGGCAGACATGCTCGTAGGAGACTTGGAAGCGGGTTGCCAGATAGTCGATGTCATATTTCGAAGACAGCGCTTCACCGTAAAAATCGTCGTATGGCATCATGAGAGCGGCCGCGAAATAGTTGGCAAGCTCCACTCGGCATCTGGCGACAGCGCGCTTATCAGAAATGTTGGCGTCCTCGATTTCCGCGTTAAGCGCATCGGAGTGCTCAATCAACGCAATGGTGTGGGCGAGCTGAAAAACCTTATTCGTGTAATCAAGACCTTCAGAAAGAAAGATCGTGTTTTTGTCACGATCAAAGTAACGCAAGCCCGAGCCGATTTCGCCGGGTGGGACAGTCGACGCGCTGACGCCCAGCTTTGCGCGCAAATGCACCTTCAAGATCCCGTATAATTCGTCCCGGTCGATGTCTGCATAGGGCAGGGTTTGTGCTGCACACGCTTCGACGTTTTCGAAGTAATTATTGCGGGCCCGAAAGAAGCGCAGCACAACTTCTTCGCTTGCGAGACTTCCGCCCTCGGTCGGTGCATTGGCTTCCAGTTGCGAAGAAAGCCTTTCTCCGTAATCGCGATAGGTTCTGAAAAGGCTGAAAAGGCCCCGGACGAGATTGGGGGAATTGTCGATTGCAGACCGCAATTCCTCGATGTCGGGGTGATGCTCGCCGAATGCCGGATCGCGGGTGATTTGTCTCAGATCTGCAATTGCAAGGCTTTGGTCCCCCTGGGTGAGTTGCCTCCAGTTGATCCCGAATGTGTCCGAAAGCGCGACCAGAAACTTGACCGATGCGCTTCGCTGGTTGCGTTCAATGAGGTTCACGTAGCTGGCGCTCACACCGAGGGCGTGGGCAAATTGCGCCTGCGTCAATCCACGTGCCTGGCGCAATTCGCGGATCTTCGGGCCAATGTAAATCTTCTCCCCAGCCATGTAGGGTTTTTATTTACAAAAATTACAAAAGTCAACTTAGTAAATCACACAAAGTACAACCTTACTCGGTTTTTCTTTCTCGACCGGCGCGCGTCCGGTATCAAAATGAAAATATTTTTTGGAGGAGAGAAACTCATGCAATTCCAGCACGAGATGAAAAAGAATACACGCGGCAATACCGGGCTCTTTATTCCCGGTCCGACAAACATTCCGGATGTTGTCCGCCAGGCTCTCAATGTTCCAATGCAGGATATGCGGGCACCTGATTTCGGCGAGCTGACACTGCCCCTCTTCGCTGATCTCAAGAAGGTTTTTCGCACCGAGAGCGCGGAAATCTTCATGTTCCCGGGAAGCGGAACAGCCGGATGGGAATCTTGCATCGCCAATCTCTTTTCAGCGGGCGACAAAGTGCTGATGAGTTCTTTCGGTCAGTTCTCCATGTTGTGGGCTGATATGGCGAAGCGCTTCAAACTTGATGCTAATGTCTGCGAGCAGGAGTGGGGTCTTGGCGTCCCGCATGATCGCTATCGGGAGGTTCTCGAAGCTGATAAAGCGCATTCCATCAAAGCCGTTTTCGTTTGCCACAACGAAACCGCGACCGGGGTTACGTCCGACATTGCAAAAGTTCGGGCCATTTTGGATGACCTCGGTCACCCGGCGCTTCTTTGCGTTGATGGTGTCAGTTCCGTTGGTTCACTTGATTTTCGTATGGATGAATGGGGCGTCGATGCCGTCGTTGCCGGATCCCAAAAAGGGTTCATGCTGCCAACCGGGCTTGCCATCGTCGCGGTCAGCCAGAAGGCACTCGAGTTTCGTGCGACCGCCGATTTGCCGCGGACGTTCCTGAGTTTCGACGATCAGATGAAGCACAACGCGACCGGGCATTTTCCTTATACGCCTGCGACCCAGCTGTTTCACGGCCTCAGAGCGTCCCTGGATTTCATGTTTGAAGAGGGGCTCGACAATCTCGTTGCCCGTCACCGCCGATTAGCAGATGCCGTGCGCGCCGGCGTCCATGGCTGGGGCCTGAAGCTCTGCGCCCGTACGCCCGATCTTTATTCCGACACTGTCTCGGCGATCATGGTTCCGGAGCACATTAATTCAACCGATATCGTTCAGACCGCCTACTACCGGTATAATCTGTCTCTCGGAACGGGCCTATCGAAAGTCGCCGGCCGCGTTTTCCGGATCGGTCACCTTGGAAATCTCAACGAGATCATGGTGCTTCAAGCGCTGGCCGGTGCCGAACTGGCGATGCGTGATTGTGGTGTTGCGATTGAATTCGGTTCAGGTGTCGCCGCTGCACAGCAGTCGCTGACTAAGGCGCCCGACCTTGTACTCACACAAGCTGCTTAGAGGATCGAACTATGACCACTCACTTAGGTGTTTCCGTCGCCCGCGATCTCGACGTTTCTGATATCGCGTCGCTGACCGGCTTTTCATATGATGCCGTTCTCGACTTACGCTTTGAGAACAGCGGCACAGCTCGCCCAATGTGCGAGCGCACACTGGTGCAAATGCGTCGGTACTTCGTTGATTACACACAAATGCCAACAAACTTCGACGCCATGGACGAAAAGCGTAGCGAGGCCATCCTGGCCAAGCTCGGGATCCTGGGAGGCGATGTTCTGGTTCTCACCGACCAAATCAACGACCTCGTCCATTTTTGCGATGCTCATTACATCTTCCATCGCGCGGCCAAGCACAGCCGTCCGCGGCTCGCGGTTATCGGTGGAATGGACAAGGCAGTGCGGCCTGCAGTTGATACCCTGGAACGCAAGGCAAGCTAGGGCCGCAAACTCTCTTATCTCCAAGGCCAATCTCCTCTGGCCAATCCTGGGCCGCGTTATCTCCTAACGCGGCCCTTTTTTCATTCCATAAGACTGCTTAAGTTTTCATTTACCCTATTTGGCAAGCATGCAGTTCGTTGAAAGCCAATCCAAGCCTTGAAAGGGCCGGCGGCGATGCGATTTCAAAAATGCCTTTTTCTGCTTTTCGTCTTTTGTGCGGGCCTTGCGCAGCCGTCCTTCGCGACGTCCGCTGATGACTTCGAACGGTTTGTCGCTGATCTGAGACCGGTCGCCATACGAGAAGGCATCCGCCCCGGCCTTTTCGATGACGCCATGCGCGGCCTCACACCGGATCCGTCCGTGCTCGAAGCTGCGGACAACCAGGCCGAATTCACGCGGGCGATCTGGGACTATCTGGATCGCGCGGTTTCGGACCGACGCATCGAGCGAGGTCTTGAAGAACGCCAGCTGATCGAGCAGGAACTGATCGCCATTGAGCGAAAATACGGGGTGGATCGTGCAGTCCTTGTTGCCATCTGGGGGCTTGAATCGTCCTATGGCGCAATTCTCGGTAACGATACCTTCGTTAAACCCGTTATCCGCTCACTCGCAACGCTTGCCTGCTGTGATCAATCCCGATCCAGATTTGGTCGCACGCAACTGATCGCAGCTCTCAAGATCCTGCAAGCTGGCGACACAACACCTGACAAAATGACGGGATCATGGGCCGGTGCAATGGGCCACACTCAATTTATCCCGACAACTTATCTGGCCCATGCCGTGGATTACGATGGCGATGGCCGCCGTGACATCTGGGGGAACAAGCTCGATGCAATTGCATCGGCTGCCAATTATCTTCGTGAAAGCGGTTGGGTTGCCGGGCATGGCTGGGGATATGAAGTCAAACTTACCAATGGATTTGATTTTTCGGCCGCCGACGGACGGATCAGAAAGACGCTTCGGGACTGGCAAAAGCTTGGCGTTGGACGGGTGAGGGGTGCTGCCTTTCCGCGTCCTGATGACGAGGCGCGTCTGTTTCTGCCTGCCGGTCATCGTGGTCCGGCCTTTCTACTTTTGAAGAATTTCGACGTCATCCGCCGATACAACAATGCCAATGCCTATGCACTCGCGATCGGGCATCTGTCGGACAGGCTGAAAGGGTTCGGCCCATTTGAGCAGACTTTTCCCCGCGACCTTACTGTCCTCAATCGTGAACAGCGGGAAGAATTGCAGGAGAGACTGACTGCTCAAGGCTTTGATACGGGCGGCGTCGATGGGCTCGTCGGACCCAAAACACGGGCAGCGATCCGCGCGTTTCAGCGTTCGATCGGCCTTGTTCCGGATGGATTTGCAACGCTTCGGACACTTGAGCGCCTCAGGCCGGATAATGCGCAATCCGGCGGTTAATCATTCGTGTTAACCTCCATTTTCTTTTTACTCAAACTCGTTCTCGTTTTTACTCAAACTTACGCAAACTTTGCGCTATGTTCGATTGAGTGGGGTCGGGTTAGCCTTTTGAGAAAGGAAGCTCGATCATGTCAGATGTCTTGCCAAGGACCGGGATCATTGGCGGAAGCGGAATGTTAGGCGGCGCAATTGCGCGCGCGCTCCTCCGCGCTAAGGCATTAAAGCCGCAGGACCTTTGGATCTCTAATCGTAGCGGTTCGAATCAGGGCTTTGAAGACTGGCCTGAAATCAACGTCACAACAAACAATCAGGACGTCGCTGACGCGTGCGAGATTGTTCTTCTTTGCGTGCCGCCGTCCCAGGTTGATCGCATAGACATGAAGGCGCCCGACCGCCTGGTGATTTCCGTTATGGCCGGTGTGAAGGCGCGCGAGATTACGGAGATAACCGGCGCAACGCGGGTTGTGCGGGCGATGAGCAATCCGGCCGCCGAACAGGGGCTTGCCTATTCTCCATGGAATGCGCGGGGCGATCTCTCAGAGAGCGACTACGACAATGTCGTTCGTTTCTTCTCAGCCTGTGGCGAGACAGATCAGGTTCCGCATGAGCATCTCATTGACAGTTTCACCGCGCTCACGGGCCCGGTACCAGGGTTCGTCGCCTATTTCGCGGATTGCATGGTGGCCTATGCCGTTGAAAAGGGTACGCCACCGGAGATCGCCGAGCGTGCCGTCCGTCAACTCTTTCTGGCAAGCGGACAGACGATGGCGCAATCAAACGTCGCTCCAGCGCGCCATGTTCAAGACATGATCGAATATGCCGGAACGACTGCAGCAGGTCTGCTTTCGATGGGCTCATCAGAGATCTGCGATTCGATCTGGCAGGGTTTGGATGCAGCCGGAGCGGCGGCAGGCCGTATGCGAAAATAAATCCGGCGCCCGCAATCGGGCGTGCCCGGGGAGTGGAGAAGCGGCGTGGGACCAATGTTATCGAGGTCTCGCGCCGCTTTTTGTTTCATGCTAGAAACCGGATCACTTGTGAACCGCTTCGGCTAACTCAGGTGAGCACTGGTGTTAAGGCATCTCGCGAAACTCTTGGTAATACTGGTTCTTGGTGCTGTTTTTTTGGCCGCAGACTTTCCTGCACGTCCGCTGAACCCGTTTGAGCCGGTCGTTGAAGCGCAGGAGCGGAAGAAGAAACGCGGATTCTTCCAACGTCTCTTTGGAGGCTTTTCGTTAAAGCGAAAACAAGAGCGGCGCGCGCCTCCGGTGATTCGGGAGGCGGCTCCGGCGGCAGCACCGGTGATTACGACCTTGCCGAAAATTCCCGAGGCAAATCGCATCCTCATACTTGGGGATCTGACGGCAAGCGTGATTGCAGCCGGGCTGACAGATGCCTACAAACGCACCCCTTCTGTCGCCATTTCACCCCGAATATCGCCCGATGTCGCCATTGCCGGCGATGATTTTTACAACTGGCTTGATGCTTCCGATTTCACCTTTGTCGGGGAACGCGTCAAAGCGGTTGTTGTTGCGCTCGGTACAAACGATCGGACGAACATGCTGACGCCGTCCGGCCGGATTGCATTCGGCACCGACGAGTGGCGCAGGGCTTATGTTCGGCGTCTGGTCGATGTCGCAGCGCAGCTTCAATTGCTTCGCATCCCGGTGATCTGGGTCTTGCCTGTCCCGGTCCTTGACAACAGAGGGACGCAACAGGCGATTACAATCGGGGAGTTCCAGCGTTCGACGGTTGAACCCTTTAACTTCCGGATCGTGGATGTTGTTGGCGGCTTCACGAACGATGAAGGCGAGTACCGTCAAAGCGGTGCCAGCCTGGAAGGTTCTCGGGTGTTGCTGCGTTTGAACGATGGGATCGGCTTTACAAAGGCAGGCCAGAAGAAGCTTGCCTATTACGTGCGCCGGGAGATCGATCAGATCCTTGATGACGACCTCAACAACAATTTTGTTCTTGAAGGCGGTGCCCGGACGAACAAGCCGATCTCGCAGCAGGTCGTCATTCTGACCCGTCCAGCGCTTCGACGGGGTGAGGCTCTTGCCGGTTCGAACGGACGTTCAAG
>JBCDCU010000108.1:0-10341 GCA_039181265.1 Pseudomonadota bacterium | reverse complement strand
TTCGAACCAACGTAGGCATAGCCAGCGGATTTACAGTCCGCCCCCTTTAGCCACTCGGGCACTCCTCCATCCTGTCCAACGTCTCGACCGGAGATTGCAGATCTTGCAATCAAATTCCCGGTTATGTGCGGCGCTGGAAAGTCTGGTGCGGCTGCCCGCCATTTGGCAACCGTGGCGGCTTATATGGCGGGCGGGTTGCGATCTGTCAATGGACAATTGCCCGTGATGGTCACCAAAGCCTAGATCTTGTCAAACCCTTCTAAAAACGCATAAACCTGCGCCAAGAATAAGAGGATTGTGCACCAATGGCTCAGAAGAAACCGGCCAAAGCAAAGAAAAAGCAAGGCGGGCGTAAAGGCCAGGGAACGGGCACTCAGGACGATCACCGTGTCCTGCTTTATGGCGCCCATGCCGTCCGGGCTGCGCTTTCCAATGATGCACGCCGTTTTCACCGGATTGTCGCGACCCAGAATGCGGCGAGCCGGTTTCAGGAGCTTGCAGAATCCCGTGGTTTGGCAATCGAAGTCGTCAACCCGCAGGACATTTCGAATTTGACCGGTCAGGATGCCGTTCACCAGGGGATCGCGGCCCTTGCCGACCCGCTAGACGGTGGCGACATCCAGGATTTGAGCGACGCATCGCTTGTGGTCGTTCTCGATCAGGTTACCGACCCGCACAATGTTGGTGCGATCATTCGTTCTGCCGTAGCCCTTGACGCCGATGCGATTGTGACAACACGACGCAATACCGCACGCGAGACCGGTCTTCTTGCGAAAACGGCTTCGGGCGGGCTCGACCACCTAACCGTGGTGACCGTTGGTAACCTTGCGCAGGCGCTGACCCAACTGACTGATTCGGGGTTTCAGGTGATCGGGCTTGATAGCGAAGGCGAAGCGGACCTCTCAAGGAGCTTTGCTTACGATAAGATCGCTCTAGTCTTCGGTGCAGAAGGTGCCGGGCTCAGGCGCCTGACGCGGGAACGTTGTGAGCGCCTTGCCCGCCTTGATATGCCCGGCCCGATCAAAAGCCTCAATGTGTCGAATGCCGCCACCCTCGCCCTTTACATGGCGAAGGCACATCTTGATCGACCCAAATAAGGGGCCGTTTTGTGCCTATTGGCACCACCGAACACCGTCGATGACGACAAGGCCCGCATTGCCGGGTCGGCGCAACCGGCGGTTACACTCCTCGATTTCGGCGTCGCTCAAAGAGCGTTCCGGTTTGAAGATGTCCGTCGAACCAATAAAGGCACTTGGGCGCACGTCGCGGGACGCTGCAGCGTCGGTCGAGTTTCTTGCCGAGAAGACCTTCACATTGCGGACAATTGTCACGCCATTGCTCTCTTCGACAACGACAAGTGCCTGTGAGGGCGTACTGAACGTGCTTGTGATCACCAGAGCTGCCGCGAGCACAAGCGCTCCTGGTATCACTTTCAAGAATTTCATTGCACCTATCCTTATGTTTCCTGGCTGGATATGACGGGTGCCGCATCCGTCAGCAGTCGCCGACATTGAGATGTTAAGGTTTTGTTAAGGATTTACAAGCCGTGGCAAGGCTTGGGTTCAGTTTTTCGCGGTAAAAAGCGATAAAACCTGCTTCTCTAAGAAGTTACCGTAGAAATATAGACCCGCTACAAGGCCGCAAAGCACGCCAAACATAATAATACGTGTCGCCATATAGCGTGCACCTGCCTTGTCAAAAACAAAACCGGCAATTGTGACGAAGACAAAGAGAGCCAGCGTGTTTGTGACAAGATTGAGGTTCTTGAAAAGGGAGGCAACATCGCCTTTGAGTGGGCGCAGGATCGGGCGCACATCTTGCCAGACCCAGTAGGCGAGACCGCAGATGATCAATGTGAAAAGCGCCGAGATCACCATCGAACGGACAGAAAGTTTCACGGTTTCCGCCATCACCGAACCTCCACGCTGTCCATATCCATCTTGAAAATCAACGTATCGTCGATCCGTTCGACCTCTCCTTCTGCAGTGAGGTAAAGGGCTGTGATCGGAGAGATTTCCTCAGGTGTCAGAACGCGCCCATCCTTATTGGCAAGAATAAATGTATCCTGTCCATCGACTGGGCCTGCCGAAACAAACACCGCCGGAACGCGGTCGAATAGGCAGAGATTGGCGCAAGCCTTGTGCGCAAGACCGGTGCCGGGGCGCATCAGACCCGCGTAACACTTGCCGTCGCAGATCTCACCTGTCAGCTGCCATTTGCCAAGGCTGCGGGGTTCCGGCGGATAATAATCAGGCGGCGCATGTTCGTCCGCCTCAACAAGGCCGCGCCGCGCACCGATAACCTGCATCATGGAAACGCTGCCGCGGTTTGAAATGAAGCCTTCCGCTCGCACCATGAGGCCGTCGAATTCTTCGCTTCGTCCATAGGCGCCGCGCTTGCCCATTCCAGCAAGAAGATAGGTCCGCGCACCCTCGCCGTCTGCGGCCGGAACACGCAAGACGGGATAGGGTCTGAACTCCAGACGTCCGATCAGTTCCTGTCGTCCTCCGCTCCAACCGGGATCGCCGCTTCCTGGATCCGTCTGGCTTGCGGACAGGAAGAAGCCTGCCCCGCCCATTCCGGCAATGAAGCCAACAATCGCAAGAAAAAGGAAGAGGCCGAGACCGTCCGGGAGCCGGTTCAAGTAGCCGACAAAGAACGGCGCTTCCCGGTGTTCCGCATTCACTTCGGCTTCATGGCGGTTCATCATGCCCGAGCCTCCTTAAGATCGGCCGAAGGTTCTGCAGATTCGGAAGGGATGATGACCGGCTCGACCCGGGTTCCCGGCGGATTGGGTGTCGGATCAAGAAGGATCGTGTCGCCTTCAAGCTTCAGATTGAACGTATTGACCTTCTCTGTGAATGGCGGTGGCGACCGGCCGGTCGCTGGATCATATTGATAGCCGTGCCACGGGCAGGTCACGCACCCATCGATTATCCGCCCTTCCCCGAGCGGTCCATTTTGATGCTGGCAGGCATTGAGGATCGCAGAGAGTTTGCCGCCATAGCGGAAGATTGCAACGCGCTCGCCATCGGGCACTGGAACGATGATTGCGCGTTCTTCTTTGATGTCTGAGATCCGTCCTGCAATCACCATGCCGTCTGCGCGTTTGAGCGCAAGGCCGATTGCCTCGATTTTTCCTTCCCGCCGCGCCGTCCAGAAATGAAGGGCTGAGACGGTGAGAACAAGGGCACCGACCACGACAATGAAGAGTGCGCTCTTGTCGGATTGCAGCGGGCCAAGCGCCACATGGAGGACGACAAAGACATAGGCCACATAAAGCAGCATATGGAGCGCCTTCCAGACGGGTGCCGTCAGAAAGCTCAGCCAGAAATCGTGGCTGGTCGTGGCAAGGATCGCGAGGATGAGGAGTGCGAGGATGCCGAAAACCTCGAACGGGAAGCCGAGGACTTGCCCGTAATCGGTATTGATCGATAAAAGCGCCACATAAGAATCGACCGGTGAGAAGGCGAAATACCAGCTCATCACATAAGACGCATGGACGACAGCCACCATGAAGGTGATCACGCCAAAATGGCGCCGGTTGTAGAGAAGCGGAAGGAAGCGCCGGTCTAGCCTGGCAAGCGGTCCGATGCATAAAATCATACTCAACAGGATGAACGCGCATGATCCGAAGGCGCGCATGCGCAAGATCAGACCGTCGATCGGATTCGTTATATCCTGGTAGGCCGTCGCGACCTGAAGATAGAGGAAAATATACAAAAAGATTCCGGCAAGAAGCGCCAGATCATAGACGAGTTTACTGCGGACCCAGATGACGGGCTTATAGGCTGCTGCCATCGGGGGCCTCCAGTTGAACGGCGGGGGTCTCGACTGGCTTTGTCTGCTTCATGGCCATCAAGCCCAGAAAGACAAGCGGCAGGGCAAGACCGGCAACAAGCCAGAAGCGGCGGTGAAAGGTGCGTGCGGGCCGCTTCATGATGGGTCACCTGAGCCGCGCTCAAGCGCGATCCATCGCCATAAAACAAGCGGCCATAAAAGAAGAATGCCGGGAACGAGAAGCGGGCGAAAGCCATAAGCGCCGCGGGCAGCAGAATCGACCCTTTCAATGCCAAACAGAAGAAAGAGCGCTGCAACGGCACCGCCGATCCAGAGATAGATCTCCACAAACGCAATTACGCTTTCAGCAACTTCCATGAGTGCGCCTTTCGCCGGATGCGGAAAGATCAATCTTTGGCGGCAAACTAGCGCCCGGATGAAGCGGGTTCAAGGCTCCAGGCGTCCGCAAAACGTCCTATTGTGTTCACAATTTCAGCGTCCAGCCGTCCGGACAGGTGCAGGGAAAGGGGGTGGCGTTTTTTCGTTACAGCTTTATGAAAGAGCATGTAACATTTACCGGGCGGGATGGATTTTCGGAGGAGAGGCAGGATGGATGTGAGAGCGCCGGGCGACGGGTACGATCAACGTCTCGAAGATTATCGGATCAAGGTCGCGAGCTTCGTTGAAAACGAAATCATCCCGCTTGAAAGCGATGAAAGTGCCTATGACGACCATGAAAACATTGACCTCGAACGGCTTGATGAGGTCCGCGCCAAGGTAAAAGTAGCCGGGCTCTGGGCTCCACAAATGCCTGAAGAGCGTGGTGGTCTCGGCTTCAATACCGAAGGGATGGCGGTGCTTTATGAGGAGATGGGACGCTCGATCTTCGGTCCCTGCGGGTTTAATTGCGCAGCACCCGATGATGGGAACATGTTCGTCCTTAATCGGGTCGCCAATGATGCTCAGAAGGATGAATGGCTGCAGCCGATCATCGACGGCAAGGCGCGCTCCGCCTTCATTATGACCGAGCCCGCTCCCGGCAGTGGATCTGATCCCGGAATGATGAAAACCTTTGCAAAACGCGACGGCTCGGACTGGATTGTCGACGGCCATAAATGGTTCATCACCGGTGCCGGAACAGCAAGCCATTTCATTTTAATGGCACGCACCAGCGAAGATCCAAACGAAGTGCGCCGCCATATGACGGCTTTCCTCTTCCATAAGGATGATCCGGGCTGGGAAATCATCCGCCGCATTCCGATCATGGGGCCGGAAGAACATGGCGGGCATTGCGAACTAAAATTCGATGGGCTTCGGATCCCTGATCGCAACCGGCTGATGGAGATCGGCGACGGATTGAAACTCACGCAGATCCGGCTTGGTACCGCCCGCCTCACCCATTGCATGCGCTGGCTTGGCATGTCGAAACGGGCTTTGGAGATTGGCGCAGATTATGTCGCAAACCGCCAGAGCTTCGGGGAGGAGTTAGCCAATCGCGAAGGCGTGCAATGGATGCTCGGTGAAGCGGCCATGGCGATCCAGGTCGGGCGTCTCTTGACGATATCGGCGGCACGCAAACTCGACACCGGCGATTTTGCCCGCAAGGAAGTCTCGATGGCGAAAATCCAGGTCGCCGAAAGCCTCAATAAGGCAATCGACACGGCAATCCAGCTCTGCGGTGCGCGCGGTTATTCAAAGGATACGGTTCTTGAATGGATGTACCGCTATGCCCGGCAGGCGAAGCTCGTGGATGGGGCCTCAGAGGTCCACAAAATGGTTCTCGCCCGCTTCCTTTTGAAAGAAGGCACGAACTTCTGGGACAGGGTGTGATCCTCTAAGGCGTTCCGGTGGCATCAGCCAAGCAGAACGGCCAGAGGGTTAACGCCGAAAAGGTACGGGTGAAGCAAAAGGAAAGCGACCCAGAGTCCAATACCGAGTGCGACACCAAGCACGGAGGTGCGGTCGACATGCCCCCTGCCCGCAATTAAACGTTGCCATTCGTCCTCTCCGAGCAGGCGTTTTTTGCGCTTTTCGACGGTGACTGTGCCGATCAATCCAAAGAGTGCTGATCCGGCAAAAAGGACGATACTTGGAAAGTCGCCATTGGCTGGAATATGGGCCAAGCCCCATAGCGTCAGACCCCAGATCATCGGGTGGCGGATCCAACCGATAATCCCCGGATTGTCCGGGTCGAACCCTTGGCTTTTGAGCGCGACGGAGAGCGGGTTCGGAACAAGCGATCCTATCCCGATCAGCAAAAACGCCAAGAAGGTCGCGAAAAACGCGAAGGTGTAGGCCCAATCCGGTGGGGTCCAGAGCGCGATCCGTTCGGCTTCAATCAACGCCACGATCACCCAGACAAGAAGCGCGATTGAGAGTACAGAATAGGCCGCGAGATAGGTGCGCTCGCCGAACCGCGCGATGATCATCGGTTTTATCGCTGTGCGCGCAATCAGGACATGGCTCACAACAAAGACGACCATCGCAATGATGACATTCATGGCTGTTTGGTCCGTTGCCCCCGGGTGAATCGGTTCAGAGGGTTTGATTTAGTTGTGAGGTGAAACCTTGTTTGTCGAGGGCTAATCGTTTGAGCTTGTGTCCGCGAAGGCAGACAACGATCACGAGAAATCAAAGGAACATTACTGGATGAAGATGAAAGTGGCGGAGACGAAGGGATTCGAACCCTCGATACGGTTCCCCGTATACGCCCTTAGCAGGGGCGCGCCTTCAGCCGCTCGGCCACGTCTCCACGTACCGGCCTACAGAAAACGGTTTCACGGATCAAGATCAAAAAAGCGCGGTGAGCGGTTGCCTTACCGAAAACGGCTCGAATGCGCTCATTTCAATTTGGTGAGATAAAACAAAACGTCAGACGCGATTTCTCCCGCGTCTGACACTATTTTGTTTGATCACATGGCCCCAAAATTTCTGGGAAGGCCGCTATGCCGCCTTCAATGCCGCGTAGAATTCGTTTACCGCCTGCTTCATCTGCTCGACTTCATCATGAAGCGACGCACATGCGCTGCGCACGGTCTGGGTGCTGTCTTCGGCAACTGTGACCGATCCCGAGACCTGAGACACGTTTTCTGCAAGCGACTGCATAGCTGTCGATGTATCAATCGTTGTGCGGGAGATCTCCTGCGTTGAGGCTCCCTGTTGCTCAACGGAGGATGCGATCGATGTCGTAACGCTTCCCAACTGGTCGCTGATCTCGGAAATTCCGCGGATTGCATCAACGGCACGGACCGTTGAACTTTGAATGCCGCTCACCTGTTCTGAAATCTGATCCGTCGCTTTTGACGTTTGCTCGGCAAGTTCCTTCACTTCGGCAGCAACAACCGCGAAGCCGCGGCCCGTCTCTCCTGCCCGAGCCGCCTCAATCGTGGCGTTCAAGGCAAGAAGGTTCGTCTGTTCAGCGATGTCCTGAATAAGCCCGATCACGGCGCCAATGCGCTCGCCGGCCTGGGCCAGCATTTCGACTTCCTGTACAGAGACCTGCGTCTTCTCAGCGGCTGTTTGAACAACGCCCGATGCTGCTGCGACCTGACCGGAGATTTCATTAATTGAACTGGAGAGTTCTTCCGTTGCCGAAGCAACAGTTCCCATCTGGCCGGAAATCTCGCTTGCAAGATGATCCGCAGCGCCTGCCTTTTCCTTTACCTGATTGGACATTTTGCCAAGTTCGTCGGCAGAACCATTCATATGGTTTGCGTTGCTGCTTAGAGACGCAAGGATTTCATCCATACGGTTCCGGAAAGATGCAATTGCCTGCTCGGTTGCTTCCTGGCGTACAAGCTTCTGGCTCTCTTCATCACGTGTGATCCGCTCCAGATTTTCGCGTTCGACAGCGTTTTCTTTGAAAACAGAAACCGCAGAGGCCATTTGCCCGATCTCATCTTTGAGACCAAGACCCGGGACTTCCACGTCGAGTTGATTGTCCGCGAGCTTTTGCATCGCTCCGGTAAGGCGGACAACCGGCCCTGAAATACCGTTCGCTAGCCAATAGGCAAGACCTGCACCCAACAAGACAACAATGATTGCGCCGAGCGTCGTCGTCATTTCCTGAGAGCTAAATGAGGATGAGAGTCGCGCGCCGATTGTCTCTTGTTGGGCAATGCGGCTGTTCCTTAGCTCTTCTGCGGATGCCAAGACATTGGGGCCGACGACATCGAGGACCTCTTTGTAGATTGTATTTCTCTGATCGATTTTCGTCTTAATCTCAGCAAAAACGGCAGCCTGCTGTTCAATCCGGGAGAGGATATCCTCGAACTTCTTTTGGATCTCCTCGAGTGGAGTTTTCGTTCGAGCAATCTTGGCTTTTATCACCGCCTGTTTCGTTGCCTTAACGAAGTCTGTGTATTCCTCCGGGTCATATGCCAGGAGGAATTGCTGCGCGTAGATTTGTGCTTGCTGAAAATGTTTTAGAATTTCGCCAGCATGGAATGCCGGAACCATGTTGTTTCTATCGGCGAATTCCTGAATGGTGGTGCTGGTATCTGTAGTGATCGCTTCCCGCATCGGTTGGAAAGACCCCATAATCAACTCATTGCTACTCTCCTGAATGCCGACAGCCTCCTGAAACGAGGTGCCGTAATTCATCAGTTCAGCAGAAAGCGACGATAGCTGCGCCTGAACGGCCTCATCTGTTTCGAGGCCAGCAAGCGTGCTTCGCGCTTCCTCCGCCATCGCCACACTCCGAGCCACCGCTTTACCTGCCTCGGCGCCGCCGAACGCGCGATAGTTCATCACTTCCAGGCGGGCCGCGAGCACGTGTTTCGTCATAATTGAGTAGAGATTTGTCTGTTTGGCGGTCGTACGATATTCGGTGAATTTATCATCCGCCATCATTGCGCTCACATATCCAAACAGGGATATCGCGCCAATCAAAGTCACCATAATACCGAAACCGATATAAAGCCTAAGGCGGAGAGACCGATTCATCGTACGTCCTTTATTGTCCAACATTTCTTGCGAACCACCATGGTTGGTAACTGCGTAGTCCAAAAAGGCGACCATCACGTTAACGCCGGTTTCTTTGATGCACTTCGATCAGGTCAACGCTCTTTAGGAGGCAGGTTCAGCAATCACTTTGAAAAACAAGGGACTACACCACGTATTAAGGAGGCGACTATGCGGATGTGCATCGCACGATCTTGCGATGTTTCAGATCGAGTTAAAGGTTTTGGCAAAATTACGAATTGTCAGGCGCCGGTACGAATCAGACGTATGGTTTAAAGCGGTATTCCCGATACTCTTTCCGACCAACGGCCCTGGCCGTTTTGGAGGCTCATTGTCGGTCGATTTTTCTGACGTGACTGAGCGCGCGGAGATTCGCCCAGGTTCGGATCAATTCAACGCCCACCTCAATAATTTGGAATGCTGCGTTTGCGATCGAGTCCATCTTCGGAGCACGCCAATCGCGACCGCTTTGATTATTGAGCAAATCGTTCGATGCGCCAAGGCCCGATGCCGAACGTTTCGTCAGGGTTTGCTAGACCCCTAAAGTAGAAGGTGATCCGATTGATCGGCTGGGTGACGATGAAGCCTTGGCCGGTCGTCCCTGCGTTGCGGTCATCGAGCATGACAACCGTTTCGCTGGTTCCGTCCTCGTCCAGCAATCCAGCGGGTGTCTCCGCCCATTTGTCAGCGTCGGCGCTGGTTCCAAATTCCACCAGAATAGCCACCGAGCTAGAGACGTTCTCCAGATCCATTGTGAGTTTGAGCGGAACGCCGACATGGCCGGTCAGATCGACCTCGTGATAAACCCCCATGAACGACGCCACGCCGCTTGAGGGTGTCGTCATATCGATCCTCGCTTCAGTCTCATTCCAAACGACAACCTCAGCCCCGTTCCGTGGCACATAAAGCGCGGACGTATCGGCCGTCATGTCATCCTCAGCCGCGACGTTTGCGGCCGCAACCGGGCGCTCGGTTTCGCGATCGGACCAGCGGCCTTGACCGTTCGCATTAACGGCCGCGACGCGGTGTGTGTAGTCGCTGCCGTTCACCAGACCGGCATCGGTAAAGCTCGTGTCAGTTATGGCGGGGTGCGGTACAGTGAACCATGTCACGCCGCCGTCGGCGGAACGCTGGATCACATAGTCTAGGATCGGCGAGCCGTTGTCAGCCGGTTCGACCCATGACAAGGCGATTTCACCGTCAGCGGGCACTTGAGACAATCCAGTCACCTTCGCCGGTGCGCCGTGCGTGAAGGCGAGCGATGCATCATGGCCAACAAAGGGAACAGACCAGTCGATTGGGTGGCCGTTCATGTCATGATCGAAGAAGTGCGCAACGTCTGGAAACCGGGCTTTCAGAGCATCAATTTCCGGCGTCATGTCGCGGCCCGGCGTCGTCAAGATTGGTGAGCCAGGTGGAGGCGTATAGTCGAGCGCGTAATTGTCTGCCACCACCTCATCGAGGTCAGCCTCGTAGACTGAATTTGCACCCAGGTTCGCTTCTGTCTGGCTCGGCGCAAGGGCTGTGACAACGTTGTAGTCGGTTGTGATCGGCGCAGGCGTTATCGGCGGATCATAGGCCGATCCGTTGTCGCCAACA
>JBCDCU010000107.1:0-10355 GCA_039181265.1 Pseudomonadota bacterium | reverse complement strand
GCGTTTGAAAAATTGTCTGCTAACGTCCGATTTTCGAAACGCGGTTGCGGTATAGGGAAATGGTTCATCCATGGACGCACTTGCGACAAAACCATCGGGTCTGACAAAGAAGCATTTCGTCTTCTTCCTGGCACCGAATTTTTCAATGATCGCCTTTGCTATGGCGATGGAACCTCTCAGATTGACCAACCGGTATTACGGCCGGGAAATATATACATGGCGGCTGGTTTCCGGAGACGGCGAGCCCGTTAGGGCGAGCAACAATGTCGTGTGTTCCGTCGATGGGTCCCTCGACGAGGAGCGTGGACGCATTCATGTGGGCGAACGGCCCGACATGATTTTCGTGTGCGCCGGGATTGGCGTCGAAAGCTATAAGAACAAGACGCTGAACGGCTGGATAAAAGCATCGCTTGGACGCGGCATTTCCCTTGCCGGTCTTTGCACCGGCGCCTGGATCCTTGCCGATGCCGGGCTCCTCGACGGGCGGCGCTGTGCGATCCACTGGGAAACGCTGCCCGGCTTTTCGGAGCGCTTTCCGGAAGCCGATGTTTACGCCGATCTTTTCGAGTATCAGGACAACATCTACACCTGCGCCGGTGGGACCGCTGCCCTCGATCTTATGCTTCACCTGATCGACCTCGATCATGATGCCGCTGTCGTGAACCGGGTCTGCGAGATGTGCCTCACTGATCGTGTGCGCAACCCGCGCGACCGTCAACGGCTTCCGCTCCGCGCACGGCTCGGTGTCCAGAATTCGAAGCTCCTCACGATCATTGAGCTGATGGAAGCCAATCTTTCGGAACCGATTTCGCTTCTTGAGATCGCCGATTACGTGGGCTTGTCCAGGCGTCAGATCGAACGGCTCTTTCACAAGAATCTCGGTCGATCACCAGCGCGGTATTATCTGGAGTTGAGGCTCGATCGCGCACGTCACCTTCTTCTTCAGTCAAACATCCCGATCGTCGAAGTCGGGGTTGCTTGCGGATTTGTCTCAGCGTCGCATTTTTCAAAGTGCTACCGCGAACTCTATACCCGCTCGCCGCAACAAGAGCGCCAGCAGCGCGAAGCGGTCGCAGTTTAAGTTGCCCTCTATCGGACTTTGAAGCTTGAGACCGGCCATGCAGCGCGGCGCTCAAGCACCTCAAACTCATCACCGACGTTGATTGTGCCTTCATTGCGCGGCACGAGGTTTTCACCAAAAAGCACACCTGGAACACGACGGTCGGCTGACCGGCGAATCTGGGTAAGCGCCCGCACTGGCTGATTTTCCGGGTTCGTCGCCCCGGTCCGCTGGTCTTTCGTGGTCACAGCGCAGCGGGCGCAAGGCTTCACGCAATCGAACAAGACATCACCAATGCGGATCACCCTCCAGGTATCCTCATCGAAGGCGGGAGCCCCGGTCACTGCGATATTGGTTCGAAAGCGCTCCATCCCAACCGGCTCAGCACCCGCTGCTCCGGCACTTGCCATAATGTGATCATTGAGCGCGGTGAGAGAGTTCTCATTGGTTATGAGATAAGGGAAACCGTCGGCGAAACTCACCTCTTTGCCATCGCCTGCAAATTCCGGATCCGCACTGCGACGCGCAGCATCGTCCATATAGACGAGCTTCACTTTTCGTCCGAGGGCCGCGGACAATGCCTGATTGACGCCGTTATCGACGAGAGCTGCATGGACCACATCACCCCAGACCATTGCATTCACGCGCTCTGAACCGGTGGGTGTCTCTACCGCTATTTCCTGCCCCGCGACCGACAAGAGCAACCCGGTCTCGGCGGGCAGAACGCTGATCGTTGCAAGATCGGAAACTTCGCGTTGGCTCAGGAAATGGTTCTCGCCATCGACCACCATATACCGACGGTCGCCGATAGCCCCGGATTTCCCGATTGCCATGGCGTCGTGAGACAGCCCGCGCATGGCTTTAATGGGATAGGTGTGAAGCGATATGACGTTCATTGATAACCTTGCTGTTTCCTTGGTCGCGTATCTTGGAGTGTCCGCTATCAAGCCCACGTTGATGCGGCCACCCGAAACTTGGCTGTCGAATTGAAGTTTGGGAATACCCAACTAGTCAGCGGCGACCGCCTTGCTCGTAAGATCTTCGAGAACTCCGCGATAAAACTCGATGTCCTTTTCCGGATAAGACAAGCCATGGCGCTCGAAGATCGTGCGATAAAGATATTCGGCGGTGTTATAGGCGATCCAAACCTTACCTTCGCTATCCTGATAAACGATCGCTTTTGGCGGGAAATCGATCCCGGCAACAGGGTTCTCAAGCATGAACTGTGTGCCGTATTTGGGGTTGCCGACTGACAGGACGACAGATGGCGGCATGGTCCTCTCGTATTCAGTGGCGGCAGCAGCATGATCGAAGCGCGGAAAAACCTTCATACCGCGCTCCCGGGCAGCGGCTTCAAACCGGTCAGCAGTCTCCGCCACAGAATGCGGGCTCTCTTTTTTCATAAGCCCATCGGTGGCGGCGGCACCGAATGTCACGAGGAGTGCAGAAAAGAACGCGATCAGTGCGGTTTTCATGGTTTCAAAGCCTTTCTCAAGAAGATGCCTAATAGCGGGCTTGCGGCCCGCGCGCCGATTATCAAAGCAGGAAAACGCGACGTTTCGATTGCAAATAGATATCAGCAAGCGGATTTCCATTGTCGCTGAAGCCGGTTTTATGTGTTTCTTATTGGCAATCTTCCGGATTTTTCCGACCCGACCTTTGACGCCAGCCTTGCCTTTTAGAGATCGCTCCTCAATGATCCGCATCAGGCAGATGTTTCGCGAAGATTTCACGAAATTGAGCCGTAGGGGCAATCAGGGGCGCAGAACCATGCCTTCGAGGCGGAGTTTTCTCTTTCTGGCGAGCGGATTGACGGTACTCTTAGCGGCCGGTCCAGGCTTGGCGCGCCGCGGTAATTATCTAGCCGTGCGTGGTTGGGCAAAGCGGCGGCGCGGTGGTGTCGAACTCACAATGCGCCTCTCGGCAGATGTGGATGGTGGGGCAGCCCGAAGTCGAAAGATCGGCCCCTATTTCATCCCATTTGGCGGCCATCTTAAGCGAAGGGTTCCAATCCGCGTCGGATCGAAAACTGAACTCATCGAACTCGACATATTGCACGACACGACGGGCTTTGTCGGCACCGCAGTCGACGTTATGGCCTGTTCCCTGACAACCGCCAATCTCGAAACGCGTGTCCGTATTCCGGTTCAACGCCGGTAGCAACCAGCGCCGTCGGGCGATCCAGACCACTATGTCGTCGTTCGCCGCTCTTCGTTTTAACGGGCGCGATCAAGCCGCCCGCAATCGCGCATTGTCCGGATCAAACGGGCTTTCCTGGATTACCGTCGCCTTGTGAAGGTTGCCGAGGATCTTGATTTCAAGCTCGGTACCGATCTCGGCAAGGTCCGGCTTCACCATGGCAAGGGCCAGTGACTTCTCAAGCCGCCAGCCATAACCGCCCGATGTTGCCCGCCCGACAAGCACGCCATCCTTATAGATCGCTTCGTTGCCGCGCGCATCGGCATCGGTCACGCCATGGACTTCCATCGTCACGAAGCGCCAGCTGCGGCCGCGCTCTTCCCATTCCATCAAAGCGTCGCGACCGATGAAGGTCTTTTCCGGTTTGATGAAGCGATCAAGCGCTGATTCATAGGCGGAATACTCGATCGAAAGCTCACGTGGGATCAGACGATAGGACTTTTCGAGACGCATGGCATCCATCGCGCGGATCCCGAACGGTTTGATGCCAAATTCTGCACCCGCTTCCATAAGCGTATCGAAAATCAGGTTCTGTTGATTGAGCGGATGATGGAATTCATAACCGAGTTCACCCACGAAGTTGACGCGCAAGGCATGGCACCCGGCGCGACCGACATTGATCCGTTTACCGGCAAGCCAGGGCAGCCCTTTGTTTGAGACATCAGCGAACGTCACTTTCTCAAGGATGTCGCGGGCACGCGGGCCTGCGAGAACCAGAACACCATATTGCTCGGTGATAGACTGAAGTTGCACCGATCCGTCGTCTGGTAGGAGCTTGCGCAGCACGTCATGGTCGTGGAGTTCAAAGGCACCGGCAGAAACCAGATAGAAAACGCCGGGCTCGCGTTCATAGACCGTGAACTCGGAGCGCACGCCACCGCGGCTTGTCAGAAGATGACAAAGGGCAATCCGTCCCTGTTTCTTGGGCAGCGTGTTTGCAAAGAGCCCTTCAAGCCAATCGCGCGCACCCGGCCCAGTCACGAGCATTTTTGCAAAGGCCGACATATCCAGAAGACCGGCATTGGCATGCACATTCTTCACTTCGTTTCCGACATGCTCGAAATAGTTAGAGCGACGGAATGACCATTTCTCGACGATCCTGCCATCCTCGAGAGCGGGAGCATGGTTTTCGTTGGTGAGCGTATCGTCCTGATTGAGGTCACCCGCCGTCAGCGCATAATCGCCGGACGGGGTAAACCAGTTTGGGCGCTCCCACTGATTGGCCGAGCCGAAAACGGCGCCGAGATCCTTCATCCGGGAATAGCAAGGTGTTGTTTTGAGTGGACGGCCTGCGGCACGTTCTTCATCCGGATAGTGGACGGTAAAGACGTTGGAGTAGGCTTCCTCGTTTTTCTCGCGCAGATAGCCTTCCGGCAGATCCGGACCGAAGCGGCGCGGATCGACGCCCATCATATCAATCGTTGGCTCGCCTTCGACGATCCACTCAGCAAGCTGCCAGCCTGCACCACCTGCTGCCGTTACACCAAAGGAATGCCCCTCGTTGAGCCAGAAATTCTTGAGGTTCCAGGCTGGTCCGATCACTGGTGACCCGTCCGGGGTATAGCAGATCGCGCCGTTATAAACTTTCTTGATCCCGACCTCGCCAAAAGCCGGGACACGGGCGATGGCGGTCTCGATATGAGGCTCAAGCCGCTCGAGATCTTCCTGGAAGAGTTCGTATTCAGATTCTTCGCTCGGGCTATCCACATAGCAGCATGGCGCGCCCTTTTCGTAAGGGCCGAGAATGAGGCCGCCTGCCTCCTCGCGCATGTACCAGGCGCTGTCGCTTTCGCGCAAAACGCCCATCTCAGGCTCGCCCGCCTGCTGACGTGCTTTGATATCCGGGTGCGGTTCGGTGACGATATATTGGTGCTCGACCGGGATCACCGGAATGTTGAGCCCGACCATCTTGCCGGTCTGACGCACGAAGTTGCCGGTCGCCGACACAACGTGCTCTGCAAGGATGTCGCCCTTATCGGTCTTGACCAGCCAGCGCTCGTCGGGTTGCTGTTCGATGGCAATCACCGTTGTGTTGCGGTGAATTTTCGCGCCCATGTCGCGCGCGCCTTTCGCCATTGCCTGTGTCAGGTCGGCGGGCTGGATGTAACCGTCTTCGGGATGCTGGATAGCCCCAATCAGACCTTCGGTTTCGCAAAGGGGCCAGATCGCCTTCACCTCATCCGGTGTCAGAAACTTCACGTCGATCCCGATCGTCTCGGCAACGCCCGCATAATATTGATACTCGTCCATCCGGTCATTTGTGCGCGCAAGCCGGATGTTGGAGACCACGGAAAAGCCCACCGGCTGGCCGGTTTCCTCTTCAAGTTCCTTGTAGAATTTGACCGAATATTTGTGAATCTGCCCAACGGAATAACTCATATTGAAGAGCGGTAGCAGGCCTGCCGCATGCCACGTTGAACCCGATGTGAGCTCCTTGCGTTCAATCAGAACGCTATCGGTCCAGCCCTTCTTCGCAAGATGGTAAAGCGTGCCGACACCAACGACGCCGCCGCCGATCACAACCGCCCGTGCTTCGTTCTGCATATCTTACTTCCGTCAAAAAGATCCCGTTTTCTTATCGCTTAGAGGAAACTGCGGAGACCAACATTTCCATATGCGACGCATAAACCCGACGGTTTGTCGGATCAGCGTTTAGCAGGCGTTACAGTTTCGGGACGGTTGTGTTTCGAAACATTTTACCACGTCCGTGAACCTTGCATCAGGGCCTGTTGGGTAACCTGCATCACACGGCATTCACGGAAACGGGGTTTGCGGTGATCACGGGTGCTTACCAAGTGTTAACCATCGCAAACAGAGCTTGAACAGAAAGGCGGGAAAAATGGCTCTCATCGATTTTTCCGACGCGCAAGCTGTCAAGCCAGCCCCCGATATCAGCACGATGTTTATGGCGGGTGTAGTCGGTACGGGACTTTGGGAAGTGTGGTCGCGTCAGGTCGCGCATATCGCCTTTGCTCAAGACCTGTCTTTCGGCGAGGCTTTGCAATTTGCTCTTCACATCGAACAGCGCATCTTCGCGGAACTGCTGTTCATCGGTCTTGCAATCGCGATCTTGCCGATTGCTTATCTTTTCATCTGGCAGCCACTGATGCGCCTTTTCACGCTCACCGCACGCCAGAACTGGTTCGTTGACGGTTTGTCTTATGGTGTGATCTTGTCTGCGCCCCTTGCCTATTTCGGCCTCGAACCGATTACGGCCGAAGCTGCCGCGACGCCTATCTGGGCGTGGGTCGCTGGTGTCAGCATGGCAACCCTCGGTGTTGCGGGGATCATTCGACTGATGGAGCTTGGCCGAAAGGTCATCTGAGACCGTTAGCCAAAATTGCCGCAGCGTTTTGCCGGTCCTGAAGCGCCTACCTATATTGTGCTCAGAGTGTTTTGCACTTTTGAGGGATTATGGCGCTTTTTTTGATCATCCTGGCAGTCGCGTTTTTCGGCCTGATTTTCGGGCCGCAGTTCTGGGTTGCCCATGTCATCAAGAAACATGCCGAGCCCCGCCCGGATCTGCCCGGAACTGGCGGTGAACTAGCCCAGCACCTGATCGAACACTTTCAGCTTCAGGGGGTCGGCGTTGAGCGCATACCGGCTGGCGACCACTACGACCCGGAAAGCCGGACCGTTCGTCTCTCGGAAGCGAATTACGATGGCACGTCATTGAGTGCCGTTGCGATCGCCACCCATGAGGTTGGCCATGCGATCCAGCATATGCGCGGCGAGTCATTGCTCATGTGGCGCCAGCGCCTTGCCCACACCATGATCTGGGCCGATCGGATCGGGTCCGGGTTTCTTCTTCTGGCGCCATTGTTTGCCGGTCTGACCCGCGCGCCGTCTTTGCTCTTGCTGATGGCGGCGGTTGGCATCGGCCTTATGGCGCTCCGGGTGGTGGTTCACCTTGTCACGCTTCCCGTCGAGTATGACGCAAGCTTCAAGAAGGCCCTTCCGATCCTTGAAGCGGGCGGATATCTCGACGAGAAAGATATGCCCGCAGCGCGTCAGGTCTTGAAAGCAGCAGCCCTAACCTATGTGGCAGCCGCGCTGATGAGCATGCTGAATTTCGCACGCCTTATTCGCGTTTTCAGATAGAAGGTGCCGGAAGTCCGTTCGCGACACAGGCCGCTTTCATCGTATTTGCCATGAGCATGGCAATCGTCATCGGACCGACGCCACCAGGAACCGGGGTGATCGATGCCGCGATCCCCATACATTCAGCTGTTGCGACATCACCAACGAGACGGGTCTTGCCCTCGCCCTTGTCAGGTGCCGGTACCCGGTTGATACCGACGTCAATCACCGTCGCACCAGGTTTCACCCATGATCCGCGGACCATTTCGGGCCGCCCGACGGCAGCAACGAGAATGTCGGCCGTGCGGCAAACGCCTTCCAGATCAGGCGTACGGCTATGGGCGATGGTGACGGTCGCATTCGCCTGAAGAAGAAGGTTTGCCATTGGTTTTCCGACGATGTTCGAACGACCGACCACCACGGCGTGTAATCCCGAAAGATCGGCGCCGCGCGCATCGCGCAAGAGCACCATAGAGCCTGCCGGTGTGCAAGGGACAAGAGCCGTATCTGTCTCACCCGTGCCGAGCTTGCCCACATTGATGAAGTGGAAACCGTCGACGTCCTTTTCAGGGGCGATCGCCTGGATGACCTTTCCGTCATCGATCTGATCGGGAACCGGCAATTGCACAAGAATACCATGGATCTCAGGGTCTTTATTGAGGCTTTCTACCATTGCGAGAAGCTCTGACTCCGACGTCGAGGCAGGAAGCGCATGCTTGACGGACTTGAAACCGCATTTCTCGGCAGTGAGAGCCTTGTTGCGAACATAGACCGTGCTTGCCGGATCTTCTCCGACTATGACGACCGCGATGCCGGGTGTGAGATTATGCGCAGCTTTAAGCTTCTCGGTTTCGCGCGCGACCGTCTCGACAACATTGGCGGCAACAGCCTTGCCGTCGATCATTTTCGTCGTGCTTTCACTCATCGCAAGCCTGCCTTCCAATACAATCCCAACGCGGTTTACATTTCACAACCTTTGCCGCATCTAGCGCCCAAAAGCGACCTTTCACGGTGCGCATTCAACAATGGGGGACCTCTCACATTGGCTTTTATCGCCGCCAAACAGATTGAGAGAAACAGGAGGGATGCATGATCACGGTTTGGGGCCGCAAAACATCGTCAAATGTACAAGCCGTCTTATGGTGTCTGGACGAACTTGGCCTTGCGTTTGAGCGCATCGATGCCGGCCATACCTATGGCGGCCTTGATACGCCTGCATATCTTGAGATGAACCCGCATGGCCGGATCCCGACCTTGATCGACGGAGACAATCCGCCGCTTTGGGAATCGGGAGCGATTATCCGTTATCTCGCAAGCCGGTATGGCGGCGAAGGTTTCTGGCCGAGCGACGCTGTCGCGCGGGCTGAGATCGACAAATGGGCGGAGTGGGCCAAGCTCAACTTTGCTGGAACTTTCACGGTTAATGTCTTCTGGAAGGTCGTGCGCACCGCGCCGTCAAAGAGGAACTGGGAAGAGATCCGCGCCGCAATTTCGAGAGTCGAAGATGAGCTTGCTATCGCAGATGCCAAGCTTGCTAACTCCGAGTTCCTTGCCGGTGCTGACCTCTCGGTTGCAGACATTCAGTTCGGCCACAGCCTTTACCGCTATTATGACATCTCCATCGAACGCAGGCCGCTCGCCAATCTTGAACGTTATTATCAGACACTGACGTCACGACCGGCTTATGCCAGCCGGGTCATGGTGAGTTACGAAGCGCTCAGGGTCGATGACTAGACGCTGACGGCAACCAGCTTCAAGCCGCGGCACGCTGCGCGGCATCATGTTTGAGGTTCAACCAGATTGCAGCTGTCCAGGAAAAGTCGTGCCCGCCGCAACCAAGGCCGGTTGCCGGGCAGAAATTTTCCCTAAACCCGGCTGCTTCAATCAAGCTGATTGTGTTGTCTTGGACCCGGGCGGCGCGGTCTTCATAGCCCATGTCGCGAAGGCCGCGCGCAATCAACCAATTCACCACAGCCCAGATCGGACCACGCCAATAGCGGATGGAATCAAACAATCTGTGGTCGGGATCGAAGCTCGGCACGCCGAACTCGCAGCGTTGCCACCACCGGTCCATATGTCCGAATAGAATATCGACCCGCAAAGGATCTGCGACCCCAGCATAGAATGGCAAAAGCGTGCCACCGTTCAACATATCGGCACGTTGATCTGTGCGCACATCAAACGAGGTATAGGCAAAGACCTGATCATTCCAAAGCCGGTCGATCCCTTCCTCCCCGCGGGCAATCCACGCTTCGATCTCCGAAACCGCTTCAACGAATTCGAATGCATGGGCCATTGCGAGGAGATCGCGATCGGCTCTCAGGAGAATTGCCGTCACACCGACATCGGCGACCCAGAAGGGATTCTGGTCCTTCATGATGGTGCCGTCCCACGCATTGTCACGACCGAAATGAACAAGGCGAACATAGCGATCATAATCGAATTGCTGTGGGCGCATATCCTGGTTGACGTGTGTCACGTCCTTTCGCTCATACGGCACGAGATCGGAAATATCGACGTTATGAAGCGGCAGGTCCCAATCCGGCAGATTATCGCGGCCTGATTCCCAGGGATGGGCGACCGCTATCATCCCGGTTTCACCGATTTCCCGAGGGCTGTGGTACCAGCGGTGCCAGGCGAGCACTTTAGGAAAGATCGCGCGGGCCCGTTCGCGCGCGATCGCCGGTGTCCCGGTCATGAAGAGTTCCCGGACAATCGTTGCAAGGACCGGAGGCTGTGTAATACCGGATGTCGGAATCCAATGGTGACGTTCCGTGCCCCATTCTACCGGACCTGGGAAATAATCGGGATCATCGCGGCGAAAAACGATATGCGGCAGGAAGCCATTCAGCCATTGGCCTTCCATAAGGCTTTCGATTTCCTGCCAGGCGCGTATTTCGTCGAAGGTGGCAAATCCAAGCGCAACAAAAGCCGAATCCCAGTTCCACTGGAACGGATAAAGCCCTCTTGTGGGGATCGTGTATCCGCCGCGATCGTTTTCTTTCAAGATCGCGAT
>JBCDCU010000106.1:0-10377 GCA_039181265.1 Pseudomonadota bacterium | reverse complement strand
TGAGCTACAGTGTCCGATTGTACCGATTGCTCTCAATACCGGCCTCTTCTGGCCACGCAACAGTTTCTGGCGCTATTCGGGCAAAGTGATCGTCGAGATTTTACCACCGATTTTGCCGGGTCTGCGCCCGAAAGAAGCGCTTGCCAGGCTGGAAAAAGAGGTTGAAGACGCCACCAATCGCCTCCTGATTGAAACGGCGCAATCGCCCGAAGCGCCTGAGACCGCCGGCGCTGCCCTTGAGCGTCTCAAAGCGCGCGGTGTGGAAGTTACCGCGCCCGTGTGAGCGGTCCATCGCGCCGAAGGTCCGCGCATAGTGCCGAAAGCTCCGGGTCGTCGATCCCTTCTTCGATCAGATGGTCGTGCGTGCTGAGGACATAATCCAGATTCACGCCTGAACCACCGACACCTTGGCGCACAAACCGTGCTGTCTCGGAACGTGGCAACCGCCCCGCATATTGTTCGTGCTCTGGATCAACAACATAAAACAGTGCGGTAACGGAGCGTTCCCTGCTTCCTGTCAATCGGACCGGAGCCTGCATTTCGCGATAAACTGCGGTGACGAGTTCGCGTTTGCGAAGCTTCTCAACTGTATCCCGACGATCTTCTATCGCGATTTTATAGGCAAAACCCTCGCAACCGCTTTCTCCCCTATCGAGACCGAAAACCAGGCCCGGCTTTTCTCGCGTGCCACGATGAACCCAAGAATAAATACAAAGTGCCCTCTCAAAGCCGTCGAGCGTCGCTCGTTCGCGGTTTTCAAAACGAAAATCAGGCCGCCACATCAGCGACCCGTAGGCGAAAACCCAGAAGTCATCGCTCTGCGAGCCGAACAGAATGTCGTCGTGAAGGATGCAGTTCTCGATATCCATAAAAATGTGCTACCAATCCGCCCCGCTCGGTACAAGACGGTTTTCCGGCGCACCGCCCTTTGCCGTTTTGATGTACGGCTGGCCAATCCACGATCTGATTCAGGAGAAAGACAGGCTCATGAGAATGAAGGCGCGGTTTATCGGTCTTTCCGTTTTTCTGGTTCTGGCGAGCGTCGGTTGGGTGGGCGCGTGGACGTTCCTATCCGCAAAAGCCGACGAGGCCTTCGAAAAAGCGATCGTCACGGCGAGCGCGCAAGGCCAGCAATTAGAGTGTACCGAGCGCCAGACTTTCGGATTTCCGTTTCGACTTGCGATTTCCTGCGAAGACCTCTCGCTTGAGCTCGATAATGGTTTGAAGGTCGCAACCGCTGGCATGAGTGCACAGGCCTTCGTTTACAGGCCCAACCATCAAGTCGTCAGCTTTACGTCGCCAGCAACGATCCGGCTCGGTAAACTTGGAAATGTCCTCCTCACTTGGGAAAAGGCAAGGCTCGGCTCGGAACTCACCTTGAGCGGTGTGGAGGCCGCAACGGCTCGTATGGAAGGGGCCAAGCTACGCCCGGTCAATCCGGTGCCTGAACTCGTCGGCACAAGCGTCACATCGCAACGTCTTTTGATGAGCGCCAGACGAACCGCTGCTAACGAGCCGAAAGATTCGCTTGTCGCGGGAGCACAAGCGCAAAACCTTGAGGTAACCGGAAAAGCATTCACGCTCCCAGCCATGGACTTCTCAGCCCTTGTCCTTGCCTATGACATGGCACCGCTTTTTGAAAATCGGGTTCGAAATCCGCTCCGCTTCTGGATCTCGAAGGGCGGTGCTGCAGACATACAGGTTATGCGCATCCAGTCGGAAGATACGAGAGTTCATGTTGCAGGGTGGGTGAAGCTCGATAATAACGGCTTTTGGAATGCCGACCTTAACGTGGATAGTGCCAACCTATCAGCTTTCATCAAACGCCTTGGTCCCGAACTCGATCAGATTAAAACAGTCGGGGGAGCGATTGCCGGACTCGTTGAGCAACTTGGCACACCCAGCACGATCGATGAGCAGGAGGCGCGCCGCATCAAGATCAGTATCCGAAAGGGGTTCGTGCAGGTCGGCTTTGTTCCGGTTGGGACAATTCCGCAAATCGATGTTTCGAAGCTCTAGACTATTTAGCGGGACTAAAACGCGTTCTCGCGAAAGTCTGATTGGTCCGTCATCGGCGATAGCGATACGGTGCAGCCACACTTCGACTCAATAAAGGCATCCCCATGATCCGTCACGCATTTGCCGCCTCTGCCCTTTCGACATTGGCAGCATTAGGTCTCTTCGCCTCTTTCTCGATTGCAAAAGACCCTGTGGCACATGCTGATGTGGTGAACTCACCCTGCGGTGATGGTGTTGCCTGTGCAGTTGGAGATCGCGCCTATCATGCCGTCCTCCCAGATGGTTTCGATGGCGCTGAACCCCTTCCGGTGCTCATTCATTTCCACGGTTGGGGCCGCACTGGGACCAATGTCATCAACAACGAGAAAATTTCAGGTGCGTCCCGCAAGAACGGTGTTCTTCTCCTCGCGCCTGACGGTCTTGGCAAATCCTGGAGCTTCTGGCGCGCGCCGTCACGCGATGTGCCTTTCGTCGAGGCGATGATCGCCGATGCCGAGAAACGGTGGCCCATCGACCGTTCGCGAATCTTCGTTTCGGGGTTTTCCTATGGCGGGGCAATGGCTTGGCGTCTTGCCTGTGAGAAGGGCGGTGACTATGCGGCGTTTCTTCCCATCGCCGGATCATTGTGGAATTTCGAGGAATTGCAGGATTGCACGGCTCCTGTGAATGTCCGTCATGTTCACGGTCTTAAAGATACCGTGATGGACCTGCCGCGCGGCGCTGATGGCGATCCGCTCTATGCCGCTTCACCCTGGGTTATGCGAAATCAGTGCGGTTCGTCACCGGATCTCGACGATACCTCCGGAATTTACCGAATGAGCGTCTGGACATCCTGTGAAAGCGGTAAGAGCGTTCGGCTTGATCTCCACGAAGGTGGACACATCATCCCGAAAGGTTGGCTAGACGAGCAACTGAAACGGCTTCTGGAAGACACCGCGAGCTTGTAGGACGGCCTGTTCAAAGGGTCCTTGCGATCAGTTCCTTCATGATTTCATTTGTCCCGCCGTAGATCTTTTGAACGCGGGAATCGGCGTACATCTGAGCGATCGGATATTCCATCATATAGCCATAGCCGCCGTGGAGCTGCAGGCACTCGTCGACCACGTCGCATTGCATCTGGGTGACCCACCATTTTGCCATTGAAGCGGTTGCCGCATCGATCCCGCCATTGACGTGACGTTCAATGCAATTGTCGATAAAGACACGCGCGACATGGGCGATCGTTTTCGCCTCAGCCAGCTTGAATTTGGTGTTTTGGAAATCGAGAACGGTCTTCCCGAATGCTTTGCGTTCGCGCGTGTAATCGGCCGTTACTTCGACCGCTTTTTCCATGACGGCGACACCGGCGATGGCAAGGGCGAGGCGTTCCTGCGGCAACTGGTTCATAAGCTGCGCAAAGCCCTGGTTTTCTTCACCACCGAGCAGACAATCCGGTGTGAGATGCACATTGTCGAAAAACAATTCCGACGTGTCTTGGCTCTTCATGCCGATCTTGTCGAGGTTTCGACCGCGCTTGAAGCCTTCCAGACCGTCGGTTTCGACGATGAAAAGCGATATCCCCTTTGAGCCTTTTTCCGGATCGGTCTTTGCGACCAGAAGAATGATATCGGCCATCTGCCCATTGGTGATGAAGGTCTTCGATCCGTTCACCACATATTGGTTGCCTTCCAGACGCGCATTGGTCTTCACGCTCTGGAGGTCGGACCCCGTTCCGGGCTCGGTCATGGCGATTGCGCAGATCCATTCGCCGGTCGCCATTTTCGGAAGATATTTTCGTTTCTGATCCTCAGTGCCATAGGCGACAAAATAATCCGCGCAGATCTGGCTATGAACATAATTTCCGAAACCGGAATATCCGGCAGCACGGAACTGTTCGGAGACGATGATCGCCTCATGATAAAACGAGCCGCCCGCACCGCCATAGGCTTCCGGGACCGAGGCGCAGAGGATCCCCGCGTCGCCGGCCAATCTCCAGAAATCCTTGTCGACGTAACCCTGCTTTTGCCAGGCTTCTTCGCGCGGAACCATTTCATTCGCATAGAACTTCCGGCAGGCGTCCTGAAGAAGCGTGAGTTCCTCATCGATCCATGTGGTTTGATAGGCGCTCATAGGTTTCCTCCCCTAACCAGCCGCGTTTGTGCGTTCGCCCGAGACCTTTGCAGATTTTGGCAAGTCGGCGCAATGTGTTCGTCAGTCGTCTGCGAGTTCGGCGAGAATTTCGGCCCGGTCTGCGTCGCGCGCCGGGCTCTTGCGCGGTGCCCATTGCGGCTTGCCGGAAAAGCGGGGTGCCGCCGCTGCTTGCAGAAGCCCATTATCTTCAAACCACGTTTTGCGCCTGGTATTAAACGGATCGGCCTGCGCCTCCGAGGGGCTCAGGACCGGCGCGACACAGGCATCGGAGCCTGCAAAGTGTGCTGTCCATTCGTCGCGCGTGCGTTCAGCGAAAATTGTTTCCAGGCGCGCAGAGAGATCCGGCCAACGGGCCTTATCGAATTGATCCGAAAACGCTGGATCTTCCGAAAGACCAAGCTTCTCGAGAAAGATTGCGTAAAACTTCGGCTCCAGACACTGGACGCTGATATAGCCTTGATCCGCGGTTTCATAACACCGGCACCAATGGGGACCATCGAGAAGACTCTGACCACGAGTCTCGGAAAGGCCGCCCGCCTGACGGATGGCCATTAGAAGGTTCATCATATGGGCCGAGCCGTCGATCATTGCTGCATCAACGACGGTTCCACCTCCTGTCGCGCGGGCATTCATAATCCCTGCTAAGAGACCGATCACGAGATAAAGCGCACCCCCTCCGACATCGCCAATCAGCGTCGGAGGCGTAAAGGGTGGGCTGCCGGTAGGCGAGGCGTAAAAGGCTGCACCCGACCTCGATATATAGTTGAGGTCATGGCCTGCGGTTTCTGAAAGCGGGCCATCTTGACCCCAGCCGGTCATTCGACCGTAGACCAGAGCCGGATTCACAGCATGGCAGTGAGCAGGCGCGAGGCCGAGTCGCTCCATAACGCCTGGGCGGAAACCCTCGATAAGGCCGTCCGCTTTCTCGATCAGCTTGAGAAATATCTGTTTGTCGTCGGGTGTCTTTAAATCCAGCGCAATCGAACGCTTTCCGCGATCGAGAAGCGTGCGTTCCGGAACACCTGGAACCGCACTTTTCCCTGGTCGATGAACGACGATAACATCGGCACCGAGATCGGCAAGATGCATGCCTGCAAAGGGACCGGGACCAAGCCCCTCAACCTCAATGATACGCACGCCCTCAAGCATACCCCCTCCCGATCACTGGTTTTTCAAGAAAGCCTAAAGGTGGGCGAGTTTTCTCTCAACCTTTGCCAGGAAGCCCTTGCGGCTCTGCGGTGTTGAAGCATCCATTTTGTAGTGGGCGAGATAGAGCGTGTTGCAATTTGGGCAGCATAGATAGCGGAGCCCGCGGGCAATCGTCTTGCGGCCCGGTTCACCGACCACCTTGCTTTGAAGCCAGGTCGCGCCACAGGTCGTTACAATGGCTATTTTCTTGACGTTTTCCATACACCCTTTGAGCGGGCCTTTCCCTTCCGGGAGCTGGAATGTCTCATGGGGTATCCAAACCCTGTCCAGCCACCCTTTCAGCATAGCAGGAAGTCCAAACCACCAGGTCGGGTAGACGAAGACCAGCATGTCAGCCCAGCGGATCAGTTCAAGCTGATCGGCGACCGGGTCGATGTTGCAGTCCTTATCGTTGTAACATCGGCGTTCTTCCGCGCTCATTACGGGATTGAAGCCCTCTTTGTAGAGGTCAAGAAGCCGGACTTCGTGGCCGTTATCTTCGAGCGTCCTGATCGCCGTATCACGCACAGCCGCATTGAAGCTTTCTTCGCAAGGATGGCAGTAAACAACTAACGCTTTCATACCTCGTCCTGATAACCCTGTTCTGGTTCGTTACGGCGCGGCAAAGCCCAGCACCTTTGTCCTTTTCGAAGGGTGTGGGCTTTTCTCAAAAGTGCGCCATGCGGTGAGCGACTTTTCCAAGAAAAGCCGTGCGACTCGCGTCGGTTGAGCGGTTCATATCGTAGTGGGCCAGATACGCAACGGGTGTGGCGAGCGAAAAGGTGGCACGCAAAAACCTTTTGGCAATCCGGCGCGGTGGATCACCGACCAGAAACGCGCGCCAAAATGATCCGCCATATGTGGTGACAACCGCAAGCTTTCGGATGTTCTTCAGTTTCGGCTTAACTTTTCCTGCGACCATTTCGAAGCTTACGCCCGGAAGAAAAACCCGGTCAAAAAACCCTTTGAGAATGGCCGGGTAACCGAAATTCCAGACAGGTGTGACAATCACCATGGCTTCCGCGGCCTGCACGCGTTCGACATAGGCGGCCACATTTGTCTGGTTCTTTGACAAGTCGTGATAGTCCATACGCTCCTCGCGGGTGAGGCGCGGGTCGAAGTTTTCGGCGTAAAGGTCAAGCGCGTCGACCTCGTGGCCTGCACCCTTGAGCTCGTCACAGACTGTCCGGTAAAGGGCCGCCTGAAAACTCGTTTCGACCGGATGGGCGAAAAGAACAAGGATCCGCATTCCCGCCCCGCTTTATTTCTTCAGGCCGGAGAAGAGATAGGTCTGATTGGAGAAGTCGAAGTCGGGGTTCTCCCAGGCGACCATCTTGCCCGGATTGAGGAGCCCATCGGGATCGGCCTCGCGCTTGAAAGCGAGCTGGATCTCATCGGTTTCCTTCATACCGCCTTCTTCGAGCGTATAGCGGTGCGGGTTGAAAATCGGACATCCCTCCGCCTCATGGATCTTCATGATTTCTTCGAGACGCTCCTCGGTGGTGAAGCGCACCATTGGAAGGCCAAATGCTGTGACATCGCCATCGAACCGCACGAATTCAGCGTGACCCGGCAGCTCTTCCCCGAAGATCTCGCTCATGCGGACAATCTTTTTGACCGCGTCCGGAAACGGGTAGAGAACCTGTAGATAGGTGATTGAAGGATCGACCCTGAGCGCACGCAAGGTGGTGTGGTTCCACGAGAGTTCATAACCTGGCGGAAGGCCCTTCTTTTCCTCTTCAGTCGCAACATCGGAGCGGTAAAGGATTGCACCCTTTTCCTTTTCCGCGAAGGCTTGAAGGGAACTCGCGGCCTGTGGTGCTGCGATGACAACAGCAACGGACTGGCCACGCTCAATGAATTTTTTGTGGCGCAGGAAGTAGTCATGTGGAACCGGGGCTTCAATCGGCGCAACATTCTTCGTCAGAAGACCGTCCATTTGGGCAAGTTCATTTGAAAACTGAACGCAGCGTTCCCAATCGTCGAACCCAATCAGGAAATCGACCCAGTCATAATGGGCAGCGAGCGGCATTTCCACTTCGGTGATGATACCGTTTGTGCCATAGGCGTGGCTGACCTTGTGAAGATCATAGCCTGAGAGTTCAAGGACACGCGGGTTTTCTTCCATGGTCACAACCCGAACGCGGATGATGTTGCCGAGATCGCGCAACCCCCCGAAATTGATCGAACCGACACCGCCGGACCCCCCGGCGATAAAGCCACCGATTGAGGCGGTGTGATAGGTTGAGGGATGCAGTCTTACTTCCTGGCCGCTTGTGATCGCTGCGCGGTCGATGTCGGCAATGATTGCGCCGGCTTCCGCGACATAGCTTCCCTGTTTGATTTCTTTTACCGCATTCATTTCGGCCAGGTTCAGGACCACACCGCCGGAGAGCGGCATCGCCTGCCCGTAATTGCCGGTGCCGGTGCCGCGCGGCGTTACCGGTACACCCATGCTGTGGCAGATCTTGAGGGTTTCGATCACCTCCGACTCACTCGTTGGGCTGACAATGAGGTCTGCGGTGACATCATCCAGCTGACGTTTGAGGACCGGTGAATACCAGTAAAAATCACGGCTCTTCTGTTTCACGATCGCCGCATTGTCCTCGGTCTTAATCGGGCCGAGCGCTTTTTTAAGGGCGGCGATATCAGTCATGTTTCGGTTCTCCAACGATTGGATCAAGTACGCGGTAGTCGGGGAGGGCTGTATCAATGGCGCGACCACCCCGCAGGACGATGCGGTCGTGCTGCGGGCGGGCGAAGAGTTCGGTCCAGGATCGGGCTCGGAACAAGATGATATCGGCAGGCCGTCCTTCTGAAAGGCAGGACGAGGCGGCAAATTCACCGAAGGCTGCGGAGGTTTTTGTAACTGCGCCCGGCCAGTCGGCGACCGGATGGTCGAGATGGGCAATCCGGGTCGCTTCGCGGTAGACCTCGAGCATATCGAGATCGCCATAAGCGTAGAACGGATCGCGGGTGTTGTCGCTCGCAATCATTACCGGGATGCCGCGCGCCTTCATTTCATGCAGAAGCGTGACACCGCGCCAATGCGGTGTGATCGGAGCGTGACCATCATAGAGGCGATCCTGCAGATAGAGATTGCAGAGCGGTAACGAGACAACGCCCAGTCCGGCTTCCGCGACAACATCGAGTGTGCGATCAATCGTATCGGCCCGCTGACGTGCAAGCGAACAGCAATGGCCGATCAGAACCCGGCCATCGAATTTCATGCGTTTCGCTGTTTCGGCGATCTTCAACAGACAATCAGATGATGGGTCCCGCGTTTCATCCGCATGGAAATCAAGCGTCAGGTTTCGATCGATCGCTGTCTTGAAGAGTGTTTCGAGATGCTCTTCGAGGCGCGGCACTGGATAAGCGACCGCACCCAGAACCCCACCGGCCTTCGTCATATGTGGGAGGAGTGCCGGAAGAAACGCTTCATCGTCCATGGCATCAATGCCAAAGAGCGATGCAGCCTGAAGTTCAATCCGGTCCGACCATTCGGATCGTATCTCTTCAAAAAGCGGCCAGGAGATCGCGGCCTGTTTTCCCGGACTGTCGAGATGGGTTCGGATCGCTGTTGTGCCGTGGTGGTAAGCGCATTCCAGTGAAAAGGTCATGCGCGCACGAACGTCTTCCGTCGTCCAATTCGCTTCGCGATCCTCCATGACGCTGGACAAGGCGCCTTCAAACGTGCCGTTCGGATTCTGCCGACGCGGCCAAATATGCCCTTTGTCGAGGTGGGTGTGTATGTCAGTGAAGCACGGCAAGATGAGGCCGCCGTCAAGATCGATCACGGGTCCTTCGAAGCCCGGATTGTGTGCCGGATTGATCCCAACGATCCGACCTTGATCGAGCATCAGGTTGATGTCGGTGATCTCCGAATGAGACGCGGTTTCAAGAAGTGCGGTGGGAGCACGGGCATTGATGATCAACACCTCTTCTCCATTGAGCATTTCGCGTAAATCGGTTGGCCAGGTCATGGCTTACGTCCTCGTCCCTACAATCAGTTTTCCCGCTTGAGTGCACTCTCATGCCATTTATGGAGCGCGAAATGGGAAATCAGGCTGGTTACAAGGTAGATCGCAATACCGGAGAGGGAGATCAGAAGAAGGCAGGCGAAGAGCCGGGAAATGTTAAGTCTGAAGCCCGATTCGATGATCCGTGTCGCAAGCCCGGAACCGGAACCGGCCGTTCCTGCTACAAACTCGGCAACGACGGAACCAATGAGCGCAAGACCGCCTGCAATCCTGAGTCCCGTTAGAAAGTAAGGAAGGGCATTGGGTAGCTGCAGATGGACAAGCGTTTGCCAGCGCGATGCGCCATAGAGCTGGAAGAGATTGCGCAGATTGTGGTCGGTCGAATTGAGGCCCAGCGTCGTGTTCGACAGAAGCGGAAAGAAGGCAACGATCCACGCGCATAAAAGGAGTTTGGTCGTGATGTCATCGATATAGATGTTAATCAGCGGGAAGATCGCGACAATCGGGGTGACCTGCAGGATGACCGCATAGGGAAAGAGCGAATACTCGATGATGCGCGACTGGGTGAAGAGAATGGCTAGTCCGACACCGCCGATGACAGCGACGATCAATCCCATGATCGTCAACGTGAGCGTGTTCCAAAGAGCGGGGCCTAGAATATGCCAGTCGGCAAACAAGGTTTCAAAAACCCGACCGGGTGACGGCAGGATGTAGTGCGGGATCTGGTTGGCAACGACAATGTAATGCCAGCCAACGACTGAAAGCATAAGGAGTCCCAGGGGCAGAGCCCATTTCAGGACGCCCATCATCCGTTCCCGGCGGGCTTTCTTTTCCTCTTCCGCGTCGATCAGAAGGACTGTGTCGCTCATAGGTGGTCCTGCGTGTTCATGGCTGCGTGAAGCGCCTGGGAGGCCTGGCGTGCGAAAACCCCGTATTCTTCGGACGTTCTGAACGCTTCGCCGCGTGGATAGGGTGCTGAGATCTTCATGTCCTCGACGATCCGTCCGGGGCGGGCTGCCATGACGGCAATCCGGCTTGAAAGATAGACCGATTCATAGAC
>JBCDCU010000105.1:0-10384 GCA_039181265.1 Pseudomonadota bacterium | reverse complement strand
GTTCGCGGGAGAGATCCTGCAAAATCCCCTTGCCGAACATTTCGACGAGTTGATCGGAATCGAGCCTGAGATCCGCCACCCGGTTTCTGGCCCGCTGGCTGTCGCGGCGTTCGCCCAATGCATCGAGAAGCCGGTATTCGGGCAGATTCCCGACGCGTTCGGCGACTTCGTTTCGGACATCTGCCCGTTCTTTCCGATAGGCTCCCGTGTTTTTGCGCCGGACCGTCTCCATGGTCTCTGCCCGCAATGCGGTTTCCGCCTGCGTCCTTGCTTCATTGGCAAGGCTGTCATAACGCGTTGCCTCTGCGCCCGTCATTCCGTCCGGTCGGTCTTTTTCAAAGAGCGGAGCCATTCGCGCGTCGTTGCGCGCCGAAGCCACCTCCGCCTCGCTCATCAATATGCGGTTCATCATGCCGCGTATCTCCGGCGAAACGTCAACTTTCGACAGATCTTGCCCTTGGTAGAGTTCGCGAAGCCAGTCCTTCTGGCGCTCGAAAGCGCGGGCAAGCTCCGGTGATGCAGCCTTTCCCTCAAGCAGGTAGGCCCTGAAGCCGCGCGCCCATTTTTCCTTATGGAGGCGGGAAATCCCCTTGCCCGCTTCAGATCCCACGAGCCTCCGGATTGCGGCGACATCCGCTTTCAGGGATTGCGGCCCATCCTTCTTTGCGACATCAACCAAAAGCGTCAGGAAAGCGTCGCTCGATCTTGCAAGAAATGAGGTAAGATCCGGTGCCTCGATTATGGGCGCATCTGTTCCGCCCAGCCATCCTGCGCGCCCAGCGGGGCGCGCCAGATCAGAACCGATGCCGCTTTTTGACCGATACCGGACATAGAGATCAAAAGGATCGGCGCCGGTGCGGTCTGCGAGCGAGGTAAAGAACGCGGACACTGCTTTTGTGTCGCCGATCGCTTCAACGTTTACGGATTCCGCAATCCGCCAGTTGTTTTGAATATCCTGTTCAATCCTTTGGCTGGCTTTGCGGCGTTTCGCCCGCGGGCTGTCCTTCTTCTGGCTCAGCATCCGCAACTTCTGGCTTTCGCCGTCGAGATTGCTGATCGCCCTTGAAACCTCTTCGAATGAGACCTCATCGGCGTCGAGCCTGCCGTTTTTTTGAAGAAACTCATCAAACGGTCGTCCGGCGATATCGGTCGCATAATCCGCAATTGAGATTACGAGATCGCCGCCTGCCATCAGCTTCGCCTCGAAAATATCGGGCGCAATCCCCCAATCCCTGACGACGGAATTGTTGAAACCCTGACTGTCCAGATACGTCTTCACCGCCTTTGCCGAGATGGTAATATCCGGCTTTCCGCGAAACATGAAATCGACGGCGTTGCGAAAGGCTTCGGGTGCGCTTTTTCTCATTTTAGAGAGGTTCGCCACGTCACCGATTTGTTTGAGGGTGGTGGCTGTTGCCCCTGCACGCCTGGAGGCGATGCGTTCGTTCGCTAAGCTAGCCAATGCTTCTGTCGACTTCAGAGCCGCTCCTGCCAATAAGGCGCCAGCACCAGCTGCGGTAGCATTGCCCACGTCAAACCCGTCACCAGTGCTGTCGGCGGCCGCTGCTCCTGCGGCAGCCAGGGCCGAATCCGCGACCACTTTCACACTTTCATCGGCAATCTTGCTCGATTTCACGAATGTGCTGGCCCCGACGCGCGCACCGATGACTTCGAATGCGGCAAGGATTATTCCGCGATAGAGACCACGCCGATTGGCCTCGGCCATGAGATCCCGGTCTTGAAGAATGTTCTCGAAGTCCTTCGCCGTTTCCATTGGGTGCCCGCTTCCCGTCAGGAAAGACATCGCTTCGGCGTTGCTTTCAATAACAAAGGTCCAAGCGCCCGCGACAGCCCCAGCTGCAACGGGACTTTTTGTGAGTGCAAGAGTTGCCATAGAGAATGCGATTCCTGGCGAGTTCTCCAGTCCCATCTCGAAAACATATGCCGAGAACAGGCCCGGATTTTCGGTGATGACATTAATCTTTTCCTGGAAGGTGTCGCCGGCCGCAGCAAGTTTTTCTTTGAATGCCTCCGCCTCGGCGGACATTTTTTTACCCGCTGAATCCTCCTGGAACCTTTTTATTATGGCGAAGGCTTCCGCGCCCTCGATAAGCAGGGCCTTAACATCCAGCTCTTGAGCTGCTCTAAATCGTTTTTCTGTCTGGTAGTCTGCCCATGCGATTTCTAGATGACGATTTGCAGCGATTCTTCTTTTGCGCGCCCTTTCGCGAGGCAAAATGCTTTCTCGAATCTCCTCTTTCGATTTTCCACGGTCTTGCAGTGCTGTCCCAATTCTCCTGACCTTTAAGGCGCTACGCACTTGGAGTGCTTTGTTTAGCCCACGGCCTAAGGCATTGAAGCTTCCTTCAGCTTTGCTCAAACCTTGAGGTTGATTGCTGCCCGACCCTTCTGGTTCATCGGCGCTCAAGCCCTCGATCTTCGCCATCGCCTCCTCGTCGCCTTCAGCAAGATCGCCATCGGGTGATGTTTTCATCCACTGATGCAACAGTGGAGCATCGATCCTGCGCGCAATGTCGTCTTCCATTTCCTTCTGTCTGCGAAAGAGTGTCGGGTTTTCACGGGCACTGGAAACGGGGACATTCTGCTCCTCTGCCAACTCGCGGATTTCTTGATCGAAATCAGGCTCTGCGATTGGTCCGGAATTACCACTGGCAAAGGTGTCACTCGCTTCAATGGATAGAGGAGCGGACGAGGTTTTTGGCAGCGTATCCCGAAACCCGGGGTCGCCTTGCAAAAGTTGTGTGGGCATGGAAACCTTTATTGTAATTTGAATTCAGGAGATTTCGATGAAACGAATAATATTACTGATGCTCGTCGGTGCTTTTTTATTGCCGGTTTCGGCAAGAGCGCAGTTGATCTACGTGGATTGCGCAAAAGCAGCGGAGGAAATCAGAACAAACGTACGTGAACTTGATGGGCGAGATATAAGGACGTTCAATGTCCTATATTGCTGGAACATGTATTCGATACAACTGGACGAACTTATCGAGGATAAGATCGACGAAGTCATAAAAAAACAATTTCACATTTCGGAACGTCAATCGGAAATTGGTTTAGGTATCGAAAGAATAGAGCAACAATCCGGTTTCATTGAGCAGCGGATTGAGAATATCGAAAGAAAGATGGAGGAGCTCAGCAATGCACAATAGGCAATTTCGTCTTTCGATAAAGACACTGTTTGTTTTTTTGTTGCTCTCATTTTTGCATTTGCCTCACGCGAATTCGCTGACAGCAGATTCGGACTGCAGAGAAGTCATCCGACACTTTGAACGCACATTCGACAAACATGCTAAAATTGACTCGACTGCAACATGGTATCTGACCTGCCTTTGGGAAGTTCAGCATGATGATTACGACTCATTGGGCAAGCTTGTTGAGCTGATGCGGGAAGCGTACGAACTACACATTTCTGATCCGATTGAGCATACCGCTCAAATAAGAGCGCTCACCGAGAAGAACAGAGAACTAATTAACCGTCTCAAGGTCTTGGAGGAGCGTATCGAAGAATTAACAGCCCAATAGGCGCGTTCCGCCGATAAATCCCTTTCTCATTGCTCTTTTAAAGGTGCTTCTTTCTGTTTTCTGAATAGAAGCCGAACCCCGGGGTCGCCTTGCAAAAGTTGTGTGGGCATGGAAACCTTTATTGTAATTTGAATTCAGGAGATTTCGATGAAACGAATAATGTTACCGATGCTCATCATCGTTTTTTTAGCGCCGACTTCGGTAAGCGCAGAGAGACATTTCCCAGATTGCTCCAAAGTGATGGCGGAAATCGAAGAAAGGGGAGAGGAAGCGTTCAAGCTCAATATATTTATTGTCGATTTTCTACTTTGTTTAAAAACGTCTGCGGAACTTCAGAGGTTGGGTCTCGATGCAAAGGTTAACGAATGGTGGGAAAAGAAATTCAAAGAGTCGGTGAGGCTCTCGCAAATTTCCGGGTCATTTGATGACCTAACTGTTGAGACGCTGGCTATGGAACAGCGTATTAAAGACATTGAATTCCGTTTGGAGCGATTGAGAAATGAAAAGTAAAAACGCACGTCAATCGATAATAGTTTTGCTCCTCTTACCGTTGTGTATGTTATTGTCCGTAACACAGGCGGCATCACTTCCACCCGACACGGAATGTACCAAGGTCATTGAACACTTCGAACCCACTCTTGAGAAGTATTCAAAACTTGACTCGGATGTGACTTGGTATCTGATTTGCCTGTGGGAAGTTCAGAATGATCTATTAACATCAACAAATGAGACAATTGATCAGGCACGTGAGATTCATGTGAGCAATACTTCCAGCGTGGAGCTATTTTCCGATCAAATCAGATATCTCACTGAGAAGAACAGGGCGTTACTGAAACGCGTCGAAGAGTTAGAGCGGAAGCTGGAACAAGAGTCTGCCCGATAGGTGCGGTCTGCCGCATAACCACTCTCATCGTTCCGGTCGCATTCCATGCCGCAGGTCTTTGCGGCTCAAGTTCGACGGAACAAAATAATCTTCCGCGCGCACAAGCATATCCATCATCTCTCTCGCTGATGGGCGTCTCTTGTGGTTCTTGTGAAAATGATCAGCCAGATTCTTGACGTGGTCGCGTTTTGGCGCTGTGCCGTTGATCCGGATTGTCGTCTTTGAATCCAACAAGAGATCCAGCGTTATGTCATCGCCCTCATCAAGCGGATCGCCGTCATAATCGAGTTCGAACAAATGGCCGTCGTTGTTCCAGAAGCGTCCAGGCCCCTCATTGAATGCGTTGTTCGGACCCTTGGGATCGACATGCACGCGTTTCAGCAGAGATTGCGCCTCTTCCGTAATTTCTGCGTCTGTCGGGCGTCTGTCTTCTTTGAGCGCCTTTTGCTCGGCAAAGAGGTACATATTCATCTTGAACGCTTCACGCCGCGCGGTCGCCGTCGGATGATTACCGGAGAGTCCGTTCTTCCTGATAAAACGGTCCACCATCTCTTGCACATGGGCGTAGGTCTGGCGCAGGATCGGCGTCAGAACGCGGCCATTCATCATCGTTTCGCGGCGCGCGGCAAAGGTCTCGAAATCCTCTTTCGAGAGCCGCCCAAGCCATTCCGTCGGGTCGGCTTCGCTGATTGCCCGCAGGTTATCGGCAAGATCTTCAAACAGGCGATTGAAGAGTGCCGGATCCGTTTCCGCCGGCCCGTCTTCTGTGATTTGTCTTTGATAAGCGCGAAGGCGCGCCATGGCGGCAGGGCCGAGGGTCTTTTGGGATTCCAGAGTGATCGTTTCTGCGGATTGCCCGGAATGAATGAGATCGAGTGTCTCATTTCTGAGTCCGGCCCTGATCCGTTCCCGTTCCCTGTCTTGCAGGCGGGCTAGACGGTCGAATTCGCGTGTCGCTGCCTCTCTTTCGACCGGATCTGTAATCTCCGGCAAAGCCTGGCGCTTTGAAAGACGGTCTGCGGTCCTGTGCGATAACTCATGCCGCAGCGCCGGATCAAAAGATCCGTCCCGCGATCCGGCAGGTTCGATCTGCCAATCCTTGTGCTCTATCGGGAAATGAAGACCAAACCGGCCTGCATTGTCGTGAACCCATGCTTTTACGCCCGCGCTCCTAAACTGGAGATCGGCTGCCTCTCCAAGACTGTGTTGGGCTGACGGCGGTGGACCGATTTCCCCTGGCGTTATGCTCAGGTTGTTGCGGCCCTTAGCGGCGACTTCACCCCTCACCTCGGCGAGGCGCGCATGGTGGGCTTCCAGCGTCTGAAACCCGGCACCAATCCGGATCTGATCCCGTATTTCTGGCGGCGCGCTTTGGATCATCGCCTGCAGCCGTGTCCCGAATTCGGTATTCAAGCCATCCGTTTGCGAAGGATCGACGCCCTCCTTCAGGAACGGTCTCAGTCCCGGATTGGCAGGTGGTGCGAGCGTTGGCCTGGCCGTCGCCTTCGGCTGTTTCTCCGGCTGTTGACGCGTAGGCTCAATGGTGTCCGATTGGATGGGTTTTGTCCCGTCCTGTTCGTCTTCGGAAGCGGATTCAGAAGTCCCGACGGTTGCACCAACGCCGGTGCCACTATCCGGCGCATCCCCTTCAAACGCCGCGCGGCCCTTTTCGCTGCCCCGATACGTTGCCGCCGCATAGTCCAGCATGATGAGGCTTTCGCCGAAAGCGTTCGGCTCAATCTTCTGCTGGTTCGCGGTGAGATAAGCGAGTCCTTCTTCGGGGTTCGTATTACCGAGAGTGTGTGCAACACCGATATGGATCTGCGTTTGATGCTCGATGATCCTGCGCTGCAGCGCCTCAGGCGTCCAATTATTGGCTTCCGCCCGCTGACCCAGTTCGTCGATAACAATCGTTAGGCTTTGCAGGACCTGTGTGGGATCCTGAACCGCATCCGTGATCGCTGTTCTAATCCGCCCGTCACTTGCGTCTTGCTCTGCCCTCAACCCTTCGGACGCGGCCTGAAGCCCTATCGTCTCATTGGCTTTTTCCTGCCGGGCCTGAAGGGTCGCTTCGACCTTTGCGCGTGTTTCCGGCGGTTCATTCTTGAGAAGCGTAATCCGCTCTTTCTCCAGAGCATCCATCGCCCCCTTCGCGCCGACGATTGCCGCCTCTCCCTGGGTCTTTAGATAGCCGGTTTCTTCGTTATGAAGAAGATCGCGGATTGTTTCGGCGTAGGCTGTATCGAGTTTCTTCGCCCGCGTCGTGGCAGCTTTGTCCTGGATGACATCGATTGCCGATCCAATCGCTTCGATCCCGGGCGCGAGCTGCCCTATACCTGATTGAAACGGGCGAACAGGAACCGGTTCAAAGGCGCGGACGACTTCTGTCGGCTGCTGGCGTCTGATGCGTGTTGGCATTTATTTGAAAGCCTGTGTTGAGGTGAATTTCGGACCAACCTTGCTCGCTGTTGTCAGCAACGAACCGACCGCGCCGAAGAGCGCCTGTGACCGGATAGAGCGTGCTTCCGTTCTGGAATTCGCCGCCTGCTGCGCGAACTGGCGGCCTCGTCTCACGGCATTTTCCCTGATCGCAAAAGCATCGGATCCTGTCACCTCGAAGCTTTCATTCAGAAGATCGAGGCCAAGCGGACCGGAGACATCGATCCCGTTTGCGGCAAGCCCGGCCTGCTGGCGGGAGGCTTCAATCGCCCCTGCCCTACGCCTTCGATCGGATTCATCCTTGCCCTGTTCGATGGCATCAAGGGCTGCTTGATCCTGCTGGCGCGCAGTCTCCTCTGCAGCCTTCGCTGCTGCGTGTGCCTGCGAAATCTTGCTAACGGCGCTGAAGATCCCGGCGCCAATCTTAAAGATGGAGCCAATACTCAGCCCGCCCGATACGGCGCCGGCAGCGCCGGCTGCACCTGCGCCCGCACCACCAATGCCGAGTGCACCCAACAAAGGAGCAAAAAAACACATTAGTCAGATATCCTTTTTGAAAACCGCAAGAACGCATTCCCGTTCACGGGGATCCGCTTGTCGTCGAATGTGAAGCCCGCCCATTTGAGCCAGCGGATCGCGAGCCGGTTCTTTTCATGAACGAGGTTCCAGGCGAGCACGAAGCCGTCTGTGAGGCGGGCAAGTTCCGACCTCGTATGGCGGATGAACAGGGTCTTGACCTTCGGCTCTTCAATCAATGTTGTAGAGGCCAGCCAGGGCATGCACTCCCCGCCCAAAACCGAGATGGGCGCGCGGCCATAAATCGCTGCGATCCGGCCGCCATAAAGCCCGGCGCGTATTACATCCGAGCGGTCAAACATCACCTGCATAACCTCGTGGAGATCACGGTTTCCCATGGTGAGCCGGGCTTCCAGCCGGTCGATCCCTCTCATATCCGCGACAAGGCCCGGTATGTCGGCGCGGGTCGCCTCTCTTATCTCAAGACTCAATTGGAGCGGCCGATCGAGACTTCCGGTGCAATGCCGAGAACGGTCATGGGAAGCGGATAGCGCTGACGGACGACAAGCGTTCCATCCTTTGTCCAGTTCGGCGCAATCTTGAGATCCATCATGCCGGTAAAGGGCGCAATCGGCTCGGTGAGATCCGTTCCCGTCTGGACGATTTCTTCCAGCCTGTCCCGGTCGGTTCCCGCAGCGATCCCCCGCGTCTTATCAAGCTGCACCCGCGCCTTGCTGATGGAATGCGGCCGCCCGCGTGCGGACCCCACATCCTGAAGGTCAATGGCAGGTGGCAGCGTTTCGATTTCCGCATCGAATGGCAGCCCGACATGAACCTTCGACGCCGCGCGCGGCAAGGTTACTTGACCGGCCGTCACCACCAGATCTTCCACCACGTTGCCATCGGCCAAGGCTGTGACCCGCTCGCCTTCAAGATGATCGAGCCCGGTGATCGTTGTAATCGGCGCGCCGTCATAAGTGATACCGCAATCGACGAAAAAGGCATCGCTGATATCGGTGATCCGCCGGTCGCGCATCCGCTCGACATAGCGCTTTTCATTACCGTTCACCGTGCGCCTGACAGCGAGATAAAGCACATCGCGGTTTCCCTCGGGAACGACACACAGGCTTTCGACGAAACCGCCTGAAAGATCGTGCTCGGTCCAGGCCCAGACCCGGTGCTCGCGTTTATAGGTGAGGCTAAGAAGCGTGCCGTCATCGAGATGAACCCAGATCAGGGAATACGGGTTCTTGGCGTAAGCCCAGCCCTGTACCTTCTTTCCCTCGAAATAGTGAAAGGCAAAGACCGTCAAATCGTTGCCGGTGTAACCGTCCTGCTCGAAGGCGTATCTGAGATCCCGGACCTGATTTCCCGTCCGGTCGACATAAAGGACCGTATCTTCAACAACGATCGGCTTCACCGTATGGCAGCCGGAAAAACTCTGCGGTGTCTGGATGGGATTGGTGGCCAGGAGAACGTTATCAGGCCCGGAGATCGTAAACTCGCCGCCTGTGGTGAAGATTACCAGTTCGCGCAGCGCCACCATATAGCGGATCGAATTCAAGGCGTCGCCGGTGATATCCATTTCGATGCGGTCGGTGTCGCGCAGAACCCTTGACTTGGTGAAGTTCGAAAAATCTCCTGTGCGCGACGCCCAGACCGTTTCAGGCAGAAGGCGCGCCCCGCCATAGAAGATGCGTTGTTGGTATTTCGCGACCGATCTTGGATAATAGCCTGATCCAGAAAAAACGTCCGCAGCCTCAATCGGCGCAAGCGTCAGATCGGGCGAGATATTGTCATCGACAAAGGACGTGTTCGTTGTGTAGCCGATGTAGCCATAGACCCCATTCCGCTCACGATAAACGTTATATTCCGGTGCCCCGGTGGATGACCAGGAGATTGTGTTTTGCGCATCCTGTTCGTCTAAATCCTGTGCGCCTGTGACGGTTCTTGCGGAGCTTGCAAATCCTTCCACATCGCCATCGTAGCCAGAGACCCTGTACCGGTAAGTGTCGCTTCCACTCCCCCCTTTGCTGACAGCCAAGCCGGAGGGTATCAACAGAGAAGGGTTCACCTCGACGTTGGCGAAGCTGATATTGTTGCTTGCAAAGCGTGACATGCGTTTCGGATGGACATCCTCTTGCGCGAAGAAGATGACATCAATCGACTGCGTATAATCCGCGGCATCGATCTGCGCGGCGTTGTAAGGCGTGGATGGCATATAATCCGATCCGCCGGACTGAACCACACTCCCCGCCTCGATCACCTTCATCCGGTTCTCGCCCATGACGAGAACGAGGGAATCCCCGACATCGCGTTCAAACGGGATCAGACGGTGTTTGTGAGCATGGTCGATTACCTCGCAGACGAACTCAGTTCCTGCCCGGTTCGAAACGCCCCCATGAACATGGACGAAAACGTTCTTTCCGACCTTGAGCCCGACATCGTATTTCTGGGTGTCAAGGCGCGCGTGAAGGCCGGGACCGAGAACCCCGCCCCCGAAGCTTGGTTGAAAAACGGCTGTTGGCATCAGTAGTCGGTCGTCATTTGCCGGAAATGGAAATCGTAAGTAGCGCCGCGCGCATCGAGATATCCCGCTTCTGGCATCCTGATCGGCGGCTCAAGCTGCTCGTTTTCGGCAATCGCCATATCGATCAGATCATTAGCCGCGGTCTGGGCAAATCGGGCACGGTCAACGCTCTGTGTGATCGGCAGCGCCACAGAGGCCGCGATCATGGCTGAGAGCGCCTCCTTGAAGAATTGCGGCATGATGGACGTGTCTTCCTCGTCCTTGGTGTATTGGCAATGGGCCGCCGGAACATCGCAATAGAGAAACGCACCCTCATTTTCGCGCTCCGCATCGGGGTTTTCGCCCCGCGAGATCCGGTATTGCGCGACAATCAGATCGTTCACCCAGTGAATTTCAATCGCCCGCGCCGGCCTTGCGTATTTATATCGCCAGGTTTCGGTTCGCTCGTTCGTCACTTCCGCTAACGCCACCTT
>JBCDCU010000104.1:0-10429 GCA_039181265.1 Pseudomonadota bacterium | reverse complement strand
TGCGATGCAATAAGTTGGGCTTAGCCGTTGGTATTCACCAAGGTGCATCCCACCTAAAGAAAAGCTATGATCTAAGCTTGGCGTGAAACCGTAAAGCGCGCATAAGTCAGATTTAATTCAAGTCCTGACAATCAGAGACTTCAATTCGGGAGACGGTGTGTGACACAGGAAATCAGCGAAGGACAGGCGGGTGTTGAGGAAAGAACGCTTCATCCGCTTCTCAAGTTTGCGCTCGAATTGGGGCCGCTTGCTCTGTTTTTCCTCGCGAATTCCTATGGCGAACGCTTCGCAGAATATATCCCGTTTCTTGCGGGTTTGGGCGGTAATATCTACATCGCAACGGCCGTCTTTATGGTGGCCATGGTTGTGTCATTGAGCATTTCGTGGGCCCTCGTGCGGTCGTTGCCCATCATGCCGCTCGTTTCGCTCGTCGTCGTTCTGGTTTTTGGCGGCCTCACGCTTTACCTGCAAAATGAGACATTCATTAAGCTGAAGCCGACCATCGTAAATGTGTTCTTTGGCTCCGTCCTTATGATTGGATTGCTCTACGGAAAATCGCTCCTTGCCTACGTTTTTGATTCAGCGTTCAAAATAACTGATGAAGGATGGCGGATTCTAACGTTCCGTTGGGCGCTCTTCTTCTTTTTCCTCGCAGTGCTCAATGAAGTGATCTGGCGCTCGTATTCGACCGATTTCTGGGTCGCTTTCAAGGTCTGGGGCGTTATGCCGATCACCATGGCTTTCGCGATGAGCCAATTGCCGCTTTTGAACCGCCATTCCCTGGAAGATGAAGTTCCCGAAGGTGGTTCCTCTTCCTAGAATTCTAATTTAGTTGAATGACTTGGTTTCTACCGTAGCGCGCCTGCGGGACGGAGATAACAGCTTCACATACCCTCGACCGGGTTTTTGAACGGTGGAATGGCGCTTCCCTCTTCGGCGCGCCTGTCGTCGTTCAAGGCCCAGAATACCGACGGAAAAGCAATTTCATCCCAAGGAATATCACCCCAGTCGAACAATGCCACGTCGAGGCTTTCCGGACCGGCGCTGAATGATCCATCCGGAAGCGTTGCGCGATAGATGAGTTGAACCTGGGAAATCCTTTCAACAGAGTAGACTGCAAGCAATCCTGAGATTTCGAGGACCGCATTTGCTTCCTCCATGGCCTCCCGTTTGGCTCCATCCTCCGGCGCTTCGTTCAATTCCAGATAACCGGCCGGCAACGTCCAGAAGCCAAGGCGAGGTTCGATAGCGCGACGGCATAGGAGTATTTTGCCTTGATGGCGAACGACCGAGCCGACGACAATCTTCGGATTGACGTAATGAATGAAGCCACAGGACGTGCAGACGTCGCGCGCCGACGTGTCTCCGTCCGGTACTTTTCTTGTAAATTGAGGGTCAACCATTCTCAGATCTTAAGGGTTCCGGCGCTTGAGGAAAAGGCTGCATGCGGCTTAAGGCGACATCCAGCGTCTTCCGTAAAAGTGTTACTGGCAGCCTATGGTGCAGGTGCAAGTTTCCGCATATAAGACGCCTGTCAATTTTTCTGTGGCTCCCTTGGCCCTGTGTCACAAGGCAATATCGGCGAAATTCCCAGTTACCGACGGGATGAGGGAGACAACCGATTAAGGAGGGCTCAGTCTCGTGGCCGCATCGCTCGACAGTTTCAATTGCAAGAAAACGCTTACGGTGGATGGGAAAGACTACACGTATTTCTCGCTGCCTGACGCTGAAAAGAACGGTCTTGATGGGATTTCTTCCCTGCCGTTCTCGCTGAAGGTCGTTCTTGAGAACCTTCTGCGCTTCGAAGACGACCGGACCGTGAATGCTGATGACATTCGCGCGGTTGCCGAGTGGCTGAAAGAGCGGAAGTCGTCGCACGAGATCGCCTATCGTCCAGCGCGCGTTCTAATGCAGGACTTTACCGGCGTTCCCGCCGTCGTTGACCTTGCGGCAATGCGTGATGCGACTGCCAATCTCGGTGGCGATCCAAAGAAGATCAATCCGCTCGTTCCAGTCGATCTTGTGATCGATCACTCGGTCATGGTCGATAATTACGGGACGCCCGATGCGTTCAAAAAGAATGTCGACCGCGAATATGAGCGCAATGGCGAACGCTACACGTTCCTGCGCTGGGGTCAGGAAGCATTTGACAATTTCCGCGTCGTCCCGCCAGGAACAGGCATCTGTCACCAGGTGAACCTTGAATATCTTGCCCAGGCCGTCTGGACCAAGGAAGAGAACGGCGAGACGATTGCCTATCCGGATACGCTTGTCGGCACAGACAGCCATACTACCATGGTGAACGGACTTGCTGTTCTGGGCTGGGGCGTTGGCGGTATCGAGGCGGAAGCCGCAATGCTCGGACAGCCGATCTCCATGCTGATACCTGAGGTTGTCGGCTTTAAGCTCACCGGTGAAATGCAAGAGGGCATTACGGCGACGGATCTTGTCTTGCGTGTCGTGGAAATGCTGCGTGAACTCGGGGTCGTCGGCAAGTTCGTAGAGTTCTACGGCCCGGGCCTCTCCAACCTCTCACTCGAAGACCAGGCGACAATCGCCAATATGGCGCCTGAATATGGCGCGACCTGCGGCTTCTTCCCGCTTGATACCGAAGCGCTCAAATATCTTAACACGACAGGTCGCGATGATGATCGTGTCGCGCTCGTTGAAGCCTATGCAAAAGCGCAAGGCATGTGGCGCGACGATGACACGCCCGATCCGGTTTTCACCACGACGCTTTCGCTCGACATGTCGACGATCGTTCCGTCACTTGCCGGACCGAAACGCCCACAGGACCGTGTTCCGCTTGATGTCGCCGATACGGCGTTTTCGGAGGTCATGGCAAAGGAATTCAATAAGGCGGATGAACTCGACAAGCGCGTTTCCGTCGAAGGACGCAACCATGACCTCGGTACCGGCGATGTGGTAATTGCTGCAATCACCTCATGCACCAACACGTCAAACCCGAATGTGCTCGTCGCAGCAGGGCTTGTCGCCCGCAATGCTGTCGCGCGTGGTTTGACCGTTAAGCCATGGGTGAAAACGTCGCTTGCGCCGGGCTCTCAGGTGGTGACGGATTACCTTGAAAAAGCGGGTCTCCAGGATGATCTCGACAAGCTCGGTTTCGATCTTGTCGGTTATGGCTGCACGACCTGTATTGGAAACTCCGGTCCGCTTGACGAAGAGATTTCTGAAGCCGTCAACAGCAACGACCTTGTCGTGACTTCAGTCCTTTCCGGTAACCGGAACTTCGAAGGCCGCGTCAATCCGGATGTGCGGGCAAACTACCTCGCGTCTCCGCCGCTCGTGGTCGCTTATGCGCTTGCCGGTTCGATGAAGATCAACATCACAAAAGATCCGCTCGGCAAGGACACCGCTGGAAATGATGTCTTCCTGAAAGACATCTGGCCGTCCACCCAGGAAATAGCCGATACTGTTCGCGCAGTGATCTCAAAGGATATGTTCCGCACGCGCTATGCTGACGTGTTCAAGGGTGATGAAGGCTGGCAGGGCATTTCGGTCTCCGGCGGTCTTACCTATGGCTGGGATTCACGGTCAACCTATGTGCAAAACCCGCCTTACTTCGAAGGCATGTCCATGCAGCCGGATGCAGTCACCGACATCATCGAGGCTCGCGTTCTTGGTCTCTTCCGGGACTCGATCACAACCGACCATATTTCACCGGCGGGTGCGATCAAGAATGACGGCCCGGCGGGTGATTATCTTCGTGGCCATCAGGTGCGTCCGATCGATTTCAACTCTTATGGCGCGCGGCGCGGCAATCACCAGGTGATGATGCGCGGGACATTCGCCAATATCCGGATCAAGAACCAGATGGTCCAGGGTGTTGAAGGGGGTGTGACGCTTCATCAGCCGTCAGGCGATCAGATGTCGATTTATGACGCAGCCATGCGCTATGCGGAAGAAGGTGTGCCGCTTGTCGTGTTTGCCGGTAAGGAATACGGAACCGGCTCGTCGCGTGACTGGGCCGCAAAGGGCACCCGGCTTCTGGGCGTGCGTGCCGTGATTGCCGAAAGCTTCGAGCGTATCCATAGATCGAACCTTGTCGGGATGGGCATTCTGCCACTGGTATTCAATGGCGGTGAATCCTGGGAAGGGCTCGGGATCACCGGCGAAGAGAAAGTGACGCTCACGGGTCTTGCTGATCTCAAGCCCCGTCAGACGCTTTCGGCTTCTATTGAGTTCGCAGATGGAAGTAAGAAAGATATCGAGCTTCTTGTTCGCATCGATACTGAGGACGAACTCGACTACTACAATAATGGAGGCATCCTGCATTACGTGCTGCGGAACCTTGTTGGTGAGAGCGCTGCGGCTTAGCGCCTTGAGGAGCGCCTCCTAACAAGTATGGATTGGTGCCCCGGCCTCGTGCCGGGGCTAATCTACGGCGATAGCTTCAAATTGTATCCGGCCCGATTGATGGTGCAGAATCATTAAAGCTTGCCAGCATGCTTTGAAGGTCCGTCTCGGCACTTCTGAGAGGGTTCTATCCACACCTTTGGTACATATTGGACCGAATTGTGCAAAAAAATGCGGATTGTGTGTGGGAAACACACCCGCTTCAGGACTCTGATTGCCGCATGTGATATCGCGAAGTTGCGTAAGGGTGGGAGACGTTCAAATCTGCCCCACCCCCACGCTGGTGAGTCCGGAAGAAGGGCTGGTGTTGATGCACCAGCCCTTCGTTTATCCGGGCTCAATGTCCGGTACGATTCCGCAATACCGAAGTGGAAGATCGTACATTTCGTACGGTTATAGCGCACGCTTTTGCGTGTATGTAGCGATTTTCGAACGAATTCACATTTTGTGGATATTTCCTTCTTCGGATCTTAGCATGGCTTAGTCCAAAATTTTGGTAATTAGCCTACTGAAATAATCCCGATACCGGTGCATTGACTCACCAAATTGAGGTGCTGACCTCATTCAAAGAGACGTTCCGTCCCGACATCCTCCCTTCAGTCAAAACAACACGGCCCTTCAAGAGGCCCGGTAAGATTGAAAGGAACAAACCGATGATGATCTCAAAAAACGCAAGAAGCCTTGCCATGGCCCTCGTCGCTGCAGGCGGTATCTTCGCTGCTTATGATTTCGTCGCCCCGAGCGTTGCCGAAGCCGGTCGGTGGGAGCGCTGTAATCACGAGGGCGGGCACTGCAAACCCAACCGCTATTCAACCATGATCCGCTATGGTGTTGCCGGAAAATGGCGGATAAAGCATACGCGCGCCAGTAAATGGTGCTCCAACAACGAGTTTGGCGATCCGGCTCCCGGCCGCCGTAAAGTCTGCGACGTCTATTATCCGGACTGGGAAAAGTGCAATCACGAAGGTGGGGTGTGCCGCGTCGGGAAAGGCACGCAGGTGCGCTACGGCACAAACCCGCACCGTCCAGGGAAGTTCATCCAGAAGGCCGCACCCTCGGATAACGGTATTACCTGCTCAAACCATGCTTTCGGCGGTGACCCTGTGCGTGGGAAGCGCAAGAACTGCTTCGTCCTTCGATAGTTTCAATAGGTCACTCTTCCCGGCTTCCGGAGAATCCCCGTTCGGAAGCCGGTCCATTTTTTCACGACATTCTCGATCCGTCAGCCTGCGATCATTTTACCTTCCGGTAAAGCCTTGCCGAGATCGAGCGTTTCCGGTTCAAGAGATCGCGGACTATATCGTTTCCATGGATCCGGAAGGGGTCTTTGATGTCGTTGTTCGATCCCGTCGATATCTATTGCGAGCGCACGGATCCCTCTTATTGGTCAGAGCCCGTCAATGCGCTCACCAATCTTGCCTTCATCGCCGCCGGTCTTTACGGCCTCCATCTCGCGCGTCACGCGGGAACGGATCTCTGGCCAAAAGTTCTGTGTATCTGGGTCATGGCGATCGGGCTTGGCTCTTACCTCTTTCACACCCACGCCCAACCGTGGGCTGGGCTTGCCGATGTCATCCCGATCTGGACGTTCTTTCTGGCGTACGTGGCGTTTGCGCTCCGCCGCTATCTGAAACTCTCGTGGGCAGGTGTCGGTATCGGTTTTCTGATCGGCATCGCACTGATTTTTGGGACCACGGCTCTTATTCCAGAGGCTGCCTATGCGGCGACCAATGGCTCGATCCAGTATCTCCCAGCGATCATCGCCCTCATCGTGTTTTCATTTGTGTTGTGGCGCGCCGGTTCGGGTGCCGCCCATTATGTGCTTCTTGCGACCGGCATCTTCGCGATCTCAATCACATTCCGCTCGATCGACATGGCGGTGTGCGGTGCGTTCCCGCTCGGGACCCATTTTCTGTGGCATATCTTGAACGGTCTGATGCTTGCGATCCTGCTTGTCGCGTCTGTTCGCGAGGGACCTCAACCAGTTTTCCGTGCTGCAAGGTAAGAAAGCTTCGCTAGCACCTGTTTGCGCCGGGAAAAGAATGAAAAGGCTCCAGCATTGCCGGAGCCTTTTTCGTTTCGGAGTGAAGGGTGGGCGTTGTCTCAGACTTTTGGCGCTGTTGGCGTTTCGATGAGGTGATCTCGTTTCACCCACACTTTGACGCCGTCTTTACCGGTCTTTGCATCAAGCGCATGACCGACTGGAAGACGCAGCCAGCTGTCACGGCCAAAAGTTTCACCGCCTTCCTCGAAGGTGCCTTCGAGAACGAAAACCTCGAGACCTTTGTGGTCGTCAAGACGGATGTCGGCCTCGGCCTGCCAGTGTTCGATGCTGACGTCTTCTCGCTCATCTTTGTAAAGCGGTTGGACTTTGACGCCCGGACGGTCGGGATCGGCGATTGCGGCCTGCTTATTGGTGTCGATGCGGACATGGGTCCGGTCCTTCATATCGAATTGCCAGAGTTTGACGAGGATGGTGCAGCCGGGTTCCGAGCCCGGCGTGTGGCTCGATTCCGGCGGGTTGCGGATGTATGAACCAGCCGGGAAGTCGCCATGCTCATCGGAGAAGACGCCGTCGAGCACCAGAAACTCCTCACCGCCGGTGTGGACATGCGGAGAAAACTGGCTTCCCGGTGCGTAGCGGACAATGGTCGTTGCCCGGGCCACTTCATCGCCGATCCTGTCGAGCATACGGCGGTCGACCCCCTTCATGGGAGAGGGGATCCACTCTTCTTTTGCCGCATGGACGACCGCGCGTTCCTCGAAATTCGCGTTCAATTCCATGGTTCCGTTCCTTTTCTTGTCATGGGTGAGATGCTGTTGCATCGACCCTAATTATTCAGGCTTGGGCGTTTTTGAACGCGGTCATACCATTCCTTCAATGCCGTGAGGTTGGCGGGAATATCGATCTTCGCGAAGGCCGCAAACTTCAAACCCGCAATGGCTGTGATGTCGGCATCGGTGAACCTGTCGCCTGCAATATAAGCCTGGGATTTCAGGACGTCATCGAGATAGTGCATCGTGGCGAGTGCGCGTTCTCTTTGCATGTTGCCCCATTCCTTGTTGTGGACCCGTTCGAGGTCTGGCCCGAGGCCGTCCGTTGCGACATGAAAATAAGTTCCGACCGCCTCCAGGAGACCCGATTCCACTCGGCGCTGCATCATTCCAATGACACCACGCTCTTGCGGCGTTTTACCGGTCAATTCGCGCTCACCTGTCAGGTGATCGACATAGTCGATGATAGCGGAGCATTCGGAAATCACAGTGCCATCTTCAAGCTCCAGAATTGGGACCAGCCCGGACGGGTTCTTTCCCAGAAATTCATCGGTGCGATGCTCGCCTTTCAGGACATCAACCTGACGGAATTGGACACTGTCCAAGAGACCTTTTTCGGCAAAGGCGATGCGAATGCGCTCCGGGTTCGGGAAGCCCTTATGCTCGTAGATGGTTAGGTTCGGTGTTGTCATCATCGGTTCCTTTTGTCTATCTATCAGTAGGTAGATAGCTTTCGATTAGCTCTTTCTTTTTCGCTTGTCAACATCTATCTATCGATAGACAGATTATTGAAGGAGCCGATCATGAATGAAACGGCAGAAAAGATTATGGATGCTGCCGAGCGGCGTGTGCGGTCCGGGGGCTATGGCGCGATGAGCTTTCGCGATCTCGCGGCTGAGATCGGGATAAAAAGTTCCAGCGTGCACTACCATTTCCCGACAAAAGAAGCGTTGGCCTCCACTCTCGTTGAACGCTACACGGCACGCCTTAAAACCTATCTCGACGACGAGATGGCCTCAGAACGGTCAACGCGCGAGAAATTGGCAGCCTTCGTGGATTATTATCGCAAGGCACTGGAACTCGATCATTCGATTTGCCTGTGCGTCATGCTAGGTGCTGAATCCATTGAGCTCCCAGTTCAGATCAAAGAGCGGGTTCAGGCGTTTTACGAAACGGGCGAGCGTTGGCTTGAAGAACTCTTCGAAGTGGCCGGCAAAGAGGATCCGAGGACAGCGGCTGCGGTGACCCTTGCGAGTCTCTCTGGCGCGATGGTGGTTGCATCGACGGCAAATGACAGGGAGCAATTTGAAAAGACCGCGCGCTTTTTGGAAAAACTGATATAGCGTGACGCGAAGTCCTGACTTTCGGGGGGGCGTTATGCCGAAATTTGCAGCCAATCTTACCTGGCTCTTCAACGAATTTGAGTTTCTCGATCGCTTTGCAGAGGCGCGGCGTGCCGGTTTTGACGCCGTCGAGATCCTGTTTCCCTATGCGTTCGATCCACGCGACGTTAAGGAGCGTCTGAAAGCGAACGATCTGACACAAGTCGTGATCAATGTGCCGCCGGGCGATTGGGATGCGGGCGAGCGTGGCCTTGCCATTTTCCCTGATCGACGCGACGAGTTCCGCTCGGCTGTTGAGCAAGCGATATCCTATGCATCAGAGCTTTCCTGCAAACAGCTTCACTGTATGGCAGGCGTTTTTCCCGATGAGGCTGACCTTTTCGAAATCGAGGCAACCTATATCGGCAATCTGAAGTTCGCGACAGCTGAAGCCGCGAAGGCCGGTATCAACATTAACATCGAGGCCGTCAATACGACTGATGTGCCGGGTTATTATCTCACCTATGTCGAGCAGGCGGCCGACGTTATCGAAAAGGTCGGAGCCGACAATCTCAGGCTGCAGTTCGACTTTTATAATGTGCAAAAAATGGAAGGCAATTTGGCGGTCACTTTTGAAACCTATCTGCCGCTGATCGGACATGTGCAGATCGCCGATAATCCCGGACGCCATGAGCCGGGAACGGGTGAAATCAATTATTCCTTCATCTTAGCGATGCTGGATAGGCTGGGCTATAGCGGATGGGTCGGCTGCGAATATGGCCCCAAGGGAACAACACTTGAGGGACTTTCCTGGATGGAACGTCTCGGCAAATAGGAGATCTGGCCGAATGACGTTTGCCTTGAGCGTTGCGTCCTATCAGCCATCAGAGTCGGTTGGACGACATCAGCTTGATCCCGCCTTTGAAGTTGTCATGCCAGAATATAGAATTGTTGGTTCCGGGGATCTTCATTGACCGATATCGTCGATGTTGGGTGCAGAGTAATCATACCTTAGTCGCGTTCCAACATATGTTTGGATGGTCTTGAGCTGCTATCGTCCGAAACAGGGCATAGGTCTTATTGCGCTTCGAAATATGCTGTGCTAGGGAGAGCCGCAAATTCGCGGGAGGGTTCTGCTGAACGTCGTCAACGACTTGTTTTTCCTAAAGAAAAACAAAGGTTTACGGAAATTTCCGCGCTCCAAGGCTTTAAACGACCACAAAACAGGGTTCCTGTGACTGCATCTTCTCCCCTTTCCGGTGTTGCAGAGCGCTACGCAAGCGCCTTATTCGAGCTTTCCGGCAGCGCCAAAAACATCAAAGAATCTGAAAAAGACCTCGATAGTTTCGAGGCGGCCATTGAAGAAAGCGCCGACCTTGAGCGGCTCATAAAGAGCCCGGTTTTTTCTGCTGACGACCAGTTCAATGCCGTGAACGCTATTCTGGAGAAAGCGAGCCTCGGCGAACAGGTTGCAAACTTCATTCGCGTGGTTGCCAAAAACCGCCGTCTCTTTGCTCTGCCGTCGATGATTGCCGCCTTCCGCGTTCTTGCCGCGCAATCGCGCGGTGAAGTGAGCGCCGATGTGACATCGGCTGTTGCGCTCGACAAGGATCAAATCGCTGAGCTTAGCGCCGCGCTTAAAGAGAAAATCGGTAAAGATGTGGTTCTCAATCAGATCGTCGATCCCACAATTCTCGGTGGGCTTGTGGTCAAGGTTGGCAGCCAGATGATCGACACGTCCGTTCGGACAAAACTGAATTCCCTTAAAACGATGATGAAAGAGGTTGGCTGATGGAAATCCGGGCCGCGGAAATTTCCGCAATCCTCAAAGACCAGATCGCGAATTTCGGCAAGGAAGCCGAAGTCTCGGAAGTTGGACAGGTTCTGTCCGTTGGTGACGGTATTGCGCGTGTTTATGGTCTCGACAATGTTCAGGCCGGTGAAATGGTGGAGTT
>JBCDCU010000103.1:0-10524 GCA_039181265.1 Pseudomonadota bacterium | reverse complement strand
GTTTCTGATTCATTGTATTTTCTCCGCGCGCTGCTAACGACTAAAATGCGTGATTCGGCGCGAATCGTCATGTGCAGATGGATCACGCCATCGTGCAACTTGCGGCAGATGTGAGGCTGAACGAAGAAAAATAAGGGTGTTTCGCGCCTAATGACGCTCGACGAAACTGTCGAGAACACGTTTTTGACCGGCTTTGTCGAAATCAACGGTCAGTTTGTTGCCGTCAATGCTCGACACAAGGCCATAGCCGAATTTCAGGTGAAAGACCCTTTCGCCGACGCTAAAACCCGACCCTTCATCGACCACGGTTTTTGCTATCAACTCGCCATCGAGGATTTTTGGCCCCGATGACTTGCGTGTCCGTTGCCCGCGATATCCGCCGGATTCTTCGAATTCCGGGCGTGATGCCTTGTTGCGCTGGGCGCGCTGCCAGCCCGGTGTTGCGTAGGTGTTCTGAAAAGGATCCCGCAGATCGAAACGCGACGCGCCATATTGCCCGCCAGATGAGCCGGCACCATAGCCACCATACGAACTGGCGTTTTCTACGATCTCCACGTGATCTTCTGGCAGTTCATCAAGAAAGCGCGAGGGAATGGAGGATTGCCAGAGCCCATGAACGCGGCGGTTCGACGTGAACCAGATCTTCGCGCGTTCCTTCGCCCGCGTGATCCCGACATAAGCGAGACGCCGTTCCTCTTCGAGCCCCGCACGGCCCTCTTCATCAAGCGATCTTTGATGCGGGAAGAGCCCTTCCTCCCATCCTGGAAGAAACACCGTATCGAATTCCAGACCTTTGGCGGAATGAAGCGTCATAATGGAGACCGCATCCTCAGCGCCCTCCTGATCGCGGTCCATAACCAATCCGATATGCTCCAGAAAGCCTTCCATACTCTCGAAGTCTTCCATGGAACGGATGAGTTCCTTCAGGTTCTCAAGACGGCCCGGTGCTTCGGCGGAACGATCGTTCTGCCACATCTCAGTGTAACCGCTCTCGTCCAGGATCATCTCTGCGAGATCGGTATGCGAAAGATTTGAAAGTTCCGCGTTCCAGCGCGAGAAATCCTGCATGAGGCCGCGCAAGGTGGTGCGTTGTTTGGGCTTCAACTCTTCGGTTTCGATGAGGTCCATCACCGCGCGCATCATGGGAACGCCACGCGAGCGCGCAGTGTCGTGAATAAGCCGGATCGTCGCGTCACCGAGCCCGCGCTTTGGCTTGTTGACGATCCGCTCGAAAGCAAGATCGTCGGCTGGCTGGACAGTCGCGCGGAAATAGGCGAGGGCATCGCGGATTTCCATGCGCTCGTAAAAGCGGGGACCGCCGATGACCCGGTAATTCAGACCGAGCGTGATGAACCGGTCTTCGAATTCGCGCATCTGAAAGGATGCCCGAACAAGGATCGCAATATCGTTGAGTTCGTGGCCGCGTCTTTGCAAGTTTTCGATTTCTTCGCCGATTGTGCGGGCTTCTTCTTCTGAATCCCAGGCGGAGGCAACCGATACACGTTCGTCGCTGTCATCGGCCTGATCGGTAAACAGTGTTTTGCCGAGCCGATCCTGATTGTGGCTGATAAGGTGGGAGGCCGCCGCGAGAATATGGCTGGTCGAGCGATAATTCCGTTCAAGGCGCACGACTTTCGCGCCGGGGAAATCCCGTTCGAAACGCAGGATGTTGTCGACCTCGGCACCGCGCCATCCATAAATGGACTGGTCATCGTCACCGACGCAACAGATGTTTGCACCGCCTTTGGCGAGAAGCCTTAGCCACATATATTGTGCGACGTTGGTGTCCTGATACTCGTCCACCAGAATATACTGGAAACGGCGGTGATACTCCGCAAGCACGTCCGGGTTTTCTTTGAAGAGCCGCAGGCACTCCATTAGGAGGTCGCCGAAATCGCAGGCATTAAGCGTCTTCAGTCGTGCCTGATAATCTTCGTAGAGCTTACGACCTTTGCCATTGCCGAAGGCCCGCGCTTCACCTTCAGGCAGAAGGGCGGGTGTTAGCCCCTTGTTCTTCCAGGCATCGAGCTGACCGGCAAACTGGCGCGCTGGCCAGCGCTTAACATCGATCCCTTCGGCTTCGATGAGCTGTTTGATGAGCCGGATCTGATCGTCGGTGTCGAGGATTGTGAAATTGGACTTAAGGCCGACAAGCTCCGCGTGCCGCCGCAGGATCTTTACACAGATCGAGTGGAATGTACCGAGCCATTGCATGCCCTCAACGCTATCGCCGATCATTCCCGCAATGCGGTTTTTCATTTCCCGCGCGGCTTTGTTTGTGAAAGTGACAGCGAGGATTTGATAAGACGCAGCACTACCTGTCGCAAGAATGTGTCCGATACGGGTTGTGAGCACTTTCGTCTTGCCGGTGCCCGCACCAGCAAGGACGAGGACAGGACCGGACAGGGTTTCGACGGCTTCGCGCTGTTCCGGGTTAAGTCCCGCGAGGTAGGGACGTGCAGCAGATGACGGTTGGCGGGCTGCGAGCGCCCGGGCCGCTATGCCACCTGCCGGTTTCGCCGAAGAAGCGAGATCGTCAACAGGCGCATCGGAAGCCGGGTCCGGCAGATGATCGACATCCGGGTCGTCGTAGCCGAGTGGCACTGCGCCAGAGTCATACTCTGAAAATGCCGCATCGCTGAGGCCTGCGCCGTCATGCGGCGGCACCTCATCCCACCCATCGGGCGGTGAATCATCTTTGGGTTGTTTTCGCGGTTGTGTCATGGGCCTTATGTAGCGCGCGAATCCTATCAAGAGAACATTATTGCAACATTTCGAAGGCGCGTCGAAGGGGCGTTTGGAGTTTTCCGCCCTGAATATGCATTGATGGCGTTAGGTGAAGAGGGTCAGTCGCTGGCTGCCGCCCGTTTAAGAAGGGGCGTAAAATGGCGAATGGGCACCGCAATCGAAAAACGACCGGGAACGATTGCTGACATGACGGCAGCGATCTCGAAATTGTCGCCCTGACGCACCATCAAAGGACCGCCGGATCCGCCGAAATTCGTGTCGCAATTGGTGAACCACAATCCGCTTCTTTCACCGAGAAGTCTGCATTGATCGTCGATGACCGGAAGATAGGGTCGGTCGCGGGGATAACTCACATGGGATAGCGCCGCGCCGGTTTGCCGAATACCTTCGGAGCGCGCAACGCTCGCAGCATCGATCGCTTTTTCAAGCAGGATGACGGCGATATCTTGCAAAAGCGCTTGATTTCCTTTTTCGAGCGCAAAGGAATAATCGACCGGCAAGATAATGCGCCTCGCGGTCGACGCGCCGATATATTCACCGCGGCGAAAACCGGACACGAAATGAACACTTCTTGTCGCGTGGACAGCTTTGTTTCTCGTATTGATGACGCAATGCGCCGCGGTCACCACAATATCGGGTGCAATCAGGGTGCCGGTGCAGTGTGATTTTCGTTTAAAGCCAGCAACATTGATCCGCCCGATCGAACCAAACGGCGGATCCGTGCTTTCGACAATCTTGCGGTTATCGATCCCGAAAACGCCGGGAACGTTTTTATCCGCCTTTGCAGTTGCAAGAGACAAAAGTGCGGCAATAGAAAGGGTGAGAAGCAAAAGCGCTGCGCGCCAAAAAGAGGCGACGGTCGATAGTCTCATCGATGTTCCTCCTCGCTCACTCTGATCAGCGCTGAATTGAAACGACGTAGCGCATCGACCTGCCAGATATAGCCGCTGACCTTCAATGTCTTTGTTCCCGAGACGACTGCAATGAACTGGTCGCCGCTGGCATCGAACGCTCTGAGCGCCGATTCAAGACTATCGCCCTCGCGCAGATACATGGCGCCGGACGCAGGATCGAAAATTTCCTCGCTTGTGTCATCCGGAACCGAGCGCATCACTTCGCGAACAAGCGTGTTTTTCACCACATAACGGTGTGGCCCGTCCTGAACGAACAGGCCGCGCATTTCAAGCTGCCAGTGGAAGAAGGAACGACCATGGAAAGCTTGCGTTAGACCATGGGCGATCGCAACGGTCACAAGAAGTGCGATCGTAAGCGTGTAGCCGCCGGTCAGTTCGAAGACGATCAGCACAGTTGAGATCGGAGCACCGATAACAGCGGCTGAAACCGCGCCCATGCCGATGATGGAATAAACGCCGCCGGAGGATGCAAATTCCGGAAAGACTGAAGCAGCAATCAGACCGAATGCGCCGCCGGCCATAGCACCGAGATAAAGTGCAGGAGAGAACACACCACCGCCGAACCGCGAAGCTAAGGAAATCGCCGTTGCGGCGGTTTTCAAAACTAGCAGGATGAGAAGCGTTTCAAGGGTCATCAAGCCATAGAGTGCCTGGTTTGTTGCCTCATATCCGACACCGAGAATTTCCGGATAAAAACAGGCAATCGCACCAATCATGAAGCCGCCGATAACGGGTCTCAACCAGAGCTTGATTGCAAAGCGACGCGCAAACCAGTCCGACCCGATGAGGGAAACCTGAAACCCGATGGCAACGATCGCGCAGACGACGCCGAGGATCGCAAAGGCCGGAAACTCCCAATAGGAGGTGATTTGGTAATCGGGGATGATAAAGGCCGCGGTTTCACCGAAGTAAAGCCGCGACAAAACCGTTCCGGCAACAGACGCAATCACGATCGGCACGAAGGCGGACGCGGCATAATGCCCAAGGATCACTTCATGGGCGAAGAGAACGCCCGCAATCGGGGCATTGAACGAGGCTGATACGGCAGCGGCGACCCCGCAACCGAGAAGGGTGCGGTACCCCTTTCCGTCAAGCGCAAGTTTTTCGCCAAGATAACTGGAAATCGCCGCACCGAGATGGACGACCGGTCCCTCGCGACCGGTGCTCGCGCCAAAACCGAGTGACACGATAGACACAAGCGCGCTGCCGAGGGCTTGGCGGAAGGGTATGCGCCGCGCAGTGCCGACCCGCGCCTCAATGACATCGGCGACGCCGAAGGCACGTTTTGAAGGAAGCATGTATTCCAGCATCAGACCGACGATAAGTCCGCCGATAGCAGGTGCGATCAGGATGATCCACCAGGGTTGCAACCGCGCCGCAGTCGCGACAAACTCGCTCATTTCGGCGAGCCATAAATACTGGATCATGGCGATCCCCTCGCGAAAGAGGATCGTTGCCGCACCCGCAAGAAGGCCTGCAATGAGGCCCATAACCCATAAGGTCGGCTGGCGGGTCGCCATGAAGTAAGCAAGGTTCGGCTCGACCCAACGCCACAGCGGCAGGAAGACCTGGCTGATACGGGAGACGACCGCAGACGCCCTGTTGCCCGCCTTCGATTTTTCCTTGGTGTCGAAAAGAGCCATCTTGGTGTTGACCGCTCGGCAGCCGCTTACTCGAGTGAGGGCGGCAAGTGAAACCGGATCCTTGCAAAGGTAGCCTAAGCCCTTGATACCGCGAAAGCAAAGCAAGAAGCGGAGCCGTTTCATCTTTTTCCCGTGATTGGACTTCGTGAGAGCCCTGTGCTTAATCGTAGCGACACCGGTTAGGGAGAACCGTTTGGCCCGACAGATGAACGGGCGGGAGGACAAGCACGCTATGGCGAGCATTCAGAAGGCAGACCAGGCACCCGTAAGCCGTGAGGGTATTCAGCTGGCGGTTGAGATCCTCCGTCAGCGTTTTGCCGATCGTCTCTCGACAGCTCAAGTGGTGCGCGAACAGCATGGGCACACAACGACATTTCTGGAAAACCAGGCGCCCGATGCGGTGGTATTCGCCCACTCGACGGAAGAAGTTGCCGAAATCGTCCGGGTCTGTGCCGAACACAAAGCGCCCGTAATCGCCTTTGGTGCCGGGACCTCGCTGGAGGGGCACCTGAATGCTCCACAGGGTGGGATCTCGATTGATCTTTCCAATATGAGCCGGGTTGTTGCGGTCCATGCCGAAGATCTCGATTGTACGGTGGAGGCTGGCATCACCCGCAAGGCGCTTAATGCTTACTTGCGCGATACGGGTCTCTTCTTTCCGATCGATCCAGGCGCGGATGCGAGCCTTGGCGGCATGGCATCGACCCGCGCTTCCGGCACAAATGCGGTGCGCTACGGGACGATGCGCGACAACGTGATTTCTGTGAAAGCGGTCATGGCCGATGGGCGCATTGTTGAAACAGCACGCCGGACACGCAAATCGTCCGCCGGGTATGATCTCACACGCCTTCTCGTCGGTGCTGAGGGAACTCTTGGCATCATAACCGAACTGACCTTGCGCCTTCACGGGATTCCCGAGGCAATTTCCGCCGGGTCGTGCTCGTTTCCAAGCGAGTAAGCGGCGTGTCAGGCCGTGATTGAAACAATGCAGATGGGCATCCCTGTCGCGCGGATCGAACTTCTCGATACGCTGCAAGTGAAGGCGGTGAATTCCTATTCGAAACTGTCGCTACCTGAAGAACCGCTGCTTCTTCTTGAGTTTCACGGCAGCGACGCCGGGGTTAAAGAGCAGTCGGAAACTTTCAAGGCGATTGCAGAAGACAATGGCGGTGGCCCGTTCGTCTGGACGACCGACCATGAAGAGCGCAACCGGCTCTGGCAGGCGCGCCACGACGCCTATTGGGCGGTGCTTGCCTTGGAACCGGGCAAGAAAGCAATCGCGACTGATGTCTGTGTCCCGATTTCAAGGCTTGCAGAATGCGTCGCCGAAACCCAGCGTGACATAGAAAAGGCGGGTCTTACGGCGCCCATCGTCGGCCATGTGGGCGACGGAAATTTCCATGTTTCCATCCTGCTTAATGAAGACGATGAGGAAGAGATTGAGCGCGTGGAAGCCTTCATTTCGAGCCTCACCATGCGGGCACTTGCCATGGAAGGGACCTGTACGGGTGAACACGGCATCGGCCAGCGAAAGCAGAAATACCTCGTTCACGAGCTGGGTGCCGGTGTCGATTACATGCGCGCCATCAAACAGGCCCTTGATCCCGATAACATCATGAATCCCGGCAAGATCCTGGGGCCGCGATGATCGCAGATGGCCATGGTGACGCAGGATCGGGTTACCTGATCGACGGCCTGCAATACGCAAATTACAGCGAAAAGGTCTTTCGGGAGATCAGGGCAGGAGGCCTCGATGCCGTCCATGTAACGATCTCCTATCATGAGACGTTCCGCGAGACCGTTGCCAACATCTCCGCTTGGAACCGGTTTTTCGAGATCCATTCCGATCTGATTTTTCAGGGTTTATTTGCCGCCGATATCGACCGAGCCCGAGAAGAGGGGCGGACTGCCATCTTCTTCGGTCTGCAGAACCCGTCGTCCATGGAAGATGATATCGGACTGGTCGAGGTCCTTCACCGGCTCGGCGTTCGGTTCATGCAACTGACCTATAACAATCAGTCGCTTCTCGCGACGGGATGCTACGAGGACGAAGACACCGGTCTCACCAGAATGGGGCGCGAGGTGGTGAGTGAGATGAACCGTGTCGGGCTTGTCGTCGACATGAGCCATTCCGCGGAGCGGTCCACGCTGGAGGCGATTGACTATTCAAAACGTCCGATTGCGATCACCCATGCAAACCCGTCTTTTTGGCATGATGCCCGGCGCAACAAATCCGACAAAGTGGTCAAAGCGCTCGCCGAAAGCGGCGGTATTCTGGGCTTTTCGCTCTATCCGCATCATCTTAATGGGGGAAGCGAATGCACCCTTCAGGATTTCTCGGAAATGGCGGCGCGTACTGCGGATATGATCGGCGTCGATCACATCGCTATCGGTTCGGATCTCTGTCAGGATCAACCGGACAGCGTCGTTGAATGGATGCGGACAGGGCGCTGGTCCAAACGCATCGACTATGGAGAAGGATCTAGAGACAATCCCGGTTTTCCGGACATGCCTTCCTGGTATCGCGATAACCGCGACTATCCCGCTTTAAGAGAGGGCTTGCGCAGGATCGGATTTTCAGACGAAGATTGCGCGAAGATCCTTGGAAACAATTGGTACCGCTTCTTCGATGAGAACTTCAAACCAGCCTGACCATAACGCTCAGCAAACGGAGATGGCCCTCCGTTCGCCATCGACCGTCATGCGTTTAGAGCGGTTGGGGTCTTTTCATCAGTCGCGGCTGAGCTTTATGCGTGTCTTGCTGCGCCGTATGGCGCGCGAAAACTGGCAGATCGAGACGCTGCATTCCAAGCTCAATGACCAAGGTGTCGGTCACGCGGTCATAGCTGCGAAAGGGCCGGAGCGGACCTATTCTCTTGTCGCTTTTTCCCATGATCTGCCGGATGAGCAGCGCACGGACCGAGTGATCGCCGAGGCGTGGGATACGACGTTCGCGCTCTATGACGGCATCCCGGATGACACGGAGATCGAACGTCTCTCGAAAAACGTCCCGCTTCAGGAAAAGGGACGGATATCCGCGCGCGAGCTGACATTATCGCGGGCCAATAAATCCTCACGTCTCTTTGGCCAAGTGGTGGAAGCGCTCTCTGAAGGGCGTCAGCCTGATAAAGGGCAGCTTGAAGAAACCGGCTATTTGATGCGCACAACTGCAGTCTACGGCTCCGGAAAATTCGGCGCGGCAGATCGCGAAACAATCGCAGGACGTCCGGAATTCCAAGCGCCTTTTCAGGCGGAAATGCTGACGGTTTATCTGATCCGTCTGTTTGTTTTCGATCTTGTCGATCATCTGGCGAAGGTTAAGGGTGGTGAAAAAGCGGTCCGCCTTTCCAACGACAGAAAACGCCGCCTTGGAATTGGCAATTCAACCGGGCTCGGCATGGCCCCATTTATCGTAAACCACCCACAGCTTTTTCACGCCTGGGTCTTTGCGAAAGAAACGGCACTGGCGCGCGTCCTTGCCGTGCGTGAGGCCACCGACCAAGAGATCCAAATCTTCACTGAAATCCTCGTTCGAACGCGTGCGCTCATCGGCGACTGGAAAACGAAGGATCCTGCGCTCTGCGAAAAGCTTCGGCTTCTTGAGGAGGATCTTGAAAGGCTTTCAAAGAGGGCTGATGCAAAACTCCTCAGCGGTCCGTCACCATGGGTTCGCCTATACCGGTTCGCTGAAGAAACTCTCGGGCTCGAAGCGCAGGAACTGCTCGCATCCATGGTTTTGGAACCCTATGGGCGGATTGTCGACGATCTTGCCGATACGATGTCTGTGGATGAAAAATCGGATTTTCCAATCGATGGATCACGATCCGTCGGAGAGTTTCGGGAACTCATCGAAGGTCTCTACGATTTTGCGCTTCAGACTGACTTCTCTCAACCGTCCGAACAAGCTCGTTTTTGGTATGTCTCAGAAGCAAAGCTGGAGCCGCGGCTTGGCGAGCGGTTCGATGAAGATGGCAGTGAACTGGAAAGCCCGCTTAGCATAGCCCGCGATATTTCCAGACTTTATGAAAAGCTTGCTCAGCAACCCAGCGACACACTTCTCGCTGGGTTTCTGCTGAAATCTCCCGAGCACCGGCATGTCGCGCGCCGAGTCGGTATGGCTTCGCGCTGCTCCTACATGGAAATTCAGGACAATCTCCTGTCAGCGGCCATGCGTCCTATCGATATGTTGCGGGCGAAACTCTCGTTCTTCGGCGCAACCAAGTTTGACCCGCGCTCCGACCGCTGGGTGCGCATCTGCATGTTCCAGGGTGCCCCCCTTGCCGACGAGGTCGATGATGACCGGGATGAATGGATGTATCCCGCGGCTGCGAATGAATGAGCGACCTTTCCCTATCCGAAACCCGGGCTCTCGCACTTAAGGCTTGCCGCGGTGCCGGTTTCAGCTGGGGGCTTGCTGAAGAAGCGCAGGATCTCGTTCATACACTCGCTTTGTTGGATTTTCCCGCTCTGGAAATCCTCGCATCACTGCTCAGACTTTATGAGGCGCCGCAACGCGATGGCGTCCCTAAAGAACCACGACCGTCCGAACCGAATTGGACGGCCGGAAAACGAACACTTTGTGGTGTGACGTTGGCGACATATCTGCGCGATACCGGTTTTGCGATTGTTCGCGAAAAGTCAGGTGGTTGCAGCCGATCAAATTACATTGGACCGGTCGCTGGCCCGCTCTTTGTCGCGGCTGCCGCCGTAGGCGTGAACCGGACCACCGGCCTGAAATGCCGACTTTATTGGGAAAACGCATCGATCAAAGTGAACAACGGCGCTTTACTGTGTGGTGGAACAGGTTTGTTGGATCCAATCGCCGGCGAATTGACGGTCAGTGAGCGCGCAACGGATCTCGATGGATCGGGTTGTGAACCGCGCGAAGAACGGACCGCCGATGCGTTGAGACGGGTTTCCACAAGTGAGACTGCACTCGCGTTTCTTCAAACTCTTGCTGCCCGGACGTTTGTACCCGAAAGCGATCAATCCCGCTCAAAAGGCGCGGGCGAAGGGAATTGATCCCTCGACTTGACCGGATTTGCGTGAAATTCGGTAACAAATTGAAAGGTTTCGGCGAAAGCCTGTTTGATTGGCGCCCGGCTATGTATAAATTGTAAAAAGGGGCACGCTGTTTTCACCGCTCGGGGGAGAAGAGACTGAACCAGCTCTTTATCGTCATTGGAAGCGTGATCGTTGCCATACTGGTTGCAGTATTG
>JBCDCU010000102.1:0-10626 GCA_039181265.1 Pseudomonadota bacterium | reverse complement strand
TGGGCTGACTGACATCGCGTTTCGCGTGAGCGTTCGGTGCGATCTGGTCCATCGTTCCTCCCCAAGATCTGTGGTATACCACATACCACAGCGAGCGGTTTGTTTGCAATGAGCGCTCGGGCGCTTCCCAGCCAAACATTTATGTCTTTCAGATCCGGGGTTCCCATGAAGTGCCCTTTTCAAACCGACTGTCTGCGCCAAGTAACGCTCCAAATGCGGCATCCTGATTGACGGCGCTGTAATTGCGGTATCCACGCGACCGAAGCCAATCAACAAAAGGCAAATCCGACAGCATGATAAGGAAAGCTCTGGTGATCATTCCTCTGGCCGTTCTTTTCGTCGCAGTCGCGGTGGTCTTAGGGTGGTATTTCGTAACGACGAATGTTGAAACGCCGGACTACAAGGTCGCCATTCGTGACGGCCGGATCGAAGTTCGGGATTATCCGTCGCTGAGGATGGCGCGGATCGAAACCAAGGGACAGCGCTGGGATGGCGTGCGCGCCGGGTTTCGCCCGCTTGCCGGATACATTTTCGCCAAGGAAAGAGCCGGCGATAAGATTGCGATGACTGCGCCGGTTACCCAGGAACCATCTGATCAAGAGGGAGACAAGAACTGGGTCATTAGTTTTATCATGCCGAAAGCCTACGCGTTGTCCGATCTTCCAGCACCCTCAAATGCAGATGTCTTTCTGGAAGAAGTCCCGGAAAAGACCCGGGCCGCAATCCGCTTTTCAGGCGTTGCAACGGATGTGGTGCTTCAGGACAAAACGCGGGAATTGGAGCGCTGGCTTGCGGCCCGTGAGATAACTCCGCAAGGCCCGCCGATCTTTGCTTACTACAACGATCCTTTCACGCCGGGTTTCCTGCGCCGGAACGAAGTGTTGTTCGAGGTTTCCACTGCAACAAACTGACCCTGATTTTGTGAACGCGAAGCGACATTTTCGTCGCGAACAGGCGAGCAGATAAAAGCCGAAAAAGGCATCCTCATTTTTTCGGGACACGGTCTTGGCGATGAGGAGCAAACGGCATGGCAGTCTCGGCCCCAACGGCTATCATTACGACGTCTAAAACGGCAAGCGGGATCGCCTGTATTGTCATCGGCATGGTGTTCTTTTGCGTCCAGGACGTCATGATGAAGATCCTGATGCCGGATTATTCACTCTGGCAATTGGTGACATCGCGCTGGGTGACTGCGCTCATTATCCTGGTTCCAGTGATCATGTGGCTCGGCCCGCCGCATCGTCTCTTTTCACCGCTCGTCGGCATTCATTTCACGCGCGCCTGTCTCCTCGCATTCGGCTTCTCGTTGTTCTACGCAGCGTTTCCTTTCATGGGCCTTGCCGAAGTGACGACGATCTTCTTCGCAGCGCCACTCTTTACCGCGCTTCTTGCAGCGATCTTCCTCGGAGAGCGCATTGGTATCCAGCGCCTCATGTGTCTTCTCATCGGTTTCGCAGGGGTCGTTATCGCCATGGCACCGTCGGGCGATACCTTCCGATGGATCGCGCTTCTGCCGCTCACCTGCGCGATTTGCTACGCAATCTCGCAGGTCCTCGCGCGCCGTATCGGAGAACGGGAAACGACGCTCACCATGGGACTTTATGCGATCGTCTTATCGACAATCTTCATGATGCCGCTCGGCTATCTTATTGATGATTTCATTGAGCCCGATGGAGCGTTCCGGCATCTCAGATGGCAATGGGAATTGCATAAGACGAGCGACCTACTGGTCTTCGCCGTTCTTGGCGTGATTGGAACGCTCGGTTATCTTGCCTTGACGCGCGCCTATCAGATCGCCAATGCGAGCCTGATCGCTCCCTTTGACTATTCCTACATGCCGTTTGCGATCGTCATCGCTTATCTGCTTTTCGATGAATGGCCGACCAACAACACGCTGATCGGCATGGTTTTGATCGCGGTAAGCGGCATCTATCTCGGCTACCGTGAAATCCAGCAGGCCCGTCGCGCAGAAGAACCCGCCCCAACCGGCGAAGTGGTCTTCGTTCCTGGCCATCCGGGAAGCGCGTTGATCCACGCTTCCGATACGCTCGAAACCTATGATCAGAGCGGACCGGAAGACGATGGGGAAAACGTTCATCGCCCGTTGTAGCGATCCCATGCCGATCTGCGGCGCTTGATGCCGCTCAATACCTAAGGATTGCAGCTCGCTAAAACCGTCTGGAAACTGCAACGGCGTTCAGCCATGGAAAATCTCGAACACAGCCACCATCCCGAGGCAATCAGGGAGCGGCTTCTTTCGGGCGCCAAACCCAATTATCTGCGAGACTGGGTTTATGGTGGCATTGATGGTGCCGTCACAACATTTGCGATCGTTGCTGGCGTTGTCGGCGCTTCCCTACCCTCGTCCGTCATCATAATTCTCGGCCTCGCCAATCTGTTCGCCGACGGCTTCTCGATGGCAGCCGGCAATTACAGCGGCTCGAAAAGCGAAATCGATGATTTCCGAAGATTGGAAGAAATCGAACGGCGCCATATCCGTGTCGACCCGGATGGTGAGAAGGAAGAGATCAGACAGATCCTGGCGGAGAAAGGACTGAGCGGCCAGACGCTCAACGATGCGGTTGAACTCATCGCGCGCAAGGAACAGGCCTGGATCGACATCATGATGAGCGAGGAGTATGGGCTCGGACGCACGCAAAGGGATCCACTGACTGCCGCCATGGCAACCTTCGCGGCCTTTGTTTTGTGCGGCGCCGTTCCGCTTCTGCCCTTCTTCCTGCCGGTGGCTGGTCCCTTCACGCTTGCAATTGTCATGACAAGCCTGGTCTTCTTTGCGATCGGTGCGGTGAAGAGCCGCTGGTCGCTGACCTCCTGGTGGGTCTCCGGAACAGAGACCTTTCTGATCGGAACCGCGGCGGCCGCCGTCGCCTACGGGATCGGTTTCGCCTTGAAGGAGATCACAGGTATTTCAATTTGATCGGAGGAGTGCGTCAGAGCGCGTATGCTGAAAGCGCCTCATCATCGAGGCGGACGCCCGTGCCGATCACACCGTCGATGTCGACGTAGCCATTCCGCACCTTGAGGGGTTCGGTGACGACCGGATTGAACCAGTCAGCATATTCAAGCCATCCCGCCGTTGGCGTGACACTCAGAAGCTGAGCACTCACTTCCGGCCATAGATGCGAAGAGATTTCAACATTGCGGGTTTCGGCCATTTCAGAAATTGCCATCCAACCCGTTACACCTCCGCATTTTTGAGCATCCGGCATCACCATTCCTTTGACGCCGGAATCAAACGCGATGCGGAAGTCAGCCGGACCCCACCAGTTTTCGCCCGCCTGAAGTGGCGAACCGGTTTCATTCTGAAGGGTCACATAATTCGCAAAATCGTGCGAATAGACCGGCTCCTCAATCCAGGTCAGATCCTCGTCCTTGAGTGCGAGAATCCGCCGCTTCGCCTCCTGCAGATCGAGCGTTTGATTATAATCGACCATTAACGCGACATCAGGTCCGACAGCACTTCGCATTGCCCGAATGACTTCGATATCCTCTTCGACGCTCGGATAGCCGATCTTCGCTTTGACGCCGAGAAAACCGTCCTTGGCACAGCGTTCCGCCCCATCGGCAGAGCCTTTGACGCCATCATAGCCAACATTTCCATAAGGTTTCACCGGCTTTGCCTCGTTGCCGAGCAGCGCGAAAAGCGGTTTTTCAAGGGCGCGTGCATGGGCATCCCAGAGCGCCATGTCGATACCCGACAACACCATCCCGACAAGGCCCTGCAATCCAAGAAGCTTAAACTTTGAGGAAATCGCAGCGCTATTCTTAATCGGATCGAGAACTTCGCCTTTGAGAAGGGGAGTAAGCGCCTCAGCAAGCGCGTGAATGCTTTTCAGGGTGATGGCGTTGTACCCGAACACGATCCCATCACCACGCACGCCCTCATCCGTTCTGACTGTGATTGTCACGACCGGACAGATTTCGACCACGACGGACGCTGTGCGATGCGGCTCGCGCATCGGAACTTTGGCAGCCCTGATCTCGAATGAATCAATTTTCATGGATAACGCCCTCCCCACCTGATTTGGCAAGACGGGACATTACCATCCCACGACCGGGCAGCAAGCTTGACGTTATTGGGGTTCCTGTAAGGCAGGATTGAGGACCGGCTTGATACCAAAGACGCCGAGTTCATTGGTATCCACACTCACCTCTACCGCATGCATGTTGCGGGATCCATAAACCTCGAGCGCTGTGATATTCGGCGCAGCTTTCCTGAACGGCCGGAAGAAGTTGAGCTTGTGGCTGTCGCCATAAATCAGAAGAACCGGTTTCTTGAAAGCGCTTGCCCGCTGGACGAGAAGGTCCCCGAAATTTTTAAAACCTGAATGGCGCAAAAACTCTTCAGGATTCCAGAACGGACCGAAGCCGAATTCGAACATGTTTGCGTGAATGGAGAGAACCAGCGCCTTGGCATCTTCAGCCTCTGCCTGATCGAAACCGTGATTGAGCCATGCGAGATTGGCCCGGTCACGTTCGAAAAACTCCTCCGCATTGCGCAGGGACCGTGCCTCAAAATTGTTGTTCGATCCGACCACGTGAGCCTGGACGAAATGGACATCATCCCGCACGAAACGCGTATTCTCCGGATAATTTGGAAAGCGCCCCGCCATCACGACAGCCTGGCTTTCAACAGGCATAGGATTCTGCCCCAAAGAGGTTGTCGGATCGGCAAAGTAAGTGCGACGAATATAGGAGAGACGGTCGATCGGATCGAACGATCCCGAGCGTTCAAAATGGCAATCCGTCCACTCATTATCACCGGGGGTATAGATCAGTGGATGGGTGAACCGCCCCATGAATTCGAGTTGTGCATCGAGCGCTTCATCTGAACACGGCGTGCCGCTCGATTTGGTATCGCCGATGTGGATCGAAAAGGCAGGATTGCGTTTATTGATCGTGTCGATCAGAACTTCAAACGGAGGAAAGACGCGGGCCGGCTCGCCATAGGGCATATCTCCGAAGGCGATAAACTTGAAGGCATCAGCCTGGGCGACCAGAGTGTTAGCGAAGGTAGTGGCCGCCAAAATCGTCGCGGCGATCGCGCCGATACGAAAAGGTTTCTTGAAGTCCCGCCAAACAGTCCGCATGAGCCTCTCCAATCGCAAACGGAAACCAGCAAAGCGGTCAGACTGCGGGGGCACAGAAGGACCGTTGCACCCTAGACGTAGGACGCTTTTTTGAACTTCCAATGACGGAACAATCCGGACAAAAGCAGGCTTTAGAGCTGCTCTGAAAGAGCATGGGCAAGCTTGTCTGCGCTCAAAAACGCGCTTTCAACGCGTCCGTCGATGCACCAATCGCCACATGCTGCGAGACGGTGACCCGGATCGATCAAATAAGGATGCCCAGCGGTTCTCGTCACAAAGGCATAGCGCCAGCGGTGAAGATCCTGATGGTCGGGGCTCGTGAGGTCCAAACCAGTCAGGTTAGACGCTTCTTCCAATAACGTCCGGGCGACCTCGTCCGGATTGTCCTCCATGTGGGCTTCCGCCCATTCATTGGTACTATGGACGACAATCGATGCCGGACCGTCGCGTCCGGGCTTCGATGCATTGTTGGCAATCCAACCAACCGGAGAGCCTTCGACAAAAAGGCCATCGAATTCCGGCGAAAGCGTGCGGTGATAACCGAGCATCAGCGTGAAACAGCCCATAACGCGCGCCGTATCGAGCGCATCGTGACCGCTAAAGGCATGGGGCATCAGCTGGTGCGACTGGGCGGCAGGCGCCGTCGAAATCACCCAATCAAAAGGTCCGTGCTGCGTACCGTCTCGGTCAAGCAGGACTACGCCATCCTCACCGGGCTCGATACGCGCGATCTGGCATTCGAGCAGGATTGAAAAAGGTTCCGCCACGGCTTTCAGGAACGCGTTCATATGCGGCACACCCACATAGTGTGGGCCGTGTTTATCAGCAGTGAGCGGCGCTTTTCCCGCCTCCATCATCAGGAAATGCGGCTCCCAGTCTGCGAGCAGACCGCGTTCGACGTAAGGTGCGATAAAGTCCTGAAAGGGTTGGCTTCTTGCCGTAAAATATTGCGCGCCGTGATCAAAAGAAAACGGTTCCGCGCGACGGGTCGCCATGCGCCCGCTGACGCCACGTGCCTTCTCAAAAAGCGTTACGTCGGCAGTTCCCGCCAATCGGGAGGCAAGCGTTAATCCGGCAAGTCCCGCTCCGATTATTCCAACTTTCGCCATTGCGTCCCCTCAAGCCTTGTAAAGCGCCTGGCCGGCACAACCCCTGTCTCGGCCCTAAACATCTTTATCGAACATTTCAAAGGATTTAGCGGATCGGATCAATCGCGGACTAAGGCTTACAGGTTGTCCTCAAAGACCGACGAAGGAAAGGACAAGGGCCAAAGCAGCGGAAACACCGAGAATGGGCGCAATCTGCCACTTCAGGCGCAGGAGCAGAATGCCGCAGAGGATCGCTAACAGGACCGGAGCCAGGGAGAGCGTAGAGAGATCTGGCAACCAGAGGAGGAACGGCCCCATCTCCTCACGGGTAACACGCTCAAAAAACACATGGAGCGCGAACCAGAGGGAAAGATTGAGGATCACGCCCACCACAGCGGCGGTGATTGCGGTTAGCGCTCCGCGCAGCCGCGGTTGAGCGCTGATCCACTCGATGTAAGGAGCGCCAGCAAAGATCCATAAGAAACAGGGGGCGAAGGTCACCCATAAGGTGATGAGTGCTGCCGCAACGCCAGCAGCAAATCCGTAAGCCTTAAAGCCTGCGAGAAAGCCGACAAATTCGGTAACGAGAATGAGGGGGCCGGGCGTTGTTTCCGCAAGCCCCAGCCCATCCATCATTTCACCGGCGTCAAGCCAGCCATAATGATTGACAACGTCTTGCGCCATATAGGCAAGGACCGCATAGGCGCCGCCGAAAGTCACAACGGCAAGCTTCGAGAAAAAGAACCCGATATCGACCATGATCCCTTCGGGTGCTGTAGCCCACAAGAGCGCAAGCGGGGCGAGCCAGATAAAGAGCCATAAAGTGACCGTGCGCGCGGTATCGGACCACGATTGCCTCACCACGACCTCTGTATCGGTTCCGCTTACACCTTTCCCGCCAAAGAACGCGCCATAAAGCGCAGCAGCCAAAATGAGCAGCGGAAAAGGAACGGAGAGAAAGAAAATGCCGACAAAAGCAAGACCGGCGAGGATCCAGTGCTGGGTCTCGATAAGCGCCCGCTTTGCAACTTTCATGAGCGCTTCGATCACAATGGCGACGACCGCCGCCTTAACGCCAATGAAGAGCGCCTCCACCAGCGGCACATTGCCGAAATAGGCGTAGATGGTTGCAAGACACAGGACAAAAAAGGCTCCTGGAAGAACAAACAGCAGCCCTGCGATGAGGCCGCCCGCAACGCCCTGAAGACGCCAGCCCGCATAAGTCGCAAGCTGCATCGCTTCAGGCCCTGGAAGAAGCATGCAAAACGAAAGCGCGTTCAAATACTGCTTTTCGCTGAGCCACTTCTTTTCATCGACGAGGACCTTATGCATGAGCGCGATCTGCGCAGCCGGACCACCGAACGATAGAAGTCCGATCCGCCCGAACGCCTGCCAGAGGTCGCCAAGGCTCGCCGCACTTTTCGGTGCGCTATCCTCTGCCGCGCTTATCGTCATGAAAAAACCTCACGAACTGGGAGGCGAACTCCCTTTGCATCCCTCGGCATATAGCGCTGGCATATGACAGAAAGATAGCTACGGCCTGATTTTGGCGAGCGCTGCATTTTCTGCCGGAATCCGGATGGCGAGAAGGCACAGATTGAGGATCGAGAAGACGATCGCGACCCAGAAGAGCCCGAGAACCATCGGAGCCACAAAGATCTCGCCGACAACTAAAACATAGTTCGGGTGTTTTATGAAACGATAGGGTCCGCGCGCAATGAGCGGTTCGTCGATAATGATGATACGCGTTGTCCAACGCTCGCCAAGGCTTGTGAGTATCCAGATCCGGAAGACCTGCAGAAGAACATAAACTGCAAGAAAGAAGTGGTTCACGGGCTGATCATAGCCGAACGCCGCAATCGCGACGACGAAAGCACCATGGACGGCGACCATCAGCGGATAATGACCGGCACCAACCTCATAGGCACCCCGTTCTAGCAAACGCTGTGTGTTGCGCTTTGCGAGCACCAGTTCGGACAGCCTCTGAACGACGAGAAACGCGATAAAAAAGATCGCCGCACTCATCGAACTCTTAGGCCCGTTGGCGGCTGAGCGACAGGAAAGAAGCCGTAAAGCCCGGACCGAGGGCAGTCATGAGCATCTCGGAGGCGGCTTCTTCCGCCAGGACTTTCTGAAGAACGAAGAGAACAGTCGGCGCCGACATATTCCCGAACTCGCTGAGCACCGCGCGTTCGTGATCGAGCGAACCTGACGTAAATCCAAGCGTTTCTTCGAGAGCTTCCACCACTTTTGCACCGCCTGGATGACAGACCAGGCGATCAATTTCGTGGATCGTTCTTCCGAGGGACGCAGAGGCTGCACTCAGGGCGGATTGGTAATTCTCCTTCAAAAACCCCGGGATGGACCGATCGAAGATCACGCCGAATCCATCGTGATCGACATCCCAGCCCATAATCGGAAGCGTATCCGGCCATGTGTACTCGAAACCTTCGCCGATCAGAACCTGCCCCGGCGACACCGCATTGGGGTCTTCAGGCGCACTCAGACATGCAGCCGCGGCACCATCACCGAAAAGGACCGTTGCAATGATGTCGGCTTTTCTCAGACGGTCGGCGCGAAACGAAAGTGTGCAGGTTTCAACGGCCACCATCAGTATACGACTGCCTGGATTGGCGCGTGCGAGACGGGCTGCAACGGAAAGCCCGCTGACGCCTCCAGCACATCCAAGTCCGAACACCGGTACACGTTGAACGTCACGGCGAAATCCCATTTCTTTGAAAGCGCGCGCCTCCAATGTGGGCGTAGCAATACCGGTCGAGGAAACCGTAACGATCTGGTCGATATCGTGAGGCTCAAGCCCGGCATCATTGAGTGCGTTGCGGGCAGCATCGCAAAAGAGCGCCGTTGCACCGGCAAGATAGGCTTTCGTGCGCTCTGGCCAATCTTTCGGCTCCTCAAACCATTCGAACGGTGCCAACGAATAACGCTTTTCGATACCGGCCGTCAGAAAACTCTGCGAAAGACGATCGAATTCCGGATAGCGTGGCCCCAGGATACGTTTGGCTGCCGTTTTTACCAGATCCTGAGGGAGAATATGCTCAGGAACTGCGACCCCGAGCCCATCTAGAAAAACACGTTGGGTCACCGGTTGGCGAGGGTCGATTGCAAGCGGCGCTGTTTGATGGACAGTCAAAGGCTTCTCCCGTAAGACCCGTCGTTTTTTGCAGGAACAGGTGTCTATGTTGTGACAGGGTAGTCAGCCTGCGCAAACTGACTTTCGCGTGACGCGCGCAATCGTGAAGATAGGGCGAGTTCAACATTTACCTTCCTCAACGTCGTCCTAGGGATTACCGCTGATTGAAAAGAATCCGGCGTTCTTGCTCATCCGGCGGTGCGGACCGACGGTTTTCCTTGCCAAGATTGACGGCCCTTTGAACGGCCGGGCGATCCTTAATGCGCGCTCGCCAGTCAGCAACTTTGGGATAATCATCCAAAGAAAGGCCCATCGCCTTTGCGATCAGCACCCATGGCCAGGCAATCATGTCGGCAATCGAATACTCATCGATGATATAATCGCGGCCTTCGAGCCGGCGCTCCAGAACGCCAATAGTGCGAGAATATTCGCCTTTGTACCGCTCGCTCGCATAGCCATTTCGTTCCGCCTCTGGAGCGTAATTGTGAAAATGGCTGTGCTGCCCGGCCATCGGCCCTTGGTTGCCTGTCTGCCAGAAGAGCCATTCAAGCGTTTCCTTTCGGCCTTTCGGATCGGTCGCCATGAAGCGCCCGGCCTTTTCCGCCAGATAAATCAGGATCGCGCCGGACTCAAAAACGCTCACCGGCTCGCCGCCACCACCGGGCTCATGATCAACAATTGCCGGCATCCGATTGTTCGGAGAAATCTTGAGAAATTCCGGCGTGAACTGGTCTCCTTTGCCAATGTTCACGAAGCGGGTTGTGTAAGGCAACCCGCATTCCTCAAGCATGATCGAGACTTTCCATCCATTGGGAGTAGGCCAGTAATAAAATTCGATAGGCGTCATTGCGCAGCCTCTTTCGGCGCGGCTGAAGACGGGTTGATATCGTCCTGCTCCTTGATCGTTCCGTTCTCGATCAGTGAAGCAATCTCGGCTTCCGAAAGACCGAGTTCGGTGAGGATATCTTTCGAATGTTCGCCAAGCATGGGCGCACCCCGTCGGATCTCGGGATCGGTTCTTGAAAAGCGCGGTGCGGGTCTTGCCTGCCGAAGGGGGCCGGCCACCGCGTGATCGGTCTCGACAACGATCCCGTTTGCCTGCGTCTGCGGATGGCGGATCATCTCGCGACGGGTGAGGACCGGCGCGCAGGGCACGTCATGCGCCTCAAGTATCTCAAGCCATTCGGTGGCTGTCTTCTCCATCAGAACGTCCTGGGTGAGTTGCAGACGCTCATCGATGTTTCTTGACCGGAGGGCCGCCGTCAGGAAGCGC